>NZ_JAMPQI010000002.1:0-318551 GCF_028482365.1 Providencia sp. PROV122 | reverse complement strand
CTCATTTTCACTTATTTGCTAATCCAAACATCTTTAAATCTAACTAAATTACTTGTGAGATAGCGTACGGTCTGACGAATATTTTTATAGCCCAAATAATACTGAATCAATCGAGCATCTCCCTCTACCTGCATATTCATGAATACGGAGAAAATTTTATATGCTAACTCGTAAGTCTTGCACCCAGTGCGGCGGCTTGAATTTATAAAAAATCATATCGTATTGACATGGTCGAGTATTCAATGAGTTGATTAAATGTAATGTTCAATGAAAGTACCAATGATCACCTCAATGTTTTTCTGTTCAGCCTTTTTATTCGGTTTCTTAAATTCAGATTTTGACGTACTATTCCCTGAGTAATTCGTTTACCTATCAAGTGGATCCCTCTTGGTAATAACTGATAGGCTCAGTAATTGTCTGTGCACCAAAACTGAATATCAAACTGAGAAAGCAACCTTAATAATTTTTGCAGAGTCTTACGACTCCGTGAGCCCAAGACATGTACCACTATGCGTTTTAACTGTGGTGACCAAGCATACCATAGCCATCGTTGTCGCTTTTTATTACCGACAAACGACCATATCTCATCCATTTCATAAAAAATATGAACCTGTAAATTCTGTAAAGGGAGTGTTGTTACCTGCCGAGGGTTGAGTTTTTTAAAGTGCGTATGACTGCATTAATACTGATATGCAAAGATCTTGCCGTGTCACGAATACCCGCATTATTCATGGCAAACTCAACCACTTGCTCTTTGATGCCGGGCTGACAAGCGTTGTAGGTATAATCGAGTTGAAAAGTGCGGCAACAGGCCTGACAGCGATAACGGGGATGACCTCCATTGCCGGTGCCATGTTTTTTAACAGGGTCGGTTAACCCACAGAATCGGCATTTTACTGAAATGGTAGCCATACTAAGCCTCAACAGAAAAGCTCAGTTTACCCCATTATCAACTCATTGAATACTCGACCGGCTGAACAATACATATTCATCCATGATAGCTGTTAATCCCCAATTTTCGGCTTGCCTATCAATCACCCATTCTACGAGTTGTTCTTTGGATTTCAACTTAAGTGTATGGTTCCAATCGTCTAACGGTGACCCCAACAGCAAATCATACCAACATAACCAGACCAATTTCGGGCGTATTTCCGGATCATTAAATTGCTGAAATAAACTGATTAATTTGTTCGCAAAGGCATGCTGGTTAAGACGCACACATTCACTGAGCAGTATACCTTCCAACATCGGGTGATAGCGTAATAACCGTTCATCGATATGAAAACTCAGATTTAAATCCTCTTCTTCGGTGAGCTTATCAGGGTAGGCTTTGCCATAGACCAGTCGATAGAGACAAGCTGGAATAACCGCCACCTGGCAGGCTTCATGACTCGAAAAACGAATGTACGACATCATCAAATAGTGACTGTTTTGTATGAGTGAATGACACATCCCTTGGCAAATGGACAACTTCGTATACCCATTTAACCAACATTGATAATAACTCAATAACTCTTCATAACGAGCGGGCAGCTTTTTCATACTCTCGGTACTCCATACATTAATTCGTAGAACTAATTGGGTTAAATTGAATACGTTGACTTCGAAAGGATTAACCCCGAGAAGCCACAAGACGCGCTTGCAGCCATAGCTCTACTTCACTCTTTAACCAGCGAGAGCTACGCCCCAGTTTGATGGGTTTGGGAAACTCCCCCTCTTGGATTAATTTATAAAACCATTTATCCGTCAAACCGGTTAGGCGAGTTATAAATTTCATATCAACGAATTGGTCATCTAGTAAGGGAATAGCTTGAGTAGTCATTATTGAACTCCTGTCTTTAACGTTAAAAGGCAGAAGGGATATCGATAAGTGTTTAGGGATATCTCTCTTCCAAAAGATATCCCCCTCATGTTTTTTATTGGTAGATTAACGGCTACACCCAAAAGAACGCTCACCATCACCATAATATTTTGTATGTTCTTTGGCTAAGTAACGACAGCGCTGGTTTAATTCGAATATCGTGCTTTCATTATTGGGTTTATTATTATCTAGCCACGTTATGGCGTTATCTGGAATATGAATTAAATAACGCTCCGCAGGGTAGTTCACACCAATAGCACTACACCATGCTTGCTGTATTAATGCATAGAGCGTCCCTTCAGTTTTAACAAAGTCACCTAACCCCCAATAAACATCTTTATTTAACAGCAAAAGAACATGATAGTGTTTTTTATTATTTATCTCACCGAACTCTCTGACCCAGACATAAGATAACGGGCATATGTGGTTACGCTCCCATATTTTATTCTTACGTTTTAGGTCAGCATTTATTTTGGCTTTTAACGATCCAAAGAATCGAGTGATGACCCTCGAATCGTTAAAGTGAAATATATTTTCAGATGGGAAACGTAAGTCAACTCGAACAGCAGTAACACGATTGTTAATTAAAAGTGCTTTACGGATAGTGTGGTTTATCTTTTGAATGTAATGCTTATTGTAGGTGTAACTAGACATGATTAATACCTGTGGTTGGTTTTATTTCATATCTAGAAGGGATGTTGTTAAAAATAGGCATTCATCATTTAACCAAGATGATGAATATATGGATAGGTGAGTCAGTGACAGGGTAATGTTTAATCTTTTAGGTGTGGTTATGATGCTGGTTATCTTTATTAAAATAATACTATACCAACACGATAAAGCCTTTCTTTATCTTATCATCGATGCCCGTGACAGCGCGTTTTTGAACCACAATGAGCCGCTTCTTTTTGAGGAGAGTCAACTCTGATATTAACTTATCTAAAGATTAGCCTTTACTCTAATAATAATTAGTGCAGTTATCGTGAGTTTTAGCACATAAATAGGGGTTTTTATGTAGTACAATGACACCTTAAACACTACGTAAAATACTATGTAAACATATGCAAAAAATACTACTTGGAGAATAAATGATAAATATAAATGTCAATGATAATTATTTGGAGTGCAGACAATATTATGCTGTTCTGTTCTATATGTTTTCAGAAAAAACACTGTCGCCTAATGAGCTTTATAAAATGATATCTGAGGCAAAGAATAAGAATGTGTATACATTACTTAGTGAGTTAAATCAGCATGTCGGGAATAGATTTAAAAATGTTGATTATTATCTCAGAACGATAGAGAAAAAGATTATCCCAATAGAACAATTATCTTTTTTAACGGATGAAAGAATATCATTTGTTATCTTAAACTTTCTCATGAAGTCGTATAATAAACACCTTATAGAAAATGATTATCCATCAATTATGACTGGCGTGTATAATTACTCTCCCTTGAACTTGAACCCTATCATAGGCAGGAATATCCCTTTTCATTATATTGTTTGTTTTTTGGACTTTTTAGTTTTGTTTATAAACCCTAAAGATTTTAATGAGACAGTCTTTTATATGAAAGATAAAGCTTCCTCTGTTTCTAAAGAATACCCCGATCCTTTTTTATTTTTACCCAGAAAGAATGAAGCATTAAAATGGATAGCCGAGAGGATGATCCGCGCAAATATTGCTGTTGATGATGATGTTAATGTTCTTATTCAAAATGAAAAATGGAAATTGATTATTTCCTGTTTTGATTATTGGGCTATTATTTCAAGTGTAGAAGCAGTCAAGCTTTTTCTATCTCAAACAAGAAAAGCTTGGAGCCAAAAAAAATATCGTGATGGTGTTAAAGATAAGGCTGTACTGAATACGTATATTTCCAAATCATCAATGTTAAAATTAAAAAAAATAGCCAAAAATCATAATAAAAATATTAACGAAATTATCGAGGCGATGATTGATCAAATTGATCTACCACGGGATCCCATTGAAGAACTCATACTGTTAGTTAAAAAGAAAAATTTAAAATAATTTCAAATATATATTATCACCTTGAATAATGATAATTTTATTTTCAAGGAGTTTGTATGAATCAACATATTGAACTGGAGAAGGCTCTCGCAGCCTTTCCCTTTTCATTTAAAACATCATTTTTTAACCAACTCAGTCAGCTCATCAATTACTCCCCCACCATCGGTTTGATGGGTAAAACGGGTGCAGGAAAATCCAGCTTAATCAACGCACTATTCCAATCGTCATTATCACCTGTGAGTGATGTTTCAGGCTGCACACGCCAAGCCCAACGCTTCAGCATGACGATGAACAACCATACTCTCACTTTTGTAGATTTACCCAGCGTGGGGGAAAGTATCGAACGGGATAAAGAGTACCACCGCCTCTACCGTAATTTGTTACCAGAACTAGATTTAATCATCTGGGTACTCAAAGCCGATGATAGGGCATGGTTTTCTGATGAACAGTGTTATCGCTTTCTTACTGAGCAATGTGGCTGCCAATCTGAACGATTTCTGTTTATCTTGAACCAAGCCGATAAAATAGAGCCCTGCCGCCAGTGGGATGAACATAACCACCAGCCATCCTCAGAGCAAACTGCTAACTTGGAATTGAAACAACAAGCCGTAGTAACAGCTTTTAAGCCGAACCACCCTGTGATGGTTGTATCTGCAATCGAAAACTATCAACTGACTGAATTAGCAGAGCAGCTCATACAGGCGTTACCGGTGCAAGCCAGTAGCGGGGTAGCTAGGCAACTGAACAGCTCTTACCGGACCCAATCGGTGGAAAACGCCGCACGTAACGATTTTAGTCAATGTGTCAGTAATATTGTGGATGCCTTAATCGATATCATTCCTTTGCCGCCATTGATAAGAAGTACGGTTAGCAACGTTAAAAACAGTATCGTATCCGTCGCTAAATCCTTGTGGAGCCTGTTCTTTTAGCTTCTTAACTTAACTCATTACTTATCACTCTCAGCGCCAGTCCTTAACGGGATTGGCGCTTTTTTATCTCTTTTTCTTGGAGTATCAACTAATGAATAACACAACTGAATCCGCTATTGCTATGACACTCGTCCCCTATGAGCAACGCCTTGATTTTTGGCTCAATCACTTCGGAAGCGTGAAAGGCTGGACCACCTTTGAAGTGGTCATCTTTACCACAATGGGGCAGTTTTGTGATGACTATCAGGGTGGGTATTGGGAATATTGCACCTTATCCAATGGTGGCGCCTTTATTTATCCCTATTTACCTCAAGAGACACTGACGCTGTTCAACCCACATAACGGTAACGAAGCCAACGTCAGTTGTGAAGCAGCAGGCATTGCCGTGTGTTTGATGATGTACAGTTTATGGTCATTTCAAACGGAAAGTAACACCCTCGTCGATCGCTTTTATCAATTGCGTGATTATGCGGCGCAACACCCAGAACGTTCCGCCATTTTCCAACTTATTGACTAAATGACCTTTCATCTCGTCAATCCCCTAACATATCGTTAATTACTTCAATTTTAAATTAATTTAACTCATTTAAAGGAGCTCCCTATGACTCGTTTAGCTTCACGCTTTGGCACAGCCAACAGCATTCGTCGCGAACGCCCACTCACCATCGAAGAGTTATTTCACACAGTACCCAGTGTGTTTTCCGAAGAAAAACATGAATCACGCAGTGAGCGATACCGTTATATTCCCACTATTACGTTGCTAGACAGCCTACAAAAAGAAGGCTTCTACCCCTTCTTTGCCTGCCAAACACGAGTTCGGGATATGAGCCGTCGAGAGCACACCAAACACCTGTTACGGCTACGTCGCCATGACCAAATCACCGGAAGCCAAGTACCTGAAATTATCTTACTCAATAGCCATGATGGCTCTAGTAGCTATCAAATGTTACCGGGCTTTTTTCGTCAAGTTTGTGCTAATGGTCTGGTTTGTGGCGATACCTTTGGTGAAGTGCGCGTGCCGCACAAAGGCAATGTTGTGGATAAAGTGATTGAAGGTGCTTACGAAGTGTTAGGTACGTTTGATGCTATCGCTGAAAAACGTGAGCAAATGCAGTCCTTACTATTACCTCCCCCGGTACAATATATCTTTGCACAAGCGGCGTTAACGTACCGTTATGGTGAAGAGCATCACCCCATCACTGAAGCCCAAATCTTACAACCTCGGCGTTTCGAAGATAAGAAAGACGATTTGTGGACTACCTACCAACGTTTGCAGGAAAATTTAATCAAAGGCGGATTATCGGGCAAAAATGCCAAAGGTAAACGTGCTCGCACGCGTTCAGTGAATGGGATTGATGGCGACATTAAGCTTAATAAAGCGTTGTGGGTACTGACAGAGCAGATGTATACGCATTTCTCTGGACGTGAACGCTTATAACCATTGTGGATAATGAGCAATACTTAATCTATGGTGAACTTATGAAATTATCAGAACGGCAAATCAAACCATTGGGTCTTAACTGAGTTCGGTTTTCATATCGACAACATGAGTAAATAGCGTTTTTATAAGGCGTTAGCGCTAACATAAAGACTTATCCCTTATTTTAGTATTTGATAATATCGAGCATACCAACCTATTCAATAAAGGAGAGAATTCTTTAAACATCATTTTATTCCCTTCCATTTTGACTCACTCTCTCATCAACTCTTTTTCTTATTTAAGCACCAAAACAACAGTTGATCGATTGCGACGATCGATAACCGTTTATTGATAGATACGATCGATATTATCGATCGTACTTTAATTATTGATAGGTAAAACAGATCAATTAGGTTAAACTATCCCACGATAAATTATCTTTATGTCAGTGATATTAAGGTGATTGAGTCAAATCTTTCATGCCTTCCACTGACATAACGCGATTCAACCATACTTAATGTGATATTGATTAAAAGGAAATCAATCATGAAAAAAGCGTTTATTATTCCTGCCCTAATGGGGTGCATTTCATTACCGGCATTCGCTAACACGGATGACAGTAAAACGGGGATTTATGTCACGGGTAAAATGGGCGCATCCATTGTGCAAATGTCAGGTCAGCAATTTGTCTACAGCGGCTATGCTGATGCCGGTGATAATGGTACCAAAAATGGGGATAGCCATCGTACGGGGGGATTTGGCGGTGGACTTGCGTTAGGTTATGACTTTTCCAATCAGTTTGATATCCCTGTTCGAGCTGAATTGGAATTTATGGCGCGTGATAAAGCGAATTCAACCTACAACATCCGCGACCGTGTGCGTAATGGCGTACATCAAACTCGTGATATTAAAAACCAAATCAAACTCAATACGTTAATGGTCAATGGGTACTACGACATTAAAAATAGCTCAGATTTCACGCCGTATATCTCTGTCGGGCTAGGCTATGCGGCCGTGGATTTTAAAACCACCCGCGCTGATGCTTATACTCCAGGACTCTCTCTGCATGATACTCACACGCATACCGCCAATAACTTTGCCTGGAGTGTCGGTGCGGGGGTGAACTATGCCATCAATGACGATTGGGATATGGGGCTGAGTTATCGCTATTTAGATGCTGGAAAAGCCGACATCACGACAGCGGTAGGCGATGGGGAAAACACCTCAAAAATCAAAGTGAAGGCCAATGACATCATGCTTGGTTTGACTTACCGATTCTAATCTCTGGCATTCAGCCTTATAGATTACCCTCAACTTACCTAGCCAACATGCCTTTTTGATGTTGGCTATTTTACATCCTAAAAAAGGTGGTTACATGAACTCATCTTATTTTATTAAATACCTGCTAATTGCTTTCGTCATTAGCGCAATTGTCGTTGTTTATAATTGGATTTCGCCTACCGGTCATATCTACGGTGTTTGGGCAGGGATTAAGTTTTTCGTTGTCATGGGCTTAGGAACAGGGCTGGGCATGTTTATCGGTAATGCTATACGACTCGCGATTATGCCAGATTACATCACAACACGCGAAGGTGCGATAGGGCTGATACAAGCCAAGCTCTTTTGGGCTATCGGCCCTCAAGTCATTGGCTGGTTTGTCGGGCTAATCCCTGTGTACTCATTCTTTTATGGCTGAATATCCAATGAAAAATCGCAACCTATTTCGTTTATATCTGCTTCTTTTAAGCTTATTCCTGATAACCAGTTGTTCAGAGTCGCCCAAAGAGGTTTTTATGCATCAATGTGTTAACAACAGTAATGCCTTTAATAAACAGGAGTGTGAATGCGCATTCACTCTTCTGACTAAAAAATTCCCTGAAGACAAACTCGCCCAATTTATAGCATCAAAAATCAATACAGCACAATCATTAACTGAAGAACAACGCCAATATCTCGGTTATTCCGCCAAAGTGCTTCAATATTGTTCTCGACATCGTAGAGGTTAAATGATGATGAAAAAAATACTATTAGCCTGTGTTCTCATGAGCGGCTCACTAAGTGCATTCGCTATCCCCAATTATTGGTCGGCAACCTTCGCACAAGGCTATATGGAGTACGGCATCAGTAATGATAAACATCTCAGTGTTATTCTTGCCTGTAATATTGCTGCTGATGAGGAATATGATAATGGCGTTTATCTTTATCAAGATGAACATCCTATCGATACAAACAATATCGCCTTTGTTATCGACGATGAAGTCTATTACATTCCTGAGGAAACCAAAACGCGTAGTGAAGGTAATGCCTGGACTCTCTTTACGCAAGCGATAACAAAAGCGAACTCATTTGCAGTGTACGCCAATGATAAACCGATTGGTCAGTTTACTCCCAATCCTAAAAACAGGGCAAAAATTTTTGCCGACTTTGATTGTAATGCCGTATTTTATCGCGATATTGCCCGCTGATCCCCCTTCTATTTTGTTTATCGGCCCATCAAAATTGGGCCATTTTTCATTGATATTAATCATCTCATTCATTATTATTGCAAGGGATCAAATAAACAGGCCTCCATGTGGATTCCTGCCCTTTTCGATATCATGGTGTATCATTATTTCCTAATAGAAATCGAAATCATATTCTCAAAAAAGAGACTATTTTGGTGCTCGGCAAATACTATTTTAGGGACTGAGGGCACAATTGAGGGTATAAATTAAACCAAATTCAATTAATTAATTTAAATACATAACGTTATGATAAAAAGTCGATTCCGAGTCCGGCACCAATTTCACTTCTACAGTGGTCTCCTCAGTTAGTTTAGTTCCTCATAATGATTAAGTTATCTTCTATTCCACCTAAACAAACTCAATACGATATTTGATATTTAAGCATAGCTTGTTCGATATAATTTAAAGACCATTTTATAGCGTACCACTCCTGACAGATATGAGCCTAAAACAAAGAACATAAGACTTCTGGTAAGCGTACTCCGAGCAAACCTAATAGTTGCCGTTACTGATTGCTTTACGAGCAAAAAGAAATAATTATCGATTGGTGTTTACCCTGATATTTCTCTTGCTGACGCCCGCGTTATACGTGATGAAGCCAATATGGTATTAAAACGAATGGGGTATAATGGTAAAGCCACGGGGCATGGTTTCCGCCACACCATGAGTACGATCCTGCATGAAAAAGGGTTTAACAGCGCTTGGATTGAAACTCAATTGGTGCATAAAGATAAAAATTCCATTCGTGGAACCTATAATCATGGTCAGTATTTGGAAGGAACAAGGGAAATGATGCAGTGGTATGCGGATATATTGATGAGTTAGAGCATAAATCAAACTGAATAATATCATTTAGCCACCTTTGCGAATATTCGTAAAGGTGGTCATTACCTAGACTTTATTTTTTCCTAAGCACTGATATCGAACTATAATTTAACCTAACGCGACAAGCACGCACCCTCCAGAACATCCACAAACGACTTTATACCCCTCTAACGCGACAGGGATACCATTAATTTTCATTAAGCTATCACCTTCAACAATAGTGCCTGTTTTTTTGCACGAAGGGCAATAAACAGAGTCACCCACACAAGCTACGCCTTGAGTTTGCTTGGCGAGAGAAGAAGCAGTCAGCACCGTACCACCAGTATTCGTCGTATCATTTTTTAAAATGATTTTTCTGCTGTTTACGGTGCTACGCATTAAGATATTTCTCCTGATACAGTTTCACTAAAATCTGTTCGACCTTTTTCTAAAACGTCAACGAAAAATGTTTTTTATCAAATGATAAAATATTTTACTAGACTGGTAATCTATAAAAGAATCATATCTGAGTTAGTCATTTATAAAGTGAAAATTCTACGACACTAGTTTATTTTTATATATCTTAATAATAATCATTTCCAAATACATCATTCAAAAAAGATTCAAAATTACTATATTCCTTTTGGAATAAACCATCATAAGAGTGAAAGTAAACTTCGCCATAACTATCTTTCTTAAGGGATAAAAGCAAGGTATTTCCCCCATTATCATAACCAAAGGGTATAAAACTTCCCTGCTCATAGTGTACTGATTTATTATTCAGTATTACATCCAAATCACCAATATCCTCAATAAGCTTTTCAATAGGTAACTTTCCATACTTTATAGGGTTAAAACCTCCAAAATAAGAATTTATATTGGAATCTTCACCAATAAAGCCACCATTAATGGTAAGATAGTGTCGCTTAAATGCTTCTGGCAATTTAGCTATAAACAACAATTCAAATTGATTTAACTCATCATTAGATAAGCTTTTTTCAGGAAACACTAATTCTATTGTCATATAATTGGCTCCTTATTTATTGGGTAATCTAAATGGATATTCACTAACATTATTTGTGTCCTTGAATTGGCTCACTCCACCTTTATGCTGAATCCCATTATGTGAATCCGAAACAACTAGCTGCATAGTACCTTCATTAGTAATTGGATCATAATCATCTAGGTGGTGCCAAAGATAACGTTCCCCATCTAACATAGGTGTGGATTTTTGTCCAAATCCAGCCATATTTGCCGCTTCAAAATCATCAGGATAATTCCCTGTATACTTAATTTTTACTATAGGCTCAACTGGAGTACCATCTGGCTTCAATCTATCAGGATTATGATATAATGCCTTGCTTTTCGAATAGTCTAATCCACCATTCTCATTAATAATAACATCATCATATCCACGAGCCTTGAGTTTTTCTTCAACTGATTTACCGCGTAAGCTTACATACGTAGGTTTTACATCCTTTCGCTCAACCGTCAGAATATAATCGCGAAAATCCACCGGCTCAACATCGTGCCCCGTATGCCGCCAGACAATATCGTCATCCGCAACAGGCAGTGTCTCAGGTCGATAATCGAAATCATGAATATCAAACCCTTCAGGCTTATCGACTTTTTGTGGCAGAGGGGAAGGCCCTGCATGAATAATCGGCCCTTTTGGAATATCATCAATCCGCGCTGAGATATTAATAATTTTGCCTGACGCCGCTACCCCCATATACAGCTGAGTACCACCATCCACATCAAATCGGTATACTTCAATAGGCGCCAGCAGACTGAGTGCATGACCAAGGGATTGATACGCAGGTAAGCTGATGACTTCCATTCTTTCAGCTCCAGATGCCAGCTGACCTTTAATCACAGGAACTTGCGCTTTATCACTATCCGGCTCAGTATGAAGAGCAATCAACTGTGATGCCGCTGCCATTGCGACTGCGGTTTTATCAGTTGAGGCAAAACCCACTCGCAAACGTGTCGGTGCCGTTCCCCCCATATCCGCAATTTCCAATAAATCCTGCTGGGTTAAACTATCGCCTTTATAATAGTGAGCCACCATAGCGAAAAAGATCTTCCTGCCGTCCATGGTGACGGGAAATGATACCCGCAAAACTTGTTCTAGCTCATTGGAAATGTTCTTACTTGAGCTCTGTTGTGTTGTACCCCAACCAAAATCGTTCTCTTGTTGCCCTACAGCAGCACCGGCAACACCACCACTTAAGGCTCCTCCCATTCCCATGCTCCCACCCAAACCACCGAAGAAAGGAAATGCCTGTGCAGTCCCAATCGGATTGAGTGCATTGCCAATGGTACTGAATAAGGATGAAACCCAGTTAGCTTCAGACTCAGATTGTTCAGTTGCTGACGGAATACCACAGGTATACGCACTGTAATCACACTCCCCAAAATTCGCCAAGTCTTCGACCGCATCACCAGCATCTGTATTGCCTTCGCCGCGCAAGATAGATTTGGCAAATACCGGTTCGGCAATGCGTTTAATTGCTATCACGCGGTGGAGGTCGTAGGGGAACCACAGTTGATAGCCTTCATCTCGCTGTTGATAATGGGCTGAACGGCTGATTTGCCCTGTCGTCATACTGTGAACGGTCTCGGGCAATCCGGTGTTAAATTCACCCGCGCGGTGCTGCTCACTGAGTTGATAGCCCTGTTCGCGACAAAAATCTTTCAGCGACTTATCTTTGCCTTGAATCGCCGCTGGCGGTGACAAGGTGGTCAGTGCATCCGCCAGTGACTGCGGTTCAAGGGTTAAAGTATACGGGCGTGCCGTCATGCCTTCGGCGTGAATCAGCCCTTGTGGGTCACTGCTGCCCTCTAAGGTACGTCCTGTACCACGCTCAGATAAGGTATAAGCCACGCCAATTAATGGTTGTCCTTTATCATCCACCAATTGCAGGTTAATCCAAAATCGGTAGTTGTCACAGATAATGCAAGATTCTGTTTTTTGACTCATGACGGCTCCGTTGTCGAGGGTATCCAGCCCAATTGTTGGGCATAGTCGGTAAACTGGGCGAGGGTGCGTGTGGCGACGTTACCGGCTAATATGGGGGAGATATGCAACCAACCGACCAAGCGTTCGTGCAATTGCCCTACAGGGGTGTCGAGCGCCAGTGCGTTATCAGGTTGGTTCTCCCACAATTCACAAGCGAGGTTTTCTGCCATCAGTTGGATGCACGTTTCAGAGTTCTCCCACGCTGTTTGTAAATGCTCACCCAAGGTAAAC
This sequence comes from Providencia sp. PROV122, assembly GCF_028482365.1. Classification (NCBI taxonomy): domain Bacteria; kingdom Pseudomonadati; phylum Pseudomonadota; class Gammaproteobacteria; order Enterobacterales; family Morganellaceae; genus Providencia; species Providencia sp. PROV122. Next base: position 305,753 of record NZ_JAMPQI010000002.1, on the reverse strand, counting down.
GGGTGCACTTTCAGCTCGGGTATCAGCGGCGGACGGTCACGGGCGGGCGATATCAGGCAGACAGGTTGTGTGTCAGTATCCAGCATCACTTCATGCACCGGGTTCATCAACACATACCAATCCGCTTCGCGCATGCTGGGTATCAAGATATTGGCGATGCGGCTGTCCATTAAGCGTAATACCACCATTTCGCCATCCAGTTTCACTAATTGACGTTGTTGCCAATGGTGTAACTGCGCGTCCCACGCCATCGGGCTGCGGTAAGCCCAGCCCCAACTGGGGTCACTGAAGCCTTTGCGGTCAAGCAGCTGCCCGAGTGGGACGGCGGCGCTCGGTTTCAATTTCACCAACCACGGACTTTGTGCGATTAAATGGGCCAAGGGGGTGCCGTTATACAGCGGAAACGCCTGTTCAATCCAATCGTTGGCAAACAGCACATCCGTCGGGTTGGGCTGCGCCAAGGTATTGAGCAGTAAATACACCGGGTCACGGTGAGGCTCACTCAACCACGTTGTCCAAGGCGTCGGTCTCATGCATTGCCTCCGTTGGGTTTAATCACCCAACTGCCAGTGGCTTGAGCTTGCATCGCACAGTACGGTTTGATGGGGTATGGCGGAGGTGCAAACGGAGCCACCCCGTCAGGGAGCTGAAGATTGACCGCTTGCCCTGAGCCGCCTCCACTGTCACCAATCGCCACATTGCCCGAGGTAAACACGTTGCTCGGGGTGATGCGCACAAAGCTGCCACCGACTTTAAGCGTGATTTCGGTGGCGGCTTCAATCACCACTTTGCCTTGGCTGCTCAGATGGGTTTCTTGTCCGCTTTCACTGACCAATGCACCATCCACTTGCTGATGGTAAGCCCCCAGCACTTGCTGAAAAACATCGCCTTCGGTTAACGCTTTTTGCGTGCCTTTGACATGGAGGTGGTCATCACCCGCAATCTCAGCGTAGCGATGTTGGTCAATGCGCTGTTTGCTGTCCCGCTGAATATGAGTGTGATTATCGTTTTGAATGTGCACATTCATATCACGCTGTGCGTGAAAATAGATTTCTTCGTATCCGGCTTTGTCTTCAAAACGCAATTCATTAAACCCTTCGCCTTTATGAGTACAAGTTTTAAAGGTGGTACGCGTTTTTTCGTTGGGTAAATTTAACGGTGGTTTATTGCGTCCATTGTAGGTGCACCCCGTGACAATCGGCCTATCAATATCCCCATTCAGGTAACTGACTAAAACCTGTTGCCCGACGTGAGGAATACTCATAAACCCATAGCCATTGCCACTCCAGCCGTGTGACACTGGCACCCAGCAGGAGGCGCCGTGGTCGGGCGTGCCGCGTCTATCCCAATGGAAATAGACCACCACTTCCCCTTTGCTGTTGGTATAGATTTCCTCTCCCGGAGGCCCCACAACTGTCGCTAACTCATCACCATCAGCAGTCGGTTTATAACGATACGGCGGTCGCCACTCTTGCGTCTCTGGGATAAACGACACACTGTTGGACAACTGCGTTCCTTCGCCGCCACTGTTGTCGGCAAGGGGTTGTACGCCGTGATGTGATACCCTGACCACCTGCCAACGCTTATTCATACGCTCATTGGGGTGATTGGTTAAAGTAAACATCTTACCGGGGTGCAAGGCAAAACAGTTGGTGCTGGCGTGCCCCATTTGACGGTTATTTTGCGATTGTTCATAACGAATTTGATTGAACGTTTCCCCTTCCGCGTCTTCTTGGAAGCGACCATAACTTTCGAACACTTCGTGTTGGTGGTGCACGTCACCAACGACTTGATGGCTGAGCGGGTGAGAAGGTCGCTGTTGATTGTAATCTTTATCAATACGAATATCGCTGCACAGCTGCTCGGCATAGCGCCATGTAGTAGCAGTACTGTCGGTAGTATCAGTATCGGCTTGCGGGTTATAAGTGAGGGTAATCCCTGCCGTCATTCCTAAATGGCGGTCGCTGTAAAACAGTTTCGGGCCTTCCTCAAACCAAAAGGTAATCCCTTCTTCGGCGGCGAGGCGGCACCAAAAATCATACATCGTTTCACGCTTTTGGGTAATGTACGGGCGTTCAAGGTGCTCTTCGGGATGATAAAACAATTTATCGTGTTTAATGTGCGATTCATTCAGCAAGGTTTCTAATATCTTTGGTACGGTGGTATCTTGGAAAATACGGCTGTCTTGCTTGAGAGTCATCACCCACATTTCTGGGCGTATAACAAATTTATACCATGTTTTCACTCCATCGGTATTCAGATTCTCGGCGCTTGCCAATAAGCCTTGTACCTCACGAATTTTTATCCCATCCCGCTTCACAGTCAAGGAAGAAGCCCCGCCTAATATATCATGGAAATCCACATCAAGTAGGGAGCTGACCGCATGAAGAGTTAAAGTAAATAGTTCTGACAACCCCTCTTGTAGATCAAATTCGGTAACCTGAAAGGTGTCATCGGGAAGCCCATCGATACGACAGTTAAACACCAAACCAGAGTTTAATTCCCCGTTATACCATGCTTTCAAGAAGGGATCTCGCTTCGCGGTACGGCGTTCTTGTTCCGCATAAGCCCTGCCAGCTGATGTCATTTTGACTGGAGGTGGGTTAGCGGATTTACTTGAGTTTTGAGTGGACATACATGCTCCGTTTGAGGATCATACCGCGCCACAAACTACTATTGATAAAAACCATTCATCGCGAATGAGTCATGGCTAATAGTAGAAAATCACGATTAAACCTCGACAATAACCAGCAATAAGCAACCAGATAAATAAGTTGTTCGATGTATCAATGTATCAATGTATCCAACCGCGATACTTAAATTTAAGTTAAGTATCCTACAAAACGAAACAATTTCGGTAAAGGCGCCAAGATCACATTTTCAGATAATCATTATTGGAGTAATAAATAAAATTAAAATACCAATAAAAAAACAAATATAGGCTTTTATATCGTTTTTTTGAAAATTATTTTCTCATAAACACCCGCTTTTCTGTAAATAGATAACTTACCTCTAGAGCTAATCTTCATTTACAGCTGCTAAAGAGTAATATAATGTGACATTCGGCTATAATACTGGTCACACCGCTTTAAAAAGCCGTTGTATTTCTTTAATAGGAAAATAGACAACATTATGAACTCTTGGCCTTATCCTAAAATTGTTGCCCATCGTGGTGGTGGCAGACTTGCTCCTGAAAATACACTCGCAGCCATTGATATTGGCGCAAAATATGGACATACCATGATCGAGTTTGATGCCAAACTTTCCCATGATGATCAAATCTTTTTATTACATGATGATACTCTTGAGCGCACCAGTGATGGTCATGGTATTGCAGGCGAATTAAATTGGAAGCAATTATCAAATATCGATGCTGGAAGCTGGTATGGTCCAGAATTCGCCAAAGAGCGGCTGCCTTTACTCTCTGAGGTCGCAAAACGTTGTCAGCAACATGGCATGATGGCAAATATTGAGATCAAACCAACGACAGGCTTGGAAGCTAAAACAGGTCAAATTGTTGCGCTTGCAGCTCGTCAACTGTGGCAAGGACAAACAGCCCCATTGATTTCATCTTTCTCAATTGAAGCACTAATTTCGGCTCAACAATACGCTCCTGAACTACCGAGAGGGTTATTATTAGATGAATGGCGAGATGATTGGCAAACCCTTACAACACAGCTTGATTGTGTCTCCATCCATTTAGATCATACATTATTGGATGAAAAACGCGTAAAACGCTTAAAAGAGGCTGGCTTATACATTTTAGTTTATACCGTTAATGACCCTGCGCGTGCTTCGCGACTTTTAAACTGGGGAGTTGATGCAATTTGTACGGATGCGATTGATATCATTGGCCCCAACTTTGGTGCCTAATTAAATAGATTACATACTGATCTATAGATACCTACTATTTCACTCGCCGCATAATTAAAAAGCATAAAGCCAGCATTGAATCTCACTTCTGGCTTTATGCTTATCACGATGAAGATTGCTATCCCCCGACTCTAATTTGCTTTTAACGATGGAGCTGATTGAAAAATAGTGCAACCGCCTTAGTGATGTTTTTGGGTACCGTGTTTAATTATGACTGATATTAATTTTTAATGCTGCGGCAATTGCGATAGGCGAAAATGTCACGCTCCCCACTAACAATGCAGCTAGAATCGCAAAATAACTCCCCAAAGGCATATTAAAACTATACGCTTCCATTGTTCCCGTTGCATAAATGAGCACAGGAATATACAGCGGCAGCACCAGTAAACTCACGAGTACTCCCCCTTTTTTCAGAGATACCGTTAAAGCAGCCCCTATTGCACCAATAAAGCTCAGGATCGGTGTACCTAGCAACAAAGTACCCACAAGTACAGAAAGGGTATTCGCGTCAAAAGAGAGCATTAAAGCTGCTATCGGTGAAAGTAAGATTAGCGGCACTCCAGTTACCAGCCAGTGAGCAATCACTTTAGCCAATACCGTTAAAAATAGTGGATGCGGTGCGAGCAACAGTTGTTCTAACGAACCATCCAGATAGTCATCTTTAAAGAGACGTTCGAGCGATAATAAAGAAGAAAGCACCGCGGCTACCCAAAAAATGCCAACAGCGATACGTGCTAATAACTGAGGCTCAGGCCCTATGCTCAATGGAAATAACGTAATAACAATTAAGAAGAACCATAATGGGTTTACCAATTCAGAAAAACTTCTAAATGCTATTTTTAGTTCTCTTTTAATCACTAGCCAAAACATTATTCATATCCGCCCGTCAGTTTTAAGGATCCAAAATGCCCCGACATAGCTTGATGAGAAGTAAAAAGAATGATCCCACCTTGTTCAGCATGCTGATGAAAACGTTCGGTAAGACGTTTCACGCCTGCGACATCAATAGCAGTAAAAGGCTCATCCAACACCCACAAAGGAGCTTCACTTAACCATAACCTTGCAAGATTCACTCGCCTTTGTTGCCCCGCTGATAACTGACCAACAGGAACATCTTCATAGCCAATGAGTGACACTTCTTCGAGAGCCGACCACAAACTATCCCCGGCAGGATGGCGATGCTGCATCTGATAATAAAACTGTAGATTCTCATAAGGAGTGAGTAGTGATTTAACGGCTGGCTTGTGCCCTAAGTAAAGTAATTGACGAGTAAAATCTTCTTTTAACTGATGAATCGAATATTGCTCCCACAAAATATCCCCTTCATCTGGTTTTAACAGCCCAGCCACCATACGTAATAAGGTCGTTTTACCCGCACCATTAGGCCCTTCAACTTGTAAAATTTGGCCGGGCAATACGGTGAAATCCAGCTTTTGAAAAAGCATCCTGTTTTGCCGCTGACAACTGATTTGCTCGGCAGTTAACATAGTGTTTTATTCCTGTTATTCGTTTTTCGCCACTTTATTTAACAGAATATCACTAATACTGTCATTTGATATTGTTTCACCGCAAAGCACTTTCATCAAAACTTCGCCCCCTAAAGAAGATAATGAAAACAGCATGTCGGGGTTAAGCAGGCGAATTTTATCTATATTGCTTTCTTGGTTAACCAATACCACCGTTTTTACACCTTCACCAGCAAGTTGTTTTATCCCTAAGAGAACAAAAGTACTTAAGGCGTCGCTATCTGTCATCACTAATACATATTTTGCCTGTTTAACATTCGATTCGGCTAATAGCGCTGTATCTGTAGGGTCACCAGTGACGATATTATCTTTCTCAGGATAATGTGCGCGATGACTTTCTTGGCAGATCACCGCAACTGGCAGTTCGCGATTTTTTAACCCTTCATACATGCTTACCGCCATTGGCGTACTACCAATTACAACATAATGATTTTTCATATAAGAAAACCTCTTGCGAACAATTTCCTTTGTTCCTTTAGCTAACAGCCCTACAACATAAACCACTGATGTTGTAAAAATTGTAATACCAAGAATAATGACCGTAACAGTAAATACCCGAGCATCTGTAGAGACTGGCACTATATCGCCGAAACCGACGGTCGTCATACAAACTAACGCGAAATAAAATGCCGTGGTTCCATCTTTAACGACAGGTAGAAATTCATTACCAATATAGAGTGTGCCAAAAATGGAATAAAGCAATAATGCAATGATACAAGTTATCGCCACAAATCCCGCACTGGTTAAGCTGTGATGATGATAACGCTTCCAAAAAAAGCTCAACGCCAAAAAAAGGACCAGCGAAAAATAACCTTGATGAAGGTTTTCCGTTGCAATTTTTAAATCAACAAACGAAATAATGGCCAGTAAAAGCAGTGAAAACACCCATGCAATTCGGGCGCCATTAAGCATGAAAAAAGATAAAAATATCAATGAAATTCCTAACAAAAAACGAGGGATATCAAGCAACTTCATAAAGCCGAGAGATTTAAGCCACTCACTAAACCCATTCGCTCGCCAATCAATATAGTCAGTATAAGCCCCCAATATAGGCTTAATAATCATAAAACCATCAAAAATGATAAGTATTGAGATGATTAAACGGATAAATAAGGATGATTTCAGAAAAGCAATAAACGCGTTATCTGACATTTTTCCTTCACCCTCTGCTCAGATAAGATTACATAAAGTCTATATAACACATGTTGGTCATTGATGTTAGTTAGAATGCCGTTCTTCGGTTGATTTTATTGGTATAACCGACATATCCCTATATCAACTGATACAGTTCCATTTTTATACTTAGGAGAAATAAAATATAAAAAAAGCCTAACTATCAAACTGAAGCTATCTTAATTTGACTTTATTTCCTGTGTAAAATTAAACCAAATATCAACCAAATCTCATCAATTATTAGTTGTTTATTTTATTGAACTTAATTTCTAAGATAATATCTAAAAATCGATTTTTGGCGTTTTTTCTTATTACCTAACATGACTTAAGAATAAGAGTTCAATAAATTATGGTTAATTCTACGCAAGCAAAGAGATTTAGCTGGACAGCTTTACTGTGGTTGCTCATCTATTTCTGGTATTTCTCATCATTGCTCCAAATCTATGTTGTTGTTACAGGACAAAGTAACACCGTCGGATTAAGAGACTCTTTACTGTACAGCACACTCTGGTTAATCCCTGCGCTCTTTTTCCCTAGAAGGATCAAATTAGTTGCCGGCATTATCGGTATCATTCTTTGGCTTTCATCTGTCATTGCACTCGCTTATTTTGTCGTCTATGGGCATCAGATCTCACAAAGCGTCATGTTTGTGATGTTTGAAACAAATACAAATGAAGCAGGTGAATTTTTAAGGCAATACATTAGCTTTAAGGTTATCGCGGTTATATTGATTTATACTTTGGTCGCGATTTTCTTATGGTCACGACTAAAACCAGTGACCATGCCAGTGTCAGCGAGATGTGGTGTCTCTTTGCTCGTGCTAATCATCTTATTTGGCGTGCCTTATTATAATAAAGGAATTAAACAAGATAGGCCGTTCGCCAATGTCATGTCTTATGTGAATAGTAAACTTGCCTATGCTGCGCCTTGGCAATTTGTTAGTGGCTATTTTCTCTATAAAAACCAGTTAGCCAATATGGAAGAACTGATCCGTGATAACAGTAAGATCCCGCCATTAGAAAACTTTATCGATGCTAACGGCAATACGCCGAGAACTTTTGTTTTGGTCATTGGTGAATCAACAAGTCGCGATAGGATGAGCTTATATGGTTATAAACGCCCAACAACACCAGAGCTTGAGCAGCTAAAACAACAGTATCCCGATAATTTGTCTGTATTTAACGATGTCGTGACCTCTCGTCCTTATACAATAGAGGCGCTCCAGCAAATTCTCACGTTTGCCTCTCAAACTGAGCCCGAGTTATTTAATTCGCGCCCTTCAATCATGAATATGATGAAGCAAGCTGGATTTAAAACTTTTTGGATCACAAACCAACAGACAATGACGGAGCGTAATACGCTATTAACCGCTTTTTCTCGACAAACAGATAAACAATATTACTTAAATAACGATATGGCCCAAAGTTCACGTATTTACGATGAAGTTGTGCTAGCCCCGTTTAAAGAAGCTCTGGCCGACCCCGCTGAGAAAAAATTTATTGTTGTTCACCTACTTGGAACCCATATGCGATATGAGTTCCGTTACCCTGAAGATAAAGCCATCTTTAAAGGTAAAGATAGTCTGGTGCCAAGTAACCTCAAAGAGAGCCAAGTCGAAGATTACAATGCTTACGACAACGCACAACACTACAATGATTATATTGTCTCCACATTAATTAAAGATTTTGATTCATCAAAAGAAAATGGCTTTTTAGTCTTTTTCTCTGATCATGGTGAAGATGTCTTTGATACACCTCCTCATGAAACTTTAGGTCGTAGTGAAGGCAAACCAAGTCGTGTGATCTACAATGTTCCATTCCTAGTATGGCAATCTCCTGAATGGTTACAAAGCCATAATTTTAATTTGAACAGTAAAACCGATAGGCCTTATAGCACCATGGATTTTATCTACTCATGGTCTGATCTCGCGGGCTTTAACTATAAAGGCTACACTCCTCAGAAAAGCCTATTTAGTGACGAATACCAACCACAGCCGCGTTACATTGGTGACCCTGAGAATAAATCCTCTTTGATGCTGTATGATGATTTGAAAAAATAATTTGTCAGTAAAGCATCTTCGACCTAAGATGAAGAGCCTTTAGCGGCTCTTCATCTTTTTATTAAGAAACGTGATAGTTACTGAATTTTGCCATCTTGCCGAATAAATTTGACTTCGCCTTGCCAAAACTCAGCAAGAAAAACAGATTCGGGCTTATCGATCCCATGTTTAACCATCTGTTTATTTAGCCACTCTTCGTCTTTTTCTATCGATTGCAATTCATTTAGCCTAACAACACCATCTTTCATAATAATCACTGATGGCATATTTGTTGGATCACAAATAACCGTTAATTGCCCATCTGGTTCAATCTGGGCATAATAGATTTCTTGGAATGAATGAACCCCTTGTGCATGAATTCTTGAGGATATATTCAAAATATCAATTTTATTCCCTTTTTCTAATATATTTTCCATAATAAAGTTTCCTTTACTAATAATAGGGATAGGATTGCCGATAGTCACGTTGCGAATAAAGTTAAATTTTTTAGTTAAATAGTTTAGCCCTGATATAAAAAACACACCTATAAAGAGTAAAATAATGTACTGATATAATGGGATTGTATCGCTATAAATCACACCACCAATAATTCCACCCAACACAAAATTCCCAATAAAATCAATAGGTGTCATCTGTGACAGCTGCGTTTTCCCAGACAAATTCATATGAGTAAGAACAATGGCAAAACCAATGATAAACTTGACTACAACAAGCATATAGTAATAACTCATATAAGACTTCCTTTCGTATACTCACGTTTTTATGAATTTTAGTTAAAGAAACCAGCATATTATTTTTTTGCTAATATCCAAGATTAATTATAGCGAAATAATAAAGCTCGTCTTTTTTATTAAGTTAAATATTGATATCAAGCATTAAAATCACTATTTTGCTGATAATGCTACCTTTTTATTTCAGGTAACTTTCAGAGACAACTGATTTTTAATTATTAAAAATATGAGTTATATTTATAACATGCTATTGATAGCAGATCCGTATCCACTTACATCATGCTAAAGGAAATATTTATGAAAAAGAAAATATTAAGTTCTCTTATTCTAGCAGGTATTATCGCTATGGCGGCAGGTTGTGATGATTCATCAAAGACAGATCAAACGATGAAACAAACTGAAGAAAAAGTGGAGCAATTAAAAGATACTGGTGAGCAAAAAGCAGCCGAACTTAAGGATAGTGCAGAAGCAAAAGCGAATGACCTTCAAAAACAAGCTTCAGAAAAAGCGGATGAAATTGCAGATAAGGCTAAAGAAGTAAAAGAAGCTAGCGAACAAAAAGCAGCTGAGCTTAAAGAGAACGCCACAGAGAAAGCTAATGAATTGAAAGAAGCTAGCGAGCAAAAAGCGGCTGAGCTTAAAGAGAGCGCTACAGAGAAAGCCGATGAATTAAAAAAGGCTAGCGAGCAAAAAATCTCTGAATTTAAAAATAGTGCCACAGAGAAAGCTAACGAACTTGAAAAACAAGCTTCAGCTAAGGCAGATGAGCTATCTGATAAAGCTAAAGAGCTAAAAGATGCGGCTGATAAAAAATCAGATGAATTAACTGAATCGGCAAAAAATAAGCTATCAGAAACAAATGATAAAATAGCAGAAAAAAGTCAAGAAGTGAAAACAGACTCAATCAATAAAGCAGATGAACTAGCGACTGATGCCAAAAATAAAACTGAAGAATTAAAAGCAGAAAACAAATAACTATCTGTGCTAGATAACTCGGTTTATTCTCAAAGCAGGTCTACGCTGGCCTGCTTTTTTTATATTTTTATGCTGAGAAAGTAAAGCACACAAAACCATGTCCTGTTCCCCCTCAATTCTGGTATAACAATTTAAAACCGAAATAATATAAACACGTTACCTTATAAATTGGAGACAACATGCAAGTGAGATATAGCCTTGGGTATACTGATCCTAAAATCGTTAATCACGCTTTCGCGCTTCGCCAACAAGTTTTTACCCATGAACAAGGCTTTCCTGCTGAAATCGATGTAGATGTATATGATGATGACGCATTACATGTGGTGCTATACCTAGAAAATAGCCCTGTTGCTGTACTACGTTGTATTTTACAAGCCGACAAAGTGATAAAAGTGGGCAGAGTCGCGGTACTTAAACAATATCGAGGCAAAGGCTTTGGACGTAAGTTAATGAAATTTGTTGAGCAGTACGCTATCGAGAACCAATTTCATGCTGTAGGACTATCTGCACAACATACCGCAATCGCCTTTTACGAAACATTAGGCTATCACACACAAGGCGAAATGTATGACGAAGATGGTATGGATCATATCTATATGGTTCTACCGTTAATTTAAGTTCTAACGCCTTGAATTTTCCATATCACCCCTTATGATCAATAAAGTGATGCTTTTTTGTACGAGGTGATTATGGCAAATGGTTGGGCTAACGAAAATGCGGTTCAAGAACAAATTGATGCCACTCTTGATGACGCTATCGCTAAGGCTCGCAGTCAACTCCATTCAGGCGAAAGTGCTGAATACTGTGTTGAATGTGGTGAGCCTATTCCTCTCGCCCGCCGCAAGGCACTCCCTGGCGTACAGCTCTGTATCACTTGCCAAAATGCCGCCGATCAAAAAAGTGCCACATTTAGTGGTTATAATCGCCGAGGGAGTAAAGATAGTCAGTTACGGTGAATATGCCCTATTCCTAATAACACCGAAACTCTACCAATATTTATTTCTACCTAAAATCCGAATATTAATGTTAATTTAATTAACCTTTCTAAGGTTTTTATCTAACTTTTTGTTAAATAGTTAAAAAGATAACAACAATGATAGTTAATAATGTGATTTATAAGGCTATATTTTTATGAAAACATAGAGGTTTTTCCTGTTTATTTGAAACCAGTCTCGATATATGGCAATATATCCGCCGGTTTTTTCGCAAATGGAGTAATAACAGCTAAAAAAACATTTGATAGCAACGGGCGCAATAACCGTTTTTATCGCTATCTCTGCAAACTGTTTCATTATTGTTCTTTCTACTGTTTCCCCACTGGGAACCCTTTCGCAATTTCATTGTTTCATTAAGAAGGACAGCGCGTTGCATACCCAACAGATTATTGGTATGTCAAAAATAAAATAAATCAAAGAAGGTTGTTATGAGTCAAAACGATACTGATTCTAAAAAAAATCGCTCAAAAATTAGTCCCCCGGTATTTTATACCTCTGCACTTGTGATTATGGTTATTGTTGGTTTTGCCGCCATCATGCCGGAAGTAGCAGAATCTCATCTAAGTCATCTTCAACAAAACCTATTCAATAATGCTAGCTGGTTCTATATTCTAGCCGTCGCTATCATTCTTTTGAGTGTGACTTATCTGGGACTCTCTCGTTATGGACAGATAAAACTCGGCCCCGATCACGCACAACCTAATTTTAGCTATGTGTCTTGGTTTGCCATGCTGTTTTCCGCAGGTATGGGGATAGGGTTAATGTTCTTTGGTGTTGCAGAGCCTGTAATGCACTACCTCAACCCACCAGTCGGTGATCCGCAAACGGTTGAAGCCGCGAAAGAGGCAATGCGTTTGACCTTCTTCCATTGGGGCTTACACGCTTGGGCGATTTACGCCATTGTGGCGCTGATTTTAGCCTTTTTTAGCTACCGCCATGGGTTACCGCTGACCCTCCGCTCCGCACTGTATCCTATTATTGGTGATCGTATTTATGGCCCTATTGGCCACTTTGTCGATATTTTCGCGGTTGTCGGTACTGTTTTTGGGGTTGCGACATCATTAGGCTTTGGCGTATTGCAGGTTAATGCAGGGATGAATCACCTGTTTGGTCTGCCTGTTAGCCCAACCGTACAAGTTATTCTGATCGTTGTCTTTACTGGCCTTGCGACGCTGTCTGTGGTTTCAGGCCTAGATAAAGGGATCCGCATTCTTTCTGAATTAAACTTAGGTTTAGCCTTTATATTGATGCTGCTGGTGTTGATCTTAGGGCCAACCGTTTTATTACTGAAATCATTTGTTGAAAACACAGGTGGTTATCTATCCGAGATAGTCAACAAAACCTTTAACTTGTATGCCTATGAGCCTAAATCCAGTGATTGGTTAGGTGGTTGGACATTACTTTATTGGGGTTGGTGGCTCTCTTGGTCGCCATTTGTTGGGATGTTTATCGCGCGAATTTCACGTGGACGTACTATTCGTGAGTTCGTCACTGGCGTTCTATTTGTTCCTGCTGGCTTTACCTTGATGTGGATGACGTTCTTCGGTAATTCCGCCATTAACCTGATTAAAAACCAAGATGCCGTTAAACTGGCAGAAACAGTGCAATCAGATGTTTCACTCGCCCTGTTTGAATTTTTAACCTACTTCCCTTTCTCTACCGTACTGTCATTTTTTGCTATGCTGATGGTGGTCGTCTTCTTTGTCACTTCGGCTGACTCTGGGGCAATGGTTGTTGATACTTTAGCATCGGGTGGTGATTCAAATACCCCAGTTTGGCAGCGTATTTTCTGGGCTGGCTTAATGGGTGTCGTTGCTATCACATTATTACTTGCAGGTGGCTTACAAGCACTACAAACCTTAACTATTGCCAGCGCCTTACCGTTTGCGATGGTACTATTAGCAGCAATTTATGGCTTATTTAAAGCATTGCGTATTGATGCTTATAAACGTGATAGCCAACAATTAGCCACAATTGCTCCGACAGCGAGCCGCAATCCAATTCCATGGCAACGACGCTTACGTAATATCGCGTATTTCCCAAAACGTAACCAAGTAAAACGTTTTCTCGGTGAGGTTGTTCATCCATCGATGGAAATGGTCTCAGAGGAGCTTGAGAAGCAGAATACGACTTGCCATATCTATAATGATAAAGATGATAGGATTGGCTTCGAGGTCGATTTAGGTGAGGATATGAACTTCCTATACGAAGTTCGCTTGCGCTACTATGTCCAACCTTCTTTTGCCCTTTCTGGCATGGGAACAGAGAGCGATGATGAAAAAAGCGAAGAGCAGAAATATTATCGTGCAGAGGTTCACCTTAAAGAAGGTGGGCAAGACTATGATGTTATGGGCTGGACCAAAGAACAGGTCATCCATGATATTCTCGACCAGTACGAGAAACATATTCACTTCCTACATCTACTAGGTAAGTAAACAACAAAAAGCCCCCTAATCAGAATGTTGCTGATTAGGGGGCAATTTATTTATTGCCCACGACATGCGAAATTCGCCCTAAGCGCTCTCTTTTTTATCCGCAATATGGCTGTAATCAGGACTTTCTAAAGCAATTAATTCATCCAGCAGTGCGGTTAATTGTTGCATTTTCTCCTGAGAAAATGCCTGCTCAATTTTTTGATAGCCCTCTTCCACTTCTTGACGTGCTTTATCGTACAATGTTTGACCACTAGGCGTCAGAGAAACATAGAGCTTACGCTGATCATTGAGTGGCTTTAAGCGAAAAATTAACCCTTCCCGCTCCATACGAGTCAAAATCCCTGTCAAACTTGGACGAAGAATACAGGTTTGAACTGATAACTCATGGAAATCAATAGAGCGTTTATCGGCAAGTACTCGGATAATACGCCATTGCTGTTCAGTCAAATTGTATGACTTTAAAATAGGGCGAAAGAACCCCATCGCGGTCTCTCTTGCCTGTAATAATGCAATTGTCAATGATTCATGCATAAGTTTAAAACTCACCACTCTAAAATGTTTATTTAATACCAATTAAATTGGTATTACACAATCTATTGCGCCTTTACACCGCAAATTTACCCTTAGTGATAGCCTATTCTATCCACTTAAAACCAAGGTTAGCACGGTAAAATAACAATCACAAAGAAAAACCCCAAAATATTAATGAGTAAACAATTCAACAGCAAACCAAAAAGTTAATAAAAAGTTACAATAAAAATTCAAAAAAAATATCAGAATACTGAATATCAATAGGTTACATAAAAACCTTCTGAATATGTTAAAGAGATCACAATTAAAATTAACAATTTCTCTAGCCTATTGCTAATTACCACTTTATACATTATTAATATATTAACAATCATTCGAAATCATCGTTTTCCTAATAAGGAGTTGTCAATGAAAGGCACTGTATTTGCCGTTGCCCTCAATCATCAAAGCCAAGTGGCTCACTGGCATGAGGCATTCGGGCAAGCCCCTTATAAAACCCCACCAAAAACACCTGTGTGGTTTATAAAGCCGCGTAATACTCGGATCAATTCAGGGGAGCCTATTTTGCACCCTGCCGGTGAAGTGGTGCAAAGTGGTGCAACACTAGCACTGGTTATTGGTAAAGATGCACGTAAAGTCAGCCAGTCAGAAGCCAAAAATTATATTGCGGGCTTTGCATTAGCAAATGAAGTCAGCCTACCTGAAGACTCATTTTATCGTCCTGCTATCAAAGCAAAATGCTGTGATAGTTTCTGCCCTATTGGGGAAATGGTTGAAACAACATTAACTGCCCCTGTCGACATTATCACCCTCATCAATGGTAAAGAAGCTGACCGTTGGTCTACAAAAGATCTGGTTCGTGATGCCAGTGAGTTAGTTGCCGCACTCAGTGAATTTGCCACGTTAAAAGCGGGTGATGTGATACTGATGGGCACGCCTCATCAACGCGTCACCATTCAGCCTGGTGATGAAGTCACTGTTCAAGCAGAAGGCTTTCCGAGCCTAAGCAATAACGTTGTTGTGGCAGGAGGACAATAATGAAACACGCAAAAATTCGTTACCAAGGTACTGAGTATTCCGTTACGGTTGGTGAAAACGAGCAAATCACATTACCAAATGGCCAAGTTATTGCAGGCGATGATGCTAATGTTGAATGGTTACCTCCTGTTAGAGGCACACTGTTCGCACTGGGCTTAAATTATGCCGACCATGCTACTGAACTTGATTTCAAGCCACCTGAAGAGCCTCTGATTTTTATCAAAGCAGATAACACATTAACAGGCCATCGCCAAGTTTCAGTGCGCCCCGATAATGTTGACTATATGCATTATGAGTCAGAGCTTGTTGTGGTCATTGGTAAAGCGGCATACAAAGTATCACAAGAAGATGCGATGGATTATGTTGCAGGCTACACCGTATGTAATGATTATGCGATCCGTGACTATTTAGAAAATTACTATCGCCCCAACCTGCGTGTTAAAAGCCGTGACACTTTAACGCCTATCGGTCCATGGGTTATCGATAAAGATCAGGTTAAAGATCCCCATAACCTTGCGCTATATACCTATGTAAACGGTGAGTTGCGCCAGAAAGGAACCACTGCTGATCTCATTTTCAATATCCCATTTTTAATTTCCTATCTCAGTGATTTTATGACACTGCAACCGGGTGACATGATCGCAACAGGAACACCAAAAGGCCTTTCTGATGTCGTACCTGGTGATGAAGTGATCGTTGAAGTTGAGGGTGTAGGCCGGCTGATTAACTATATTGTCAGCGAAAAAGAATATGAGGAACGAGTGTAATGACTAAGATTAACCATTGGATCAATGGCAAAAATGTTGCCAGCAAAGAATATTTCCAAACCACCAACCCTGCAACAGGTGAAGTACTCGCTGAAGTGGCTTCTGGTGGTCAAGATGAAATAAATCAAGCCGTTGCGGCAGCCAAAGAGGCATTCCCTAAATGGGCTAATACGCCAATGAAAGAGCGTGCTCGTTTGATGCGCCGTCTTGGTGAATTGATCGACCAAAACGTCCCTGAAATTGCAGAAATGGAAACTCAGGATACAGGTTTGCCAATTCATCAAACCAAAAATGTGTTGATCCCTCGTGCTTCACATAACTTTGAGTTTTTTGCCGAAGTCTGCCAACAGATGAATGGTCGTACCTACCCTGTTGACGACAAAATGATGAACTACACCCTAATCCAACCTGTTGGTGTCTGTGCACTGATCTCCCCTTGGAACGTGCCATTCATGACAGCAACATGGAAAACAGCACCTTGTTTAGCCCTAGGTAACACCGCTGTTTTAAAAATGTCTGAACTGTCACCATTATCAGCAAACCGTTTAGGTGAGCTGGCATTAGAAGCGGGGATCCCTGCTGGCGTACTTAACGTTGTGCAAGGTTACGGCAGCACAGCAGGTGACGCTCTAGTCAAACACCATGACGTTCGTGCCGTTTCCTTTACTGGTGGAACAGCAACAGGCCGCGTGATCATGCAAAACGCGGGTCTGAAAAAATATTCGATGGAACTTGGCGGCAAATCCCCTGTTCTGATATTTGAAGATGCCGATATCGAACGTGCATTAGATGCGGCTCTGTTTACCATTTTCTCAATTAATGGTGAACGTTGTACTGCCGGTTCTCGTATTTTCATCCAAGAAAGTATCTACCCTGAATTTGTTAAGCGCTTCGCTGAGCGCGCTAATCGCCTAATTGTCGGCGACCCAACGGATCCAAAAACACAAGTTGGTGCACTGATCAGTGAACAGCATTGGAACAAGGTATCCGGCTATATTCGCCTTGGTGTAGAAGAAGGGGCAACATTACTGGCTGGTGGCCCAGACAAGCCAACCGACCTACCTGCACATCTGAAAAATGGTAACTTCTTACGCCCGACCGTATTAGCAGATGTCGATAACCGTATGCGTGTTGCGCAAGAAGAGATCTTTGGGCCAGTTGCCTGCTTGATCCCATTCAAGTCAGAAGAAGATGGCCTACGTATGGCAAATGATGTTGAGTATGGTCTCGCATCTTATATTTGGACACAAGATGTCAGCAAGATCCTTCGCTTATCACGCAACATTGAAGCCGGTATGGTGTTTGTTAATACACAAAACGTACGTGATTTACGTCAACCATTTGGTGGCGTTAAAGCCTCTGGTGTTGGTCGTGAAGGCGGTGAATATAGCTTTGAAGTTTTTGCAGAAATGAAGAACGTTTGTATTTCCTTCGGGGATCACAACATTCCTCGTTGGGGTGTTTAATTTATTGAGATATTTAGTTTATTGGAAATTCAATAATAAATATTTAATCTAACTTATGCCCTAAATAATTCGGGCTGTAGCGAAAAATCACTCACACGCTACAGCTCGAAATATCACGGGGGAGGTAAAAACTTATGGGTAAATTAGCACTTGCGGCAAAAATAACGCATGTTCCATCCATGTACTTGTCAGAATTACCCGGCAAACATCATGGCTGCCGCCAATCCGCCATTGACGGTCATAAAGAGATCAGCCGCCGCTGCCGCGAACTTGGTGTTGATACTATTATTGTTTTTGATACTCACTGGTTAGTTAACAGTGCATATCACATCAACTGTGCCGATCACTTTAAAGGGATCTATACGAGTAACGAACTCCCTCATTTTATTCGTGATATGGAATATGAATATGATGGTAACTCCGAGCTTGGTCGCATGATCGGTGAAGAAGCCCGTAAACTAGGCGTTCGTGCTCAATCCCACGAAATCCCAAGCCTAACGTTAGAATATGCCACCTTAGTTCCTATGCGCTATATGAATAGTGATCGCCACTTTAAAGTGATCTCTATTTCTGCATTTTGCACCTCTCACAGTTTTGAAGACAGCCGTAAATTAGGCGAAGCCGTACTCACAGCCATCGAAAAATATGATGGCACGGTTGCTGTACTCGCGAGTGGCTCATTATCGCATCGCTTTATTGATGACCATCGTGCAGAAGAAGGGATGAACAATTATACCCGTGAATTTGATGAGCAAATGGATAAGCGTGTCGTCAAATTGTGGCGTGAAGGCCGTTTTAGTGAGTTCTGTAAGATGCTGCCGGAATACGCTGACTACTGTTATGGCGAAGGTCATATGCACGATACGGTGATGCTATTAGGCATGCTAGGTTGGGATAAATATGCAGAAAAAGTTGAAGTGCTGACCGATTTGTTCGCCAGTTCAGGTACCGGACAAATTAACGCTATTTTCCCGTTGCCAAGCTATATCACCGATAAACAAAAAGTCAGTGCGTAAGGAGTCGTCATGCCGCATTTTATTGCTGAGTGTACCGACAATATCCGTGAACAAGCGAATTTGCCTGAGCTATTTTCCAAGGTAAATAGTGCATTAGCAGGAACTGGTATTTTTCCTTTAGGCGGCATTCGTAGCCGTGCTATTTGGTTAGATACTTGGCAGATGGCTGATGGTAAACATGATTACGCCTTTGTCCATATGACACTCAAAATTGGTTCAGGGCGTTCTCTTGAAGATCGTCAAAAAACAGGTGAGATGCTATTTACCCTCATCAAAGAACACTTTGCTCAGTTAATGAGTGATAGGTATCTCGCTCTATCATTTACCATGGAAGAGCTTGATCCCGTGTTGAATTACAAACAAAACAATGTTCACGCTTTATTTAAATAAGGAAGCCTGATGCCGACGCCATTCGATAAACAGATCCCTCGCTACTTGATCCCATTATTAGGGTCACTGGTTGCATTTGGGCCATTATCGATAGATATGTATCTGCCTGCTCTGCCGCAAATGGGAAATGACCTCCAGGCGAGCCAAGGGCAGATGCAGTATACACTCGGCGCATTCTTTGCTGGCTTCTGTATTGGCATGTTGTTTTATGGGCCACTCAGCGACATTCTTGGTCGCCGTAAGATGCTGTTAAGTGGCCTAACTATTTTTACGCTCGCAAGTTTACTGTGCGCGCAAGCCTCTTCGGCTGACGCATTAATTGCTTTTCGTGCGTTACAAGCCTTCGGTAGTGGAGCCGCCATTGTCATGGCACGAGCTATTGCTCGAGACGTTTACCCAACAGGTGAACTGCCTAAAGTTTTATCTTTGATGACGTTAGTCACTATGATAGCGCCCTTACTGGCTCCCCTACTCGGTGGCTTTTTATTAATTCACTTTCAGTGGCAAGCGATCTTCTATCTTCTTGCACTGATAGGTCTTTGTTCTGCAAGTTGTATTTTCTTCTTGCTTCCTGAAACCTTGACACCGCAGAAAGAATCTAAAAATTTACTCAGTGTCGCGTTTCAAAATTACGCTCAAGTTTTAAGCGATAGAGAAGCACTGAGTATTATCGGTACGATGGCATTCTCTTTTGCGGGTATGTTTGCCTTTATCAGCGGCTCTCCCTTTGTTTATATCAACTATTTTGGCGTATCGGAGCAGCACTACGGTTTATTATTCGGCTGTAATATTCTCGGGATGATAGTGGTATTACTACTGAATGTCAGACTGCTCAAAGTATACAGTTTAACTCGCATACTCTGCCTACAAAGTGGTGCGCAATTACTGTTTGGGCTATTACTACTCATTTTCTACCAGCAAAGCCTGCCTATTATTGTTATTCTGGTGGTGCTGTTTTTATCGATGGTCAATGCTATCGGTACAAATAGCTTATCACTGTTATTGCAGCATCGAGGAAAAATTGCCGGTAGCGCCAGTGCGCTTGCTATTTCGATTCAATTTGCATTGGCGGCGCTGGCAAGTGTTGCAGTTTCTGTACTACAGGATGAATCCCCATTTGCTATGGCACTGGTTATGGCTGTCTGTGCCGGATTAAGTTTCACAAGCCAACGTTTCTCGGCTAAAAATGTCCGCTCACAGTTAGTCTCAGTGCCTTCGGAGAAAAAAGAAAAATGAGTATCAATGTCAATTCTACCTTATTCCGCCAGCAGGCTTATATCAACGGTCAATGGGTTAACGCCAACGACAATAGTCAATTCGATGTCACTAACCCTGCGAACGGTGAAGTCATTGCAAAAGTCAGTAATGTAGGTGCAGCACAAACCCAACAAGCGATTGATGCTGCGGAAAAAGCCCTACCCGCTTGGCGTGCTAAAAGTGCCAAAGAGCGTAGCCAAATTCTTAATAAGTGGTTCCAATTGATGATGGAAAACCAAAAAGAGCTTGCAGAGCTACTCAGTTGGGAGCAAGGCAAATCCATCACAGAATCAATGGGTGAAATCGCCTATGGTGCAAGCTTTATTGAGTGGTTTGCCGAGGAAGGTAAACGCGTTTATGGCGAAACAATCCCATCTCCACTTCCTGGTCGCCGCTTAGTGACGATTAAACAGCCTGTGGGTGTGGTCGCTGCGATTACGCCATGGAACTTCCCAAATGCCATGATCACCCGTAAGGTTGGCCCAGCACTGGCGGCAGGATGTACGATGGTACTGAAACCTGCGGCTGAGACCCCATTATCAGCATTAGCACTAGCAGCATTAGGTGAAGAAGCTGGTATCCCAGCAGGGGTGTTCAACATCGTGCCAGGTACAGATGCAAAAGCCATTGGTGGTGTACTCACATCAAGTCCTGTTGTTCGTAAACTGACTTTCACTGGCTCCACACGCGTTGGCAAATTACTGATGGCGCAATGTGCCGATACAGTGAAAAAGCTATCATTGGAGCTCGGTGGCAATGCGCCTTTTATCGTGTTTGACGATGCCGACCTTGATGCCGCCGTACAGGGCGCATTAGCGGCTAAATTCCGCAACAGCGGGCAAACCTGTGTTTGTGCTAACCGTATTTTAGTTCAAGAAGGCGTCTATGATGAATTTGCTAAACGCTTAGCAAAAGCAGTCACTGAGCTAAAAATCGGCCCAGCAACTCAAGCCGATTCACAACAAGGTCCTCTGATTAACCAAGCTGCGGTTGATAAAGTCACCGAGCATATTGCAGATGCGGTTTCTAAAGGCGCACGCGTACTGGCAGGCGGTAAACCTGCTTCATTAGGCGGATTGTTCTTCGAGCCAACCGTATTAGCAGACGTCACTGAATCTATGATCGTCGCCAAAGAAGAGACTTTTGGTCCATTGGCGCCTCTGTTTAAGTTCCGCGATGAACAAGAAGCCATTGATTTAGCAAATGATACCGAATTTGGTCTGGCTTCCTATTTCTATTCTAGAGATATCGGCCGCATCTACCGTGTTGCAGAAGCACTCGAAAGCGGCATGGTCGGTATCAATGAAGGCATTATCTCAAATGAAGTTGCCCCATTTGGTGGCATTAAGCAGTCAGGGCTGGGGCGTGAAGGTTCACGTTACGGAATTGAAGACTATCTGGAAGTGAAATATCTCTGCTTCGGTGGGCTATCTACAAACTAATTTGACCTTTACAGATTAGCGCACTGCCATCTGGCAGTGCGGGTTAGAAAGCGCCCAACGTTTCTTGCGTGATAAGCAGAGTTCAACAGGAGCAATACTCGCATGTTACAAAAAGATGTCATATCGCAAGTTGCACAGCGCCTTAATCAGGCCGAGAAAACACGTGAACAGATCCGTCAGATTTCATTGGATCATCCACAAATCACCATTGAAGACGCATACGCTATTCAACGTGAATGGGTTGGCCTAAAAATCGCTGAAGGTCGTTCACTGAAAGGCCATAAAATTGGCTTAACATCGAAAGCTATGCAGGCTAGTTCTCAAATTGATGAACCTGACTACGGTGCACTTCTCGACGATATGTTTTTTGACGATGGTTGTGAAATTCCAACAGATCGTTTTATCGTTCCACGTATTGAAGTTGAGCTAGCATTTGTTTTAGCAAAACCCTTAAGTGGCCCAAACTGCACCCTGTTTGATGTTTATAACGCAACTGATTATGTCATACCGGCACTTGAGCTTATTGATGCCCGTTGCCACGGTATTGATCCTGAAACAAAGCGCCCACGCAAAGTATTCGATACCATTTCAGATAATGCGGCGAATGCGGCGGTGATCTTAGGGGGGAGACCAATCAAACCTCGCGACCTTGATTTACGATGGATCAGTGCATTGCTGTACCGTAACGGTGTTATTGAAGAGTCTGGCGTCGCGGCTGCGGTACTTAACCACCCTGCAAACGGGGTTGCTTGGCTGGCAAATAAACTCGCGCCACACAACGTCCAACTAGAAGCTGGCCAAATCATTTTAGGTGGCTCATTTACTCGACCGGTTCCTGCTCGTAAAGGGGATGTATTTCATGTGGACTACGGCGTGATGGGTTCCGTCAGTTGCCGCTTCGTATAAGGAGATCATCGTGGATATCCTACAAAATAAATTTAAACATGCACTAAAAGAAGGTCGACCACAAATCGGTTTATGGCTGGGGCTATGCAGCTCATATAGTGCTGAATTGGTGGCTGGAGCAGGTTTTGACTGGCTACTGATTGATGGTGAACACGCTCCTAATAATGTACAAACAATATTAACTCAATTACAGGCAATCGCACCTTATCCATCGCAGCCGGTTGTACGTCCACCTTGGAATGATCCTGTCATTATTAAACAGTTATTGGATATTGGGGCACAAACATTATTACTGCCTATGGTGCAAAATGCAGAGCAAGCACAGCAAGCTGTTCGCGCCACACGTTACCCTCCGGCGGGGATCCGCGGTGTGGGGAGCGCTCTAGCACGTGCATCACGTTGGAATCGTATTCCTAATTATCTGCAACGGGCCAATGATGAGATGTGTGTCATTGTGCAAGTCGAAACCCGTGAAGCTATCAATAATCTTTCGGAAATATTACAAGTCGAAGGGATCGATGGCGTCTTTATTGGGCCAGCTGATCTCAGTGCAGACATGGGCTATTCAGGTAATCCAAATCATCCCGAAGTGAAGGCAGTCATCGAAAAGGCTATTGTCCAAATTCGTGCTGCGGGTATTGCCCCTGGTATTTTAATGGCAGCGCCAGACGTCGCTGAACATTATTTAAAATTAGGTGCACTATTTGTTGCGGTTGGTGTGGATACAACATTGCTAGCGCGTAGCGCAGAAGCATTAGCGGCTCGCTTTGGCAATACCGTTTCTGAAGTGACATCTAACACACCCAGTGTGTATTAGTGATTTGCAATACAGTAGTAAACACCCAAAGCCATTAAGATAACTCGATCTTTCGGTTGTAAATACTTCGAGTTTGTCTCTAAGCGCTAAGCAAAAATCGCCGAGGAGCATGGATTATTGTGTGACTCGGATAGATGAGCAAGAGCGAATAATGAAACAACTTGGAATATGGCAAACCAATTACCCTACAAATATCAATCTGGTGGCTAAGGGAAAACAACATTAACAACCCTGTACCTACGGGGCAGACATGTTATATGGCTGCCTAAGAGCTTTTTGTACCCATAATAGCATTAAATGCATATAAATGAGGGAATTACAAAATGAGCAATTTATCCAATGTTGCTGAAAAAAATCCTGCTGAACAGCATAAAAATTTAACTGAACCACAACAACGCGTAATTAAAAAATTATTTCGCCGCCTAATTGTCTTTTTATTTGTATTATTTGTTTTTTCTTTCCTTGACCGCATTAATATCGGTTTTGCGGGTCTGACTATGGGGAAAGACATTGGTCTGACATCAACGATGTTTGGCCTTGCTGCCACACTATTTTATGCAACCTATGTTATTTTTGGGATACCTAGCAATATTATGTTGGGTATTGTGGGCGCCCGCCGTTGGATTGCCACCATCATGGTACTGTGGGGCATCGCCTCAACAGCCACAATGTTCGCAACAGGCCCGACAAGCCTCTATATTTTGCGGATGCTAGTCGGCGTCGCCGAAGCTGGCTTTTTACCGGGTATCTTAGTTTATTTAACTTACTGGTTTCCTGCTTATTTCCGCGCCCGTGCTAACGCTTTATTTATGGTGGCCATGCCTGTCACAATGGCATTTGGTTCTCTAGCATCGGGTTACATCCTCGAAATGGATGGTATTTTAAACCTAAAAGGCTGGCAGTGGCTGTTCCTGCTGGAAGGTTTCCCTTCAGTGATCTTAGGCGTGCTGGTCTGGTTCTACCTTGATGATTCGCCAGATAAAGCAAAATGGCTAACGAAAGAAGACAAAGAGAGTCTTCAAGAAATGATGGAGCAAGATAAGTTAGAATTGGTTCAGCCGCACGGTTCGAAAAGCCATACAGCATTACAGAATACTAGCTTATGGAAAGAGATTTTTACCCCTGTTGTCTTAATGTATACCGTGGCCTATTTCTGCCTGACCAATACGCTCAGTGCCATTAATATCTGGACGCCACAAATTATGCAGAGCTTTAATGAAGGCAGTAGTAACGCCATGATAGGCCTACTGACGGCTATCCCTCAGTTCTGTACTATACTTGGTATGGTGTATTGGAGCCGGCGTTCTGACAGATTACAAGAACGTAAAATGCACACCGCACTCCCCTACCTATTTGCAGCGGCAGGTTGGGTATTAGCGGCACTGACACATCATCCTGTCATCCAATTAATTGGTATCATTATGGCATCGACAGGTTCATTTACCGCAATGGCTGTATTCTGGACCACGCCAGACCAATCCATCAGTTTACGTGCTCGTGCTGTTGGTATTGCTGTTATCAACGCAACAGGTAATATTGGTTCAGCGGTCAGCCCACTACTGATTGGTTGGCTAAAAGACCAAACAGGTAGCTTCAATTCAGGGCTGTACTTTGTCGCTGGGTTGTTGGTCGTTGGGGCGCTATTAGTCGCATTTATTCCCATGAAGAGCTCACGTCCTAGAGCAACACCGTAATATTCAAAGATAACAAAATAGTCGAGCCGCAATCCTCTGTATTGCGGCTCGAAACCAACAGAGTAAAGGGAGAATGTGGTGTCATCATTAATAACCAATATTGATATCAGTAAAGATTATGATGAAACACAAGGGAATGATGATGTTCATTACCAAACATTCGGTAATATGGCCGCCTTTTTTGGCCGTGATATGCAAGCACATCGACATGATGGCTTTTTTCAGTTGCACTACCTTGAAACAGGTCATATCACATTACAACTTGATGACCTACGTTATTCAGTCCAAGCCCCTTTATTTATTCTAACGCCGCCTTCTGTTCCTCATGCCTTTTTTACTCAAGAAGATACAGATGGGCACGTGCTGACCGTTCGCCAAGATTTAATCATCCCTTTATTAGAATCACTTTACCCTGCTAACCCTGATTTAGTCTCTATTCCTGCGATTTGTTTGTCCGTTGCTGATAAACCCGATGACCTTGAAACTTTTAATCACTATTGGGCACTAATGGCTCGCGAATCGGCCAATAGCTACGCCGGACGCGATCAGGTATTATCCTCTTTAGCTCAAGCGCTATTTACTTTCCTATTACGCTCAATTCCCCTTGATGACCACCCAGTTAGTGGTGTAAGAGGAGAACATCGCCTATTCCAACGTTTTAACCAGCTTATTGATTCACACTACCATGAGCACCTTTCTGTTCCCGAATATGCAGACAAACTGGGTGTTACCGAATCTCGTCTCAAAGATATGTGCCGACGTTTCGCTAACCGCCCCCCCAAGCGCCTGATTTTTGACCGCATATTACGAGAAGCGAAACGTATGCTATTGTTTTGTGACAGCCCTGTATCAGAAATAGCCTACCAACTTGGATTTAAAGATCCGGCTTACTTTGCACGCTTCTTTAACCGTTTAGTTGGGGATTCCCCTAGCCAATGGCGAGATAAAAATATCCACTAATCTATGATAGTTAAACTTAATCATGACACGTGGTTATTGAAAATTTTAACGCTGTCTATTAACGCGTTTCTCTGCTATTTATCGCAATAACCATAATAAAAATGTTTAATAAACTGCTTTATTTATAAATTGTTCATTACTAATATCTATAAGTAATAATCAATGCGTATTTTCTATTTTTCATTGTCATTTTTATTTATTAATAATAACTATTAAAATAAAATAAATTAACAATTACTATTTATTCAAATTTCACAATTACATCATATTTTAAAATTAAATCAGGATGTTATATAACGTATCTCTATAGATTATTTACATATTAATCAATTAGGTGTTTTCACTTAATTCTATAACTAAATATTATATCAAAATAAGATGATTTACCTAAAAGACCATGGTAAAAATCACTCATTCTACGTGTAATGGTGTTTGTTATTCTCAGGGTGAAGGTTAACTATGTACGATGATTTAAATTCATTAAGCCGTCAGCTTAAAATGGATAATTTTTCTTTCCTTGAAATTGAAGAAACCACTCAATCCAAGGATGAACAGCCATTATCTAATATGGCTATTAAGCAAGAACTCCCATTACCTGAGAAAATTGAAGTGGTTTCTGAATCAACGACTCAGCCCCAGCCAACCCAACCAAATGAGTCTTACTCAACAATTAATGAGTTTTCTCATTTCCTTAATTATAAAAATAATCACTACCATAATACAGCGGACTCAGCTTCTCATACGGAGCAACTTGTTATACTGAGTGAACTCTTTTCAAGTATTAGTAAAAAATAAAATACTCATTTACCTATAGTATAATAAAACCTCATTATGAGTTAGTGATATGCAAAAAACACTCAAAATCGTTACGTCTATACTTTTGTTATTATTATTTATTTTATTAATTATCATTCCTCTAGATAGTGATAAACAGTTTCTATTAGGAGGCGTGTTAATTGTATTTACATTCTTTATTGGAATATTTAAAAATAAAAAGCTACAGCTTGCCTTGATATTAATATCACTACTTTGTACTTCTCGTTATATCTGGTGGCGGGCAACAACGACCCTTTATTTTGATTCTTATATTGAGCTGATTTTAGGATCATTACTATTTATTGCGGAACTATATTCATTAGCTATTCTATTATTCGGTTATATTCAAACCTGTTGGCCATTAAAAAGAACGATCGCCCCCTTACCGAAAGATACTTCATTATGGCCAACGGTTGATCTATTTATTCCAACCTATAATGAAAGTATTGATATCGTCAAAGATACAGCGCTTGCTGCACAGTGTATCGAATATCCTAAAGATAAATTAAAAATTTATATATTAGATGATGGGAAGCGAGATGCGTTTCGCCAGTTAGCTGAAGATATTCAAGTTGGCTATATGACCCGCCCTGATAATAACCATGCAAAAGCAGGAAACCTTAATCATGCATTAACAAAAACGCATGGTGAACTGATTTGTATTTTTGATTGCGACCATGTAGCGACACGCGTATTTTTACAAGCAACAGTAGGGGCATTTTTAGTCGATGAAAAACTCGCTTTGATCCAAACCCCCCATTATTTTTACTCTAAAGATCCCTTTGAACGTAATTTAAGTGCGGCTAAAAGAGCGCCGCATGAAGGTGCGCTATTTTATGGTCCAGTGCAGCAAGGTAACGATAATTGGAATGCCGCGTTTTTCTGTGACTCTTGTGCGGTAATTCGCCGTAGTGCCTTAAAAGAGACAAATGGATTTGCGGTAGAAACGGTTACCGAAGATGCCCATACGGCCCTTAAATTGCAGCGTAAGGGATGGAATACCGCTTTCTTAGATATTCCTCTTTCAGCGGGTTTAGCGACTGAACGCTTAACTTTGCACATTAACCAACGTATACGTTGGGCACGAGGCATGACACAGATTTTTCGCGTCGATAACCCGCTATTAGGTAAAGGTCTGACATTTACACAACGTATCTGTTATTTAAATGCCATGCTACATTTTCAGTATGGGCTACCTCGAGCGATTTTCCTCTTATCCCCTTTGGTTTTTATTCTATTTGATTTAAATATTATCTCATCATCCGCAACACTCATATTTTCTTATGCGCTACCTCATTTGATTACTTCTAACTATGTCAATTCAAAACTTGTCGGTAGCTATCGCTATTCTTTCTGGGGGGAAATTTATGAAACAGTGATGGCTTTTCATTTAATACTCCCAACATTGATGAGCTTAATATCGCCAAAACTCGGTAAATTTAATGTTACTGATAAAGGTGATTTAACAGATAAAAACTATTTTGATCACACGGCCGTTCGCCCGCTCCTTATTGTCGCCGTACTTTTAGTCGCCGCAATTGGGATTGCCTTATTCAAATGGATTATGGATCTATATCATTATATTGATAACGGTGTCATTGTGATTAACCTTATATGGGGTATTTATAGCTTACTGATTGTCCTCGCTTCTATATCGGTAGCAAAAGAGACCAAACAGTTACGTCGAGCCACGAGGGTTCCTGCATCAATCCCTGTGACCGTTTATTTTTCTGATAATAGCGTTATAGAAACTCAATCCATTGATCTCTCCATGAGTGGGGCAAGACTTAACTTCCCATTTGAGCATAATGTTACACAGACATTTATTACACAAATTGCCATTGGTATAGGCAAAGAAAGAGCATTTATCCCGATCCAGCAAGCATGGATTGATAATAAGCAATTAAGAATGGAATTTGCTCACTTAACTCATGCTATTCGACGTGATGTTGTACGTGTTGTATTAACTCGAGCAGATGCTTGGTTTAAACCTAAACATGCAAACGACAAACCATTAAGGTCATTTATCGACGTGCTGCAATGTGCATTTGAATTGTTCATTATCCGTAAAGATAAGAAGGCCACGGATAATTCCATTTTGCTTTCAAAACAAAATAGTAAAGAGCAGCATCATGTTTAACCGCCTGAAATTAATATTTATCGCTTACGCGTTATTAATAAGTCATACGGCCGCATTTGCCGTAGAGAGAGTGGATACACAGAAAAAAGTTTCTGCGCCATTAGACTTTATATTAAATAATGGGCTAATAAAAAATAGCGATGTTATAGACACTACTGCTGAAGAAATTACCTTGAAAAAAATTGGCCTCATAAACGGCCTGACCTTAAGTGGTGATAAACTCCAATCTGGTATTAGTTTTACTTTGCCCTATGATTTTATTGTTATAAATGCAGAAATACGCTTAATCATTTCAATCAAAGAAACTGAAAATATCGAAAAGGATAATTTACAAATAACGCTAAATGATCAGTCTTTAGGTTCGATACCGTTATCTCAACTTCATGAAAACAAATCGACTTTTACTTTAAAAGTGCCAAACGCCATTCTCTCTTCAAAGAACAATTTAAACTTTCAGATCATTAGTAATGATGACATCATTAATAATGAGTGGACATGCCAGCGCCCAGACTTAAAAGATCTTAATCTTGAGATTTCCCCTTTAACCTCAATGGCATTAAAAGGGGTATTAATGAATACGCGTAAATCACTCATGGATTTTCCTCGGCCATTTTTAGATCCTTTAAAAATGAATAGCAATGAACTTGCTTTTATCTATGCCGCTTCACCGACCCCAGATACCTTAATGGCCTCTGCCATTGTAGCCTCTATTTTTGGCATCAAAAGTGGGGAAAAAGGGAACCACTTCAATGTTTATCTTGATGAATTACCGGAAAAGCATGCTGTTTTATTCACAATGGCGGATGAGACCATTTCAGGGATCTCCTTTAATCAGGCTAAAGGCCCAAATATCAGAATTATAGATAACCCTGTAAACGAGAAATACAAAATCTTGGTCATTAGTGGACGTCATGCACATGAGCTGCGTCAGGCCGCTTACCAACTCTTTACACCTGATTTACCTGACAGCAGCGATATGGCTATCGCCAACTATCATGTACAAAAACGGCAAGCTTATGATGCCCCTAACTGGCTTTCGGCGAAAAAAATAATCACTTTCAGCCAAATAATTAAAAGTCGCGACGCCCTGCAATCCCGCTTGTTTTGGAATGAAGAGAAAAACATTATTTTTCGCCTTCCACCTGATGTATTCATGTTATCAGGGAACAAAATCCCCGTGAAAATAGACTATACGTTTGATGGTAAAAATTGGATTGATATGAAGCATTCGATGCTAACTATCGCATTGAACTATCAATTTTTAAAAAATATTTCTGCTCAAAAACACAGCATTATTAGTCCAATCACGGAGTTTTTTACTAATAACCACGACAACAGCACAACACTTTATCTTGATAGCGCAAGCTTATTTGGTGAAAACAGACTAAGCTTTTATTTTAATATCACACCGCATCAAGAAACGCCTTGTAATATCCGTAATAATGGTGAGATTGTTAATCAAATATTGTCTAGCTCTACATTTGATCTCAGTAATATTTCCAATTTTGGGGAGCTACCAAATACGGCTTGGTTTTTAAATGGCCTATTCCCATTTACGAAATATGCCGATTTATCAGATACCGTAATTTTATTAACCAAAAATCCAGCTAAAGAAGAAATCGCATTAATGCTTCATTTAATGGAAAAAGCAGGACGCATTACTGGCTTTCCGGTTAGTCAGGTCACCATACTCACTGATACAACAAAACCACAAAATAATTTAAAACTCACGAGTTCGAATATTATTGCAATCTCTAAATTAAAAGAGATCGCAGCATTCAAGCCACTAATAAAAGATACCTCTTATCATTATAGTTATGGGCAATTACAAGTCATTCCCCCTTCTCTATTGCAGAAACTGAAACTGCTTCTACTCGGAGAATGGAAAAATCAATTTGAAGAAGCAAACAATATTTTAATAAATTCACAAAAATGGCGAGGATTACTCAGTTTCCCATCACCTTGGTCTAGCAACAAAGTCGTGACCATTTTAACTGCGACTAACAGTGAACAACTGAAAAAACTCCATGATGATATTGATAAGCCTGGAAGACAACAACTCGAATCGGGTGATATCTTGCTATTTAATGATTTTGATGATGTTAAGGTTCTGCGAGTTAATGCATCATTTTTATCAGGCGAATTACCGCTACACACATTAGTCCTTTGGTTTTTTAGCCAACATTTATTTCTATTAATGGCTATGTTATTTACCACCTTATTCCTTATGAGTTTGTATTTGTTTAAAAGATTAAAAAACCATGAATCCAAACGTCTATCAAGGATGAAAAAATAAAATGAAAAATAGCTTATTAATAAAAGTATTTATTACTTTGCTCTGTGGTACATACCCACTATCGACGTTAGCTCGATCATTAGAAAATGAAACAGCCATTAAAGTTCTATTAGAAAAGGCCAATTATTGGCACAGTAAATCTAACTATGACCTTGCTTACGATGCGCTGAGTAAAGTTTTTGCCATTGAGCAATATAATATTGAAGCATTATATCTAATGTCATATTACAAAATTCAGCAAGGTAAAAAACAAGAAGCGGCTCTCTGGGTTAATAAACTCAAAAAATATGCCCCAGACGATCAGCGGCTTTCACAATTAGCCCAGTTTTCGCCCCGTGAAAATCGTTCCGATGAGATACTCAAAAAAGCCCGAGAATTTGCAACACAAGGTCAGATTGAACAAGCAATACAGGCGTATGACAAATTATTTACACATAATCCACCTAGTGGTGACTTAGCGATTGAATATTATGAAACACTCGCTGGCAGTAAAAAACACCTAGAAAAAGCAATCGCTGAGCTAAGAAAAATAGCACAGCAAACACCATCAGATGAGAAGGTACAGCGTATTCTTGCAACGGTATTAACCTATCAAGAGAAAACAAGGCGAGAGGGAATTCAAAAGCTCATCCAGATCGAAAATAAAGATAAGGCGGTGGTTAATTCATTGAAGCAAGCACTACTGTGGTTACAACCCGATGAAAAAGATCTGCCCGCTTACCAGCATTTTATGAATTTATCACCAAATGATAGCCTTGTAATGGAACACTATAACAATCGCATTGGTAACAGTGATATTCGTGCTGGATTTACGCTATTAAATAGAGGTAGCCTTGAACAAGCAAAGCAAAAATTCACACAAGCGCTAACAAATGATCCTAAAAATATCGATGCCACTGCGGGTCTGGGTTACGTGGCGCTCCGTCAAAAAAACTATCAAGAAGCAGAGAAGTTATTAAGTGAAGCGGCTAATAACACAACGGATCATAAAAGAGCCCAATGGTTAAAAGATATCAAAAATATTAACTACTATTCGCAACTAGATAGAGTTAAACAATTAGCGCGTAATCAGCAATTTGATCACGCAATTAGCTTACTTAAAAGTACCAGTGTGAGTGACCCACAGCAGCAACTTGCTCTCAATTTATTACTAGCACAAACCTATCGTGATAAAAAAGACTATGCTAGCGCAGAGTCGTTATATCGGACGCTTCATCAAAACTACCCTAATAATAAAACAGTGAAAGAGCAGCTAGTCTGGTTATTTAACGAACAAAAAAAATATCAAGAATTAGAGCTATTATTACAAACCTTCTCTCCTACTGAGCGCTATGATTATCAGCAAAAAATAAATTTCAGTGAGCAATACCGAAAAAATGCAGAAAAAGCACTTAATAATGGCTTAGTGAATGAAGCGGAAAATATTCTCACACAAGCCATTAATAAAGATCCTCAAAATGCTTGGCTGCACCTCGATTACGCCAGACTGCTACTTAAAAAAGGTGATCATCATAAAGCAAATGCAGTGATGAATAATTTGGTTGCAACCTATCCTTCACCTGCAACTTGGCATAGCGCGATCATTTTGGCAAGCGAGCAAAATCACTGGAAGGATGTATTGAATTTAATTCATAAAATTCCTAGTGGATCACAAACGGCAGAAATAACTGAGCTTAAACATCGCGCTAAATTTAATCAACAAATTGATATTGCCCAACACTACATTGATAGTGGGAATCACAATGCAGCATTAAATACCCTAAAAATAAATATTAAATCATTACCTCAGAACCCAGCCGATATTGGCCGCCTTGCTCAGCTATATATAGATGCGGGTGATAGTCAAATGGCGCTAAATGTGATCCATCAAAACCTATCCGTTGAACCACAAGGAAGCCTAAAAGATTATACACAGCAAATCCTTATCTTACGCCGCTTAGGATACTTTGCAGAAGCAGAGAGCTTGATGAACTCCCCGGCTTTACTCGCCACAACCAGCGAAAAAGAGTTAAATCACATTAGAGCGGGCTACCTCAGCGAACAAGCCGATTTATTTCGCGAAAAAGGTCATCTCAACGAAGCTTGGGAAATATTAGCGCCAGAAATAAAAAATGATCCGAATAATAGCCAACTCTTATTAGCTGTTGCCCGAGTTTATCAATCAAATGATCAACCCGAGCAAGCGAGTGATGTTTATCAATACCTATTAGCTATTTCCCCTAAAAATCAGGATGCATTAATAGGCTTAGTTGATCTAGCGATTAACAATGACGACAGTGTGGCAGCAAGAAAATATTTTGCAGAGATCAAGGCAACCAACAAAACCGATTACCTGATTTTGTCGGCTCGCCTTGCTGAGCTGGAAGGTCATAATACCCAAGCACTCAAATTATTAAAAACAGCACAATGGGGATTAATTCAGCCGCAAGAACAGCCAACTTATTTACCAGTAAATCACCCATTAGCTGGGCAAATACTCATGCACACTCAGCACAATCCTCGCCAAAAGGCCCAGTTAGACCATATTGAAATGATGCTTACAGATTTACAGCAAAAAACATCTGTCGCATTGAATAATACCATTCAGGTAAACAGCCACTCAGGGGAGTCAGGATTAAGCAAATTTACCGAAATCAAAGAGACCCTCACACTCTCTCTTCCACTGCTTGATAATATTAAGTTAGCGCTGAGCGTATCCCCTTCGGTTATTAGTTCAGGCAAAACTCCCGCTGAAAATGCCAGCCTTGTGGGCAGTGGAGCGTTAACGAGAGCCAATCGCCGTAGCCTAGTTGAAAGTGCTTCACGCGCTAATGTACATGCCGATGAAATTAATAGCCGTTCAATTCAAGGCTTAGAATCAAATATTTTATTGAAAGGCGATAACTTTCAATTGGATTTCGGGCATACCAATAGTGATGGCTTAATTGTTTCCTTAGTTGGCGGAGCTGAATGGTCAATTAACACCTCACCACATAGCCAATTAACTTTAGCAGCCGAACGGCGAGCGGTAACTGATAGCCAACTTTCGTACAGTGGGCTTAAAGATAGTGTAACAGGTAGAACATGGGGAGCCGTGACACGCAATACGCTGTCAGCACAATATGCATGGGATAATAGCCATTATGATACTTATGCCAAAGTTGCCGCTAATAAGTATATTGGTACCCACGTTCCTAATAACCAATCTGTTGATCTCAATGCTGGCTCTTATATTTATGGAATAAATGAAAATAATAAAACTCTAAAATTAGGCGCTAATATTCATTATATGGGATTTGATAAAAATCTTAATTATTATACATTAGGGCATGCAGGGTATTTCAGCCCACAGAAATATATTGCAGTTTCATTGCCTATTTCTTATGAGCAAAAATTAGATAATTTATCAGTAAAATTAAACTCCACTGTTGGATATCAATCGTACACGACTGAAAGTGCAGATTATTACCCTACAGATAGACAACTACAAGATGAATTAAACAGTTACACAGATAATGATGAATATATAGATACTCACTATAAAAAGAGCAGTAAAAATGGCATAAGTTATTCTTTTGGCGTAGAGACTAACTATAAAATATCACCATCTTCATTTATTGGAGCGAATGTTAGTTATAATACTTTTGGTAATTATGATGAGACAAAAGCTAATATTTACTTTAAATATTTATTCGACAAAGATATACTAGGAAAATAAAAATGATGTTTGACCAAGATAGTTACTTACAACGTGGTTATAAAACAGGCTGGCATGATTTAATTAATTTTTTATTTTATGAGTTTTCGTCAGGTGAAACTAATGAAGGCTGTAAAACGCTACGGCGAATTGGGCAACAGCTTGGTGAATTACACACTATTGAGAATTCAAGTACATTAAGTCAATTAGAAAAAAATATTAATACTGTTCTAGAAGTGTTCAATTGGGGGTTTGTTAAAATGGCACCCGCAAATAGTGAATTGCTTATTATGCATTGTGCGTGGCCTCACGCGCCTAAATCGGTCAATAAAAAATGGCGTCGAGCTAGCGCTAGTATTTTAGAAGGCTTATATACTCAGTGGTTAACATCGCAAGGTGGTAATAAATCAGTGCCTGTATTGTGGAATGAAAATGCAACTGAAGATATTTTCATATTTCGTTATGCTTTATTTAAATAGATTCATCAAATATAAATTATCATGATTAATAAAACCAAAGAGTTATCAATAAAAAATGAAAAAATCTCATTGGACTTAATCATTGGTCAAACCTGTCTTTTTTTATTAATTGATATATATGGAAGAGTTTCATATGTTAGTCAACGTTTCTTAGAAACTTACAACTACAATCATGCAGATGTTATTGGATATAAGCCAAGCATAATAAATAATCAGTTGATTTTAGAAAAAAACAGTCTTGATTTTATTTCTAATTATAGTAACACTGAAGATATTATTTTTATAACTAAAGAAAATAAAAAAATATTTTTTATAGCTAGATTAATGGAGATAGAAGAAAATAGCAACAATGTCTATCATTACTGTCTTATTTTATCTGAAGTAACAAGGCTAATAGCAGCTAAGAATAAACTCTCTTTCCAAGTATACCATGACCCTCTAACTGGACTATTAAACAGATATGGTTTTTATAGAAAAGGCAAAGAAGCTCTTAAATTAGCCAAAAATAGTAAAACAGAATGCTATTTGGCGCTTATTGACATTGATAAATTTAAAAAAATAAACGATACCTTTGGTCATGGTTATGGTGATCGACTATTAAAACAGTTCACTAAAAATGTAAAAAAACACTTACCGAGTGAGGTTATTTTTGCTCGATTAGGTGGCGATGAATTTGTGTTAATGGTGAATGACATACATCATCATCATGCAGAATCTATCTTTTGGGAGCTGGTTCACTTTATGGGGACTTGTTCATATTGCCATTTAGAAGGAGAAGTATCGAATATCAATATTAGTGTCGGCATTGCACAATACCCGCGTGATGGTGAGCGTTTAGGGAGTTTAGTAAAAAATGCCGATATAGCCTTATACCATGCGAAAAAACAAGGAGGAAATCAAATAAAGAAATGTATTTAGGTTTAACTATATAGCTGTTTTAACTAATAAAATTTAAAACCGTACTTAGTTGAAAACTACACTCAACAAGTAAAGATTATAATAAATATTTTATTTATCAAGGATTATATATGTTGAAAGCTGTCATACCTGTTGCGGGGTTAGGTACTCGCATGCTACCAGCAACAAAAGCGATACCTAAGGAGATGTTACCTCTTGTAGATAAACCTATTATACAATACATAATAAAAGAATGTTATATGGCGGGTATCAATGAAATTATATTTGTTACTCATTCATCTAAAAATTCAATTGAAAATCATTTTGATACCTCTTTTGAATTAAAATCGTTATTAGAACAAAAAGGGAAAGAGCAATTACTCAATGAAATAAATGGTATTTGCCCTGAAAATTTAAAAATTATGCATGTTAGACAAGGCTGTGCAAGCGGTCTAGGCCATGCGATATTATGTGCTCAGCCTTTTATTGGTGATAATGATTTTATTGTTGTTTTACCAGACGTCATTATTAATGAATATGCTTGTAATTACGCATCTGATAATTTACCCGCAATGATTGACCGCTTTTACTCGACAGGAAAAAGCCAAATATTAATTGAACAAGTCAATATCGAGCATGTCGAAAATTACGGGATTGTAGATTGCCATAATGAGGTTACTCATAGCGGAGAGTTTAATAATATCTATGCGATTGTAGAGAAACCACATAAAGAGAGTGCGCCATCAAACTTAGCTATTGTTGGCCGTTATGTTTTAAGTAAAGAGATTTGGCCATTGCTGGCAAAAACACCTATTGGTAAGAGTAATGAAATCCAACTGACGGATGCATTATCCATGCTTCTGAAAACCCATGCTATCGAAGGTTATCACATAAAGGGGCGTTCTCATGATTGTGGCGATAAAATGGGGTATATGAAAGCGTTCTTTGAATATAGTCGTCAGCATCAAACATTTGGCTCACAGTTTCATCGCTGGTTGAAAGATTCGGTAGAAACTGTTTAATCATAACGCCTATTTATAGGGTAGATTTTATGAATCAACAAAATCCAATCGCTAGTCTGATTTTTAGTTATATGCCTAATGCGAGATCTTGTTCTTTATTTTTTATATTTGTTTGTTATTCAAATAGATATAACAACTTTAAAAATCAGGATTGGATTTTTATTGCTAACAGAATAAGAAGATTACAATTAATCATGCTAATTCTTTTTTATTAAAAAAGTATGGGTCGTATTGAGAAATATTTTACCTCTGTCTGAATAAACTTATCTGATAATGATATCTCCTATGTAATACCTTAACAATGATGGATTAATTCGAGATTTCATTATGAATGAGTTTAGTCATCAGCTAAGTAAAACTGACTTCATTGAAAACAGATGTTTTATTATCCCATTACTTTAATGATTTTTGTTTAATTTTTATTAGTACTCATTCTCAGTCATGTAAGCAATGGACAATAACAACGAAATTTGATTTTTAAACCACAGCAGAGGCAACAAAATGAATATTAGAGATTTCGAGTATTTAAACGCATTAGGTAAGTTTCTTAACTTTAAAAAAGCGGCTCAATATTGCAATGTAGCTCAACCAACCTTAAGTATTCAGATTGGTAAACTAGAAAACACACTCGGCTGTTTTCTGCTAGAAAGAACCACCCGTCGGGTTAACTTTACACCTTTGGGTCTACAAATCTTAGAGCACAGCAAGATTATTTTAAAAGAGATAGAAGAAATTAAAGCCATTGCACAGCAATCTACAAATAATAATATAAAAACTTTTCATATTGGCATTTCTGATTCATTACCAGAGTATTTTGCCTCCTACATTACAGAAGCCGTCTTAGCAAGTGACCCTAATATTAACTTAATAGTCACGGTGGATAGCTCAGAGGAACTGTTTGCCCAGCTCGCCTCGATGTCCTTAAACTTGCTGATCGTTTCTTCAACAAAATGCCCCGATAACTTTATTTCAGCCTCCTTGATAAGCTTCCCTATAAACCATCAATTTGTCACCCAAAAAGGACATACTACAGAGCAGCCAACGAGTATTTTAGGTTCGTATTCAGAAATAAAATCTAAAATCTGTTTTCGAAATGGCGATAGAAATATGGATAACTACTTGCACATTGGTAACTTAATCAATGAATCGATAGATCTTTTATTGAAAAAAAACCATATCGCCTAGCGCTTCTCTTACTGGAACTCAGCGTGCTACATATCGAAAACTCAATCTTCGCTATTGTAGTACGCTTAACCTAAGAGAAGTTTTAGCACCGACAACGTCTTGCAATGCAACTTTTTGTTAACTTTATTATTGTCATCGGTTCTCGATAGAGAAAGATCAGCACACCTTTTTTTCTTCCTAGGAAAAGTACTTTTTCTTTTAAAAATCACTGATAAAGCAATTTTTATTGGTAGTTTTTTTATCAAAAAATCCTGTAAAATTTAAACTCATTAAGTAGTTAATAAATTTTAATTTATTGAATATAATGATTATTTTCATAGTGTATCGATCATTTGTTAATATTAAAAATACTACCGTGATCACATTCTTATCATAAACTCTCTTTTTCAACGAAAAGTACCAGCGATCCTTTCTAAAGTCTCTTTCTTATTTTTAAATAAAAAGCTTCAATTAAGAAACACAAAATAAACATAAAATTAACATAATCCAGATGCCAGCGAAAATATGTACCCTATGATGCGCCGGCGCTGTTTGTGAGATAACGAGGTAGACATGAAACCAGAAGATTTTCGCTCAGATGCCAAACGCCCATTTAACAGCCAAGAATATTTAAAAAGCCTACAAGATGGCCGTGAAATTTATATCTATGGTGAGCGTGTTAAAGATGTCACCACTCACCCAGCATTTCGTAATTCAGCCGCTTCAATAGGACAGTTATATGATGCACTCCATGATAAAGCAACTCATGACAGCCTTTGCTGGGGAACAGATACCGGAAACGGCGGCTATACACACAAATTCTTCCGTTTCGCCACCAGCGCCGATGAACTGCGCCAACAACGTGACGCCATCGCTGATTGGTCACGCCAAAGCTATGGATGGATGGGACGCACTCCAGACTATAAGGCGGCATTCGCCAGTTGTTTAGGGGCTAACCCAGAATATTACGGCCAATTCGCTGATAACGCGCGTAATTGGTATAAACGTATTCAAGAAAGTGGGCTTTATTTTAACCATGCGATTGTTAATCCACCAATCGATCGCCATAAACCTGCTGATGAAGTAAAAGATGTCTATATCAAGCTGGAAAAAGAAACTGATGCAGGTATTATCGTCAGCGGCGCAAAAGTGGTTGCCACTAACTCCGCCCTAACTCACTACAACTTTATCGGTTTCGGCTCTGCACAAGTGATGGGGGATAACCCTGATTTTGCACTGATGTTCGTCGCACCAATGGACGCTGATGGTGTGAAACTAATTTCACGCGCATCATACGAATTAGTTGCTGGCGTAACAGGCGCACCTTTTGACTACCCACTATCAAGCCGTTTTGATGAAAATGATGCGATATTAGTCATGGATCATGTGTTGATTCCATGGGAAAACGTATTAATTTATCGTGATTTTGATAGAGCGCGTAATTGGGCTGTACAAGGTGGTTTCGCTCGCTTGTTCCCATTACAAGCCTGCGTGCGTTTAGCGGTTAAATTGGATTTCATTACAGGCTTACTGCAAAAAAGCCTTGAATGTACTGGAGTTGTCGACTTCCGTGGTGTACAAGCAGACTTAGGTGAAGTGGTCGCATGGCGTAATTTATTCTGGTCACTTACCGATGCAATGACTTCGGAAGCGAAGGCTTGGGAAGGCGGAGCCTATCTGCCAGATACGCAAGCAATCCAAACTTATCGCGTAATGGCACCAATGGCCTATACGAAAATCAAGAATATCATAGAAAGTAATGTCACCAGTGGTTTGATATATCTACCATCCAGTGTGAAAGACATGAACAACCCAGAAATCGATAAGTATCTGGCAAAATATGTGCGTGGCTCTAACGGTATGGATCATGTAGAACGTATCAAGGTGTTAAAGCTAATGTGGGATGCGATTGGAAGCGAGTTTGGCGGACGTCATGAGCTTTATGAAATCAACTATGCGGGTAGTCAGGACGAAATTCGTCTGCAATGTCTACGCCATGCTTATGGTTCGGGTAATATGAAAGCAATGACAGATATGGTTGACCGCTGCCTGTCTGATTACGATCAGCATGGTTGGAAACGCCCACACCTGCATAACAACAACGATATTAATAAGTTAGATTCGCTGCTGAAATAATCGGCAGCAGGAGGTCAATATGTCTTTAGAAAATGAACATCGCCTGCGTTTCAGAGATGCGATGGCAAGTCTTGGTGCAGCAGTTAACATAGTCACCACGGATGGCACAGCAGGTTGCTGCGGTATTACTGCAACAGCAGTCTGTTCAGTCACGGACACGCCACCCACTTTGATGGTGTGTGTTAACCGCAACAGCGCTATGAATGCGGTCTTTCAAGAAAATGGCCGCCTGTGTGTCAATATCCTTAACCATGAACAAGAAGAGATGGCGTGCCACTTCGCGGGAATGAAAGGCTCTACAATGGAAGAGCGCTTTGCTTGGAGCATCTGGGATAAAGGTATTTTGCAACAACCATTATTGAAAGATGCACTTGCTAACCTAGAGGGTGAAATAACCCAAGTGCAAGACATTGGTACGCATTCTGTTTATTTGGTTGAAATGAAGCAGATTATCGTGAGAGAAGAAGGTCACGGGTTAATTTACTTCAAACGTAAATTCCACCCAGTTATGCACCAGACATTAGCAGTAACCGCATAACGAATTAAACCATCAATATGCTTAGAGGGGCTATGCGATATAGCCCCTCTTTTTGATCCAACGCTAAGAAAGTCCTTTCTAAGCAATATGTTCCTACCGATACAGTCACCCTTCTTTTTTTCAATATCCCAACAAACACTATGTAATTATATTGACTGCCTAAATACAAATTAGTCATGTTTATAATTTTTCTAAATCAATACATTAGTACAAATCTATCTTTTATTGTTAATGTTTAGTTATTTTATTGAATGATA
This sequence comes from Providencia sp. PROV122, assembly GCF_028482365.1. Lineage (NCBI taxonomy): Bacteria > Pseudomonadati > Pseudomonadota > Gammaproteobacteria > Enterobacterales > Morganellaceae > Providencia > Providencia sp. PROV122. Next base: position 264,281 of record NZ_JAMPQI010000002.1, on the reverse strand, counting down.
ATAATTATTATTTACAATCTCATTACCGATTGACCTTTAACAATAATGGCTATGAAAAATGACACTATGAAGCCTGTCACTCGGCTTCTTCAATTAATGATTGGTGTGAGTCCGTTTATGGCAAGCGGCATGATGACTGCACAGAGTGCAACTCAAGAACCAACACAACTAGGCCCTCTCAAAGTTTCCGCAAAATCACAAAAGGAGCTAGATGCTGAATATCCTTATTTGCAGCTTGGCTCCTCGTCCTATATTGATGGCAAAACCGTTGAGAGATTCCGAGGTAATTCAGCAGCCGATTTTCTACGTGGCGTCAGTGGCGTCCATCTTGGGGATATTCGTAATGGCGGAGCGTTAGATGTCAATATTCGCGGTTTACAAGGTCAAAGCCGCGTTCCCGTTATTGTCGACGGTACGCAGCAATCCATTGATGTTTACCGTGGTTACGCTGGTGTACAGCAACGCAGCTATTTAGACCCCGACTTGATTAGCCATGTTACCATCGACAAAGGTCCTACCCTTGCGACAGATGGCGCGGGAGCTATCGGAGGAGCGGTGCGGGTCACAACCTTACAACCTGCCGATGTTATTCCGAAAGGTGAAACTTTTGGGGTACGTTTAAGAGGGGGGCTTGCCAATAACACGGTCTCAGAACGATCCGGTTTTTATACTAAAACCAAAGAGAGTAATGACGCCAATCCGTGGCCGAATATGAATAGCCGCTTTGGTAGTGTCGCTATCGCAACAGATCAGGATCGCTATCAATTACTTGCAGCTTACGCCTACCGTAATCAAGGTAACTATTTTGCAGGTAAAAACGGCGCGAAACGCTATCGTGACGCCCATTATTCGTCAACGGGTGGCACGGGGATGACAACAGCCGCGGTGATTGACGCCTATCCTGCTGGAAAAGAGGTTCTTGATACCCATAGCCATAGTGAATCTTGGTTAGTCAAAGGGGCTGGCGAGCTTACTGATACCCAAAAGCTCGAGTTAATTTATCGCCGTTATGACGCTAAATGGGGTGAAATCATGCCATCGATGATTACAACCCCCAATAGCAAAGGGGAATCTAATCAATTTATCCCGAGTAAAATTACCATTGATTCATTATCAGCAAAGCACAATTTTGATCCGGATAATGATTGGGTCAATTTGACCTCTGAATTGTGGTATACCCACTCAGTCAGCCGTATGTACAATGCAAATATCGGTAACGTTCCTGTTTTCGATCAAAGTACTGAGCAGCGTCCAGACCCACAAAGTGAAGAGTACAAACAAGGGCTATTATCCGATATTAAAGCGGATAGATATGGCGTGAATTTAACCAACCGCTCAACGTTCGAAAATCGTCTTGGTGAGTTTAATTTAACAATTGGTGGTGCTTTCCAGTATGAAGATACTGGCCCTAATTCACCTGTCCTAAAAGAAAATCTGCAAAAAAACTATTTCTTGCGCAGTGGTGTTCGCAAAGAGTATAGCTTATCAAGCTCCCTAGAATATAAACCCGTGAATTGGTTAACAGTTCAAGTTGGAGGGCGTTATACCGAATATCATGTTAGAGATAGAAACAGCACCGCTTATGCGGCGAAATCTCGCACTCAAGAGTACACGTTTGCTCGCTTAAAGAAAAACGGTGAATATTTCACCAAATGGCCTGAAAGCTGGTATATGGAGTGGTGGCCTGATGAACAAGGAAACTATACGTTAGACTCTTTAAAGAAAACCCCATACGCAAACACAACGCTTGGCGAAAAGTATGACTTTGATGGTTATGACCCTGACCCAAGAGGGGAAAAAGGTTATCTGAAAAAAGAAGTCACCACAGAATACGCTTACACCAAACCTATTGAGCGGAAAGGAAGCGATTTCAGCCCACAGGTAGGGCTGGCATTTCACCTTGATGACAATAGTCAAATCTATGTTAAATACAGTGAAGCCGTTAAGAACCCAACTATCTTTGAGTCAACTTTAGGCAACTGGACCTCAATGCCGTCTGCTGATTTAAAACCAGAGAAAAACAAAGTTCTTGAAATCGGTGCATCAACTGTACAAAACTCACTATTTACCGAAGAAGATAAACTTGCCGCTAAGGTATCCTGGTTTAAGAGTGACTTACATGACATGATCACTCGAGGCTATCACCCAAATAACGCTTCTTGGTTCATAGAGAATGTGGATCTTTATAAAACATCCGGTATTGAATATAGCTTAGCTTATGATCAAGGTCGCTTCTATGCTGATGTATCGGGTAACTACTATTTAGAAGCCACAACGTGTGATACGAAAACTGCTGAGCGTTTTCGTCAGTACGCTTATGGCGATCCTAATACCCCAAACTGTGTGAATGGTGGTTTTGGCACCTCGTTAGTTAATATCACTAACCCACCCAAATACAGCATCAATACAACACTTGGGGTGAGGCTACTTGATGAACGCAACTTAGATATTGGCGTTCGCCGTATCTATAATAGCGGTCCTACTCATAAGTTAAACCGTTCATGGAATACCGTTGGGATGACGGGAACCCAGTTAATTTATTTATCAACCGTGACTTATGATGCTTACGCTAATTATCAGTTCACCCCTAATGCGGATATCAACCTTACCGTCACTAACCTCACTAATGAATACTATGTTGATCCAATGGCGCTTAGCTTGATGCCTGCGCCAGGTAGAACGGTTTCAGTTGATTTTACTTATCGCTTTTAAATAACAATTCCTGCCCAAGGAGTGGGCAGGAAGATGACAATTAAGCTTCGATTTTTTTCATATAACGATAGTGAGAAAAGGTGACTAATAATGCAACAAATGCAATACCAGCCCCTAGCATAAACCCGCCAGAATAGCCTACCGCCGCCGTTAGCCCCACCAGCATCATTGAGCTAGCCAATTCACCAATATCACGAGTACTCTGTACTGCTGTCATATCCGTTCCTGCTTGCGTATAGCGAGAAGCGAATTGCATACCCGCGGTCATAATCGCCACAGAAGTGACACCGGAAGATAATGAACCAAGTGTGATACAGGTAGCCACTAATGCCATTGATACGCCGCTCATCGACTGGAATGTCCATAATAGCGATGAGAGTAATGCGAATAATAGGCCAAATGAGAATGCGCGCCAGACGCCGATTTTACCAATCAACCAAGCGCCGCCACCACAACCTAACACTAACGTGACCATGCCACCCGCCATTCCCATTTTCCCAATCTGAGCCAGCGACCAACCTGTATCATTTAAGAATAATTTTGCCAAACCAAAACCAGAAACGGCGGTCACCGCAGAAAGTAAGGTTAGCAGCAGTAGACGAGGTGCACCTTGACGCTTAAAGGTTTTTAATAAGCTCGCTTTTTCATCTTCCTGAATGGCTTGTGATGTTTTTAATGGGCACAACGAAATAAAAAACAGGCTTAACAACGGCACACAAGCCAAAATCGCTAATGCCATATGCTGACCCAATGACTCACTCATAATCATCAGCCCTGCACCACCAATAAAAAAGCCAGCCATCACGCCCGCTATCTGCACGGCATTGATTTTTGATAGCATTGAGCCGCTGACTTGTTCTGCCGCCATACCGTCGGTGGCAATATCTTGTGTCGCACTCGCTAAAGAAGCAATAAATAGCAATACAACACAAGCCAGTGCATTTTCCACAGAGAAACCAATAAAGCTAAGTGCAAACATGGTGAGTGTCACGATAACCTGCATAGGGATAATCCAGCTCTTACGACGTCCTAACCGTTTTCCCCAATGGTTATCAACAAAAGATGCCCATAAAAATTTTACTACCCAAGGTAAGCCCACAAGTGGCAAAAATGCGAGTACCTTTAACTCACCACCATCATGTCGTAAAAAGGTAGGTAGAGCATCCATCGCAATCCCCATCGGTATACCTTGAGCGAGGTATAACAATCCTAAGGTCATCACCAGTTGTTTATTCTGTAACAGATCTTTCATATCCACTCCGACCACTTTTTTGTGTCGCAGATAACTTAGCCACACATCCAAGTGTTAATAACAAAAACAAGCCACAAAATAGCAGCATGACATCAATACGGTTAAAGCCAGCAGGCTGCTGCCATAACGAGAAAATAAATGCGATGAAAAAGAGTAAAGTTGATAAAGCAGCAATTAAAATCAGCATCTTGCGAGCATTTTTAATCACTAGACAGAGGATAAAAATGCCTCCCCAGCACAGGAAAAAAGCACTTATTGGCAATGTTAATGACAGAGACATCACAACCAGCAATGCGCTTACTGACAGCAACAGTCCACCACAGCATCCAACGATCCCCCCGGCAATCCGCGAGGCTGCATGCCGCCAACACCACATTGCCAACCCACTCGCTACCAAGACACAGCCACTAAATCCCGCGATAAAATGCAAAACGCTAAATAGCGTTTCGACGTTTGGTAGCCATTGATACTGGCCATAATGCAGTGGTTGAATACTGATAAAAGCACGAGTCCAGAAAGCGTGATCAGAGGAGTCTCGAACACCAACAAGCCGCCCTTCATTCAAATCAAAACGATATTGCTCAAAGTTGGCACTACCCGGTTGCCCCGCGTGTACTCCACCAATCACCAATGAATCGCCTTGGCGCATCAAGGTTTGTGGCGTAAAAGAGGGATAAGTTTGTTTAAGCCACTCGAATACTTGCTCTGGTTGATGCTCGCGTAGAACTACTTGGTGGTTATCAACCTTACGAAAGCCCCCCATCAATTGCTGCATGACCAACTGTGGATTATCAGGGCTTACACTTGATGCCAAGCCAACGGTTCCTAACGCACCTAACCCTGAAAGCGCCCCTGTCACAGCAAATAAAATTAGCCATGGATAGCACCATAATCCCAGCCAATTATGCAGATCATGAATAAATAAGCGTAAATTCAGCCGACGCGGTAAGCGCATCATCGAAGCTAGCTTGCGGCGGTTAATAATAAAGCCGCTAATTAACAGTACTGCCAACGCAAAACCAAATAGGCTAATCAGAATACGTCCTGGAAAATCAATAAATAGGTTTTTATGCAATGTGACCAGCCACATTGCAGGAGTATTCTGCGCTAAAGCTTGGCCCGTAATGGCACTATAGCTGTTATCGCACTGCCCCATCCCAAGGCAAAAAGTGATGGTAGGATTGGCTGATTGAGGTAACTGCACCAATGCAGCCTCTGGCTGTAACGTTAGTAATTGTGATAGCGGCAGGAGTTCTCCTGAAAGGGGCGCTTTATTCCACCAAAGACGTAAAGCATCACTTCCTAAGCTCCAAGTGCCACTTAGCATAATCACAAATAAAAAAACGCCCAAAAATGCACCCGCACTACGATGTAGATCGGACATTCTGCGCGTCAGTGGGACTTTCATTGTCCTCCCCCCCACAGCAATAACCACAATAGAGGAAGCGGCCACCATCCGTAACTGCGTAATAACATTTGTCGCCAGCTACTCGCGGTAAAGCAGTAGACAAACATCCCCATGGTGCAAAAAACGGCAAGAAAAACAGCGCCATACAAGCGGTTTAGAAGATCATCCGAAGGGTAAATGCGAACGAATAATAGGGAGAGAACAACTCCCCCTATTAAAGTGCCAATGACGGAAATCGCACTGACTAATTTCATTAAAAATCAGCCTTTACAGTCAACATCACGTTACGAGGTTCGCCGTAACGGTTATTCCATTGTGGAGAGAAAAGACCTGAATAATAGCGGCGATCGAATAAGTTATTCACATTGACCGCTGCGCTCCACGTTTCGTCAATTTGATACCCCAAACGCGTATTAAAGAGTGCATAACCCCCTTGACGTAAAGTGACATTGCCATTGGTGGTACTATAAGCACTTTGTGCTTGCATACCGCCCCCAATGCTCCATTTACGTTCATCCCAAGGAAGATCGTAGTTGGTCCATACACGTAACATATGACGAGGCGTTAACGTGTTGTAGGCATTACCTTTGTTTTGGCTATCATCGCGATATTTGGTGTCTGTATAGGTGTAGCCGACAGAGACATCCCAAAATGGCGTAATATAGCCAACACCTTCTAATTCAAAACCTTGGCTACGTACTTTGCCCCCACTAATAAAGTAATTATCAAAGCCTCCCGTCGGGTGATCAGGGTCAACTTGAGGATTGTTTTTGATATCTATCTGATAGATAGCCCCTGATAAGTTCAAGCTACCGTTGAGTAATCCCGCTTTAATCCCCGTCTCTAGCGTTTGCCCTTCAACGGGTTTCAGCATTTTACCACTCCAGGTTTTCGCGGTTTGAGGCTGATAAACGGTTGAATAGCTGCTATACCAAGACCAATCTTTTGCAAAATCCCAAATCACACCGCCATAAGGGGTGATCCGGCCATTTTCAGTAAATTTAGACGTTGGCGATTTCAATTCCCACCAGCTATCGCGAGCCCCAATGATCACCGTGACAGGCTCTACAACCTTAATGCGCCCCATACCATAAACGCCTTTTTGAGTTGTTTTCGTTGCACCTGGAGAGCTATAAGGCCCGACATTAGGCTTAGGTACGCTGTGTGGATCCCAGCGATAGACGTTCACGGGAACATTCAGTGAAGGGTCAAATTCCGCGCTATACTGCTTTTCACTCGCATGCGAGTAATTAACCCCCATAATCACATCATGCTTCTGCCCCCAGCCTTCAACCTTACCATTCAAGCTTGTATCAAGACTGATTTGTTCATTGCGGAATTTATAAGCGCCCCCCATTAGCATGGCGCCATCCCCAGTTTCAGGGTCGATATTGCCCCATGCACCTGCATAAATTAGGCGAGCATTAACATGTTGATATTCAGTATTGAGTTTGTATTGCCAATCATCATTGATCTGGTGCTCAATCGCAGCAAAGGTGCGTGTGGTATCCCATTTAAAACGGTCCCAATCCACATCAAGGTAGGTTTTACGCGGAAGATGCAAATCACGACCATCTTTCCCCATAGGTACGCCAGCCATATTGGTGACTGAATCGATAGTTTGATATTGTGCACCAACACGTAATAAAGTATCAGGGGTGAGATCCGCATCAACCGTCGCGTACATTAAACGTGTTTTTTGATCGGATACATCATAGAAGAAATCCTTATCCTCCCACGCCATCACAAATCGCCCACGCACACTGCCTGCTTCATTGAGTAATCCACCAACATCCGCTTCACCGCGATAACGGTTCCAACTCCCCGCTGTTAAGCTGAGTTTCGCCATATCTTCCTTTGGTGCATGTTTGCGAACCATATTGACCGTCGCAGCAGGGTTTCCCATTCCATGAAGTAGCCCATTGGAGCCACGTAAGATCTCAACACGCTCATACACCGCCATATCTTGCGGTGAACTCGCCATATTACCGAGCAACGCTGGCACACCATCAATTTCAAAGGAGTCAATTTGGAAGCCACGTACATAGTAGGCGGTCGTTAACTTGACGTGAGGGGCACTCGTTACCCCTGTGGCTCTTTGCATAACATCGTCAAGGGTTTGTAGGTTCTGCTTTTCGATTTGCTCTCGGTCAATAACACTGACAGATTGTGCAACTTCTCTTGGTTTTAGGGCTATTTTGCCTAATGTTGTGACGCCAGGCTCCACATAATCGTCATCAGCACTGGAGGTCGTTGTTACTTGCATGACATCATGCTTAGGTTGCGAGCTTTGTTCTGCCCCTGCTGATAAAGCCCATGGAGCAGTTGCTAAAAACAGTGCGCAAGGGGCAAGTTTTAGCCCTTTTAAGCGCTTAGCATTATGAACGGACAACATTTTCTACCCTAAAAAGTTAAATGATAATTGTTATCAATTTAGCAATTAATGGGGTGGGATACTTTCGAATGCCGGATTTTGTCTATCGCTATCCGGCAATAACTAACGTTTTTTGAGTTGATTTGGTGAGATGCCAAAGCACTTACGAAAAGCGACGGAGAAGTGAGCGGGAGTATAGCCAACCTGATAAGCTACGGTAGAAATATTCGCATCATGGACGCTCAATAGCTGATAAGCCGTTTCCAATCGATACTCTTGCAACCAACCGTAAATACTATTACCAAACAGTTGGCGAAACCCTTGCGTTAACTTACGAGTATTCATACCAACACGCTTCGCTAATTCATCCAAGCTAGGCGGGGATTCTAACTCCTGCATTAAGATAGATTTCGCTATCTGCAAATTATCAATATCACGTTGACGCAATTTAGGCGCTATTTGCGATGGCTCATGTAAAAAGTGATCTAAGCATAACGCTGTAATTTCAGTCACTTTAGCGCATAAGTAGAGCTGATGTAATGATGGATGAGTAGGACAGGCAAATAGCTGCTGTGTCATTGCTAGCACACTTGCAGGAATTGAAAAATGTAATAATTGAGCTTTACTTGGATGATAGCAGCTTTCAGGTAACTTTAATTGATGTTGTTCCAACCATTCAGGTGAAATATCGATCATCGTATATTTCATCGGTTGGCAGGCGCGAAACAGGTTGCATAGCTGGTAATTTTTCTGGCTGCCAGAGAGTATCAATGAGGGTGAATTAACCTCGACATTATGTCCAGAGCTGCTACGACAACCCATTGCGCCTTGATGTATGGCCACTAACTTCAGGCCTGCCTGTTGTTCTTCATTAATCCCCAGATCATGTGGGATCACAAACTCACCGCGACTGATGCGCACAAAAGGCCCAACAGTATAATCTTCGCGGTTAGAATGCGCTTGATTAAGTTTATCTTCAGAACGTTGCTGCATGATTTTTTTCGAAACAAAGGCGATGTACTGACTATCTTGTCAAATAAATAAGAAAATAACAATCATTATCATTTGCAAATTGTGCAATGCCAATTATTTTAGATTGAATAATCTGGCGTAATGCTTTGGATTAAGACGTAAAAATAACAACAAGGTTATCAAGATCATCAAAATATGCGCTATCCAAACCAAAGCAAAACTTTGGCTTACCTCATGTAACCAAGCAGCAAATAGAGGCCCAAAGGCCGCGATAATAAACCCGCCAGCTTGCATCAAAGAGGTTAATGCCCCCGCACTCTCAGGGTGCGGAAGATGATCAAGAGAAGCAATAATACTCAATGCAAAACACCCACCTAACCCAATACCGATTAAACAAACCCACAAAAAAGCGAATAACTGAGGGAAAAACACTAACCCTGTAAACCCGATCATTTGGCTACATAATGTCACAATCAGCCAAAATCGACGGTCAATATTGTGAGAAGCAAGAATGGGAATTAACAAAGCAGAGAGGGCTTGAAACACGCTCAGTAAGGCAACCAGTGAACCACTATCAGCACTGCTCATACCTTGCTCAATAAAAAATGGCGCTAACCATGTGACTACCGTTCCATATCCTGCATTAACAAGGCCAAAACCAACCATGAGTAGCCAAGCCCTCGGCTTCGCTAAAAAGACAAAAACCGATCCTCGCCCATGGTTTTGATGCGTGGCTGATGAATCGATATTAACGACAACGGCGATTAGTGCAAATAAAGCGGGTAATGCCATCCATGCTAAAGCAATTTGCCAATGTCCTGAGGCTGTTGTACATGATTGTGCCATCTCGTTACAAGAAATATTGGCAAGTATCGGGGCCAACTGTGCACCCATCGCCCCACCCGCCATTAACATCGCGGAGTATAGCCCCGTCATCGCGGCCATTTTTTGTGGGAAACGTAATTTAATTAGTCCCGGAAATACCGCTTGAATATACGCAGCTCCCACACCACAAATAAAAGCGGTGATTAAGAGCTGCTCTCCATTAGTCACAAATAGACGCGATAAAGAGCCGATAAGCAACAATAACATCGCAAGGCTAAGCCCAACTCGCTCACCTAGCCTTTGGTTCAAGGCAGGAACAATTAAAGCGCCAACCCCCATTAATAGCATCGGTAACAGCGTCAGTAATGAAATGCTTTGGTAAGTCATCCCCGTAGTTTGGATAATCCCCTCGATCAGTGGACCTGGCCCCGTGATAAAGGGCCGTAAATTGATCCCGACTAATACGATGGTCATAACCAAACCTAATGAAGCGGTTTTATGCCCAGCCATTAATGTTGTTGTTCCCGCCAGAAAGTATAAAGCGCGGATTGAGCCTCATTTTCGGGTTTTAATTGAATAAAAGTCAGCCCATGTTGTTGCTGTGGCTCGACTCTCAGTGATTGGGCGATAGCCTCTGTCGATAAACCAAATGGCTCTGCATCTTGATTTGAATACGCATAAACAATCCGCGAAATCCCCGCCATACGCATCGCAGCTAAACACATTGGGCATGGCTGACCACTCGCAAATACCACACAATCTTCTAACCGAGTGCGTTTTAAGGTTTCGCCTGCTTGACGTAGCGCCATTAGCTCTGCGTGAGCCGTTGGATCGTTCAGCTCAAGCATCTGATTAACACCTGTTGCAACCACTGCGCCATCACGCACAATCACGGCGCCAAATGGCCGTCCACCTGCTTTGACATTCTCTTTAGCCAGTGAAATAGCTTGTTGTAAAAATTGTTTATCTTGCATTATTTCGCTCCTGAACGTTCAAGGATTTCAACCAAGTTGCTATATCCTTTCTGCTTTGCCAACGTCAATGGAGAATTGCCTGACGCATCTGCTAAATTAACATCAGCACCGCCTTTGATAAGTTGCGTCACAATCGTGGCATATTTTTCGCTGCCATCACCGAGTATGATAGCTTCTATTAATGCCGTCCAACCAAGTCTATTTACATGGTTAACATTAACACCGGCATCAATTAGGGTTTGCACAGTTTTCACGTGACCGCGTTCAGCAGCGGGGATCAATGCGGTTCCCCCATAGCGGTTAGTACTTGCTAGATCTGCACCATTTTCTAGTGTCATCTCTAAAATTTCTTGTAGCCCTCTGGCCCCCGCATACAGATAAGGTGAATCTTGGATTGCATCACGGGCATTGACGTTAGCCCCCTGCTCGATTAGAAAGCGAGCCACTTCGATTTGATTGGCATGTGTCGCTGCCATTAAAGGAGTACGTAAACGTAAATCACGCTGTTCAATATTTGCACCTTGCTTAAGGGCTTGAGTCACCCCAGAAAGATCCCCTTTTTCAGCAAGAGTCACCAACGACGATGAGTCTACTTGTGCAAATGATTTGGCCATTAATATCAGTGACATACTAAGAATACCTAACATATAAGCTAACCACTTGGTCGTTAAACACCATTTTTTCATTGTGCTCCTCCTTTGTCGTCTATTTAATCTACTGAAAATATATGCTATTTAAAAATTAAATATTTAAATGTCAGGTATCTATAAAATGAATACATTGCTGAATTTTATTCTACTTAAGACCTTTATTACTGTGGCAGAAACCGGTAATTTCACCGTCGCTTCACAACATTTAAACTCAACTCAATCCACGCTAAGCCAGCAAATCCAACGCTTAGAGGCTTTGGTTGGACAGCCTTTATTTATCCGTGGTCATCGTATGCTCACACTGACGGAAACCGGCGAAGTACTTTTCAGTTATGCAAAGAAGATCATCGCGCTCAACGATATGTTTTTTATGAAAATCACGGGAAATGCGGTGATCCAAACGCTGCGCTTAGGTTTTCCGGAAGATTTTGCTTCAGGGCAAGTAACCCCGACTCTCGCCGCTTTTATGCATGAACACCCCAATATTCGTTTAGAGGTCACAAGTGGTCTTAGTCGCCAGTTATATCAATACTACCAGCAAGGAGCGCTTGATTTGATTATCGTTAAGCAGCGCAAGGGGGAATTTAAGAGTGATTATCGCTGGCCGGAGCCGTTATGTTGGCTAACGAGCGCCAATAATGAGTATTTAAATGCCGATTCTTTGCCTTTGATTGTTTTCCCTGAAAATGGCTTGTATCGTAACGATATGTTCCGCTTACTGGATATTGAACAGCGCCCTTGGCATATAACTTACACCTGTTCAAGCCTTGCAGGTATTCAAAGTGCCATTGCTGATGGGCTTGGGATCAGCTTACTGCCGTTACGCGCTAAGTTACCACAACATCGGATCCTGACGGAGCAAGAAGGTTTCCCCGCCGCCGAAGAGATGGAAATAGCGATGCATGTCCACGATAGTTCCGACTCGATTAAGGTGTTAGCAGAACGGTTGGCAAGACAGCTTGAACAACTTTGATAAAGAACATGATATGCAGAAACTCTTTGATCACCTAATCACGCTAGAAAAAAAGCTACATCATTATTCAAATAGAGATAATTTAGAATTTCTTGAAAATATTCTGCACCCAGCGTTTTTAGAATTTTGCCGCTCTGGTGTGAGCGCCGATAAAACAGAGACACTTTTAGCCCTCACCCAAGCTAATAATTTATTGGAAATTCACTCCGAAAATTTCCAATGTGCACAGATAGATGCGAATACAGTGCTCATCACCTATTTAAGTTTTCAACTTGATAATGAGATACGTATTAAACAAACACTACGTTCATCGATTTGGAGCAAAAATCATCACAACCAATGGCAGCTCCGTTTCCACCAAGGAACACCAAGCTCGTTATAAATGCTTTTTTGCTGCATCGTAAACGTCATTACGATTACACTTTCCTATGACATATAAACAAATTTCGTTTATTTACTCTATGCAATTTCATGGCTACTATTTTATTTGTTTATTGAAAATAATATCTAATAAATTTAAATAGTTAATGGAATAAATAAAAGGAAATTAAAATGAAAAGACACCCTATTCGGCCTAACTACGCCCCCTATAATTGTAATAGTGGTATACCTCATATACCTGATACACACTGGGATCCACATTCAAAAGCATGGGAGTTCAATGATGTACAAGTTAATCATGACTTCATCCCAGCAAGCTTGCCGCCTGAAGTCAAGGATGCATTAAAGAACAATATTTGTCTTGTTTGTGGTGAAAAGAATTGTCCGTACCTTAAAGAGAAAAATTTTCAAGAATTAATTAAAGCGATCAATAGTGGTGATAAGACGGGTGCTTTAAGAATTTACAGTCAAAGATTTGCGCAATTCAGGAATATGAAAAAAAGCATTATTATGGCGAGTTTAGATAGAGCCAGAGTCGCAAGGGAAAGACAAGGTCCATGTGGTTATTCAGGGCCTATACAGTCAACAGGTATTATTGCAATGCCAGGAATATGGAGTGCGTGGAAAGATCTCCTCACAAGTATGCCAAATGAAATTACCAATACTCCCCATTCGTATACAGTTAATTTTAATAATTCATCAAACTTAGAGTCATCATTTGATGTGGAGATTAAATATCCAATATCTAGTAGAATGAAAACGGTTAATACAGTGGGACCAGGAGCTTATCTTATTGAAGCTACTGGTGGTGGAACTGCAAGTATACGCATAAAATCACATTCAGTACCTATCACGGTCAGTATAAGCTTCCCTAAATAATTCATTATTTAACTATATAAAACTAAAAGAAGTACAACGTGATTTCTTTTAGTTTTTAGCATTTCGTCCATAACTTTCTAAAATATTATTTATTACTTTTTTATCCGAAAATGCCTGTCTATATCCATTTTCAGATTGTATTTCCCCTGCGATATACGTTTGAGAAATTTTATTTACACCGAAGTAAAGAGATACCTTTTTACCAATATTTTTACTCAGAAGAGAATTAAATCTTTCCGAACATTTAGGTGTTCTATTGATCTCAATATTCAAAACATAGTCATTTTTTAACTGTGAATGTCCCAATTGAAGTACAGAAACACACTCTTTTTCTAAAATAAACTCATCATTTTCAAATTTATAGACGAGCCTATCGTTGTTACCTGCCACTGAACAACCTATTGATAAGACACCAACAATAGCGATTAAAAAATTCTGGATCCATCGACTCACTCAAATATCTCCTTTATAACAAATAAAAAATAATAACTTCCATCTTAGCTTGTTATACATTTAGTTTCAGTGCTCAAAAATACAAAAATCCCCCTGTAAGATAACCCTACTGAGGGATTGATTTAGCGATTAGCTTGGTTAACCAAGCCTAAGCACAATTATAGAACGTCAACGCAGTTCAGTTCTTTGAACGCTTGCTCTAAACGAACAACCATGGATTCTTGACCTTTACGCAGCCATACGCGTGGGTCATAGTATTTTTTGTTAGGCTTGTCATCACCTTCTGGGTTACCCAACTGACCTTGCAGATAACCTTCGTTCTTTTTGTAGTAGTTCAGGATACCTTCCCAAGTTGCCCACTGAGTATCTGTATCGATGTTCATTTTGATAACACCGTAGCTAACAGCTTCTTTGATTTCAGCAGCGCTTGAACCAGAACCTCCGTGGAAAACAAAGTCTAGGCTGTTGTGAGGCAGGTTAAATTTCTCAGAAACATAGTCCTGTGAATTACGTAGAATTTTTGGTGTTAACTGTACGTTACCTGGCTTATAAACACCGTGAACGTTACCGAAAGAAGCGGCGATAGTGAAACGAGGGCTGATTGCGCTTAGTTTCTCATACGCGTAAGCAACGTCTTCTGGTTGAGTGTACAGCGCAGAGCTATCCATACCGGTGTTATCAACACCGTCTTCTTCACCACCAGTACAACCCAATTCGATTTCCAGCGTCATATCGATTTTCGCCATACGAGCCAGATATTTAGCACAGATCTCGATATTTTCTTCCAGAGTTTCTTCAGACAAGTCAATCATGTGTGAAGAGAACAGAGGCTTACCGGTTTTCGCATAGTGTTTTTCACCTGCGTCTAGCAAACCATCAATCCATGGCAGCAATTTACGTGCACAGTGGTCAGTATGCAGGATCACAGGAACACCATAATGCTCAGCCATTTGATGGACGTGTTGAGCACCTGAAATGGAACCTAAAATAGCCGCTTGTTGGCCTTCCGCTTTTAAGCCTTTACCTGCGATAAAAGCAGCACCGCCGTTAGAAAACTGAACAATAACTGGAGCACGTACTTTCGCTGCCGCTTCAAGTACGGCATTAATTGAGTCTGTACCGACACAGTTCACCGCTGGCAATGCAAAGTTATTTTCTTTGGCAACTGCGAAAACTTTTTGTACATCATCACCTGTGAGAACACCCGGTTTTACAAAATCAAAAATTTTAGACATTTGAAAAGGTCCTGTGTTAAACAGGCTGCATCGGCAGCCTGTTGTTCATGACAAATTAATTACGCTTTAGCACGTTCTTCCAGCATCACAACTGCTGGCAGCTTTTTACCTTCAACAAACTCAAGGAAAGCACCGCCGCCAGTTGAGATGTATGAAATTTTATCCGCGATACCAAACAGATCGATAGCCGCTAATGTGTCACCACCACCCGCGATAGAGAAAGCTTCACTATCGGCGATAGCACGAGCAACGATTTCTGTTCCTTTACGGAAGTTAGGGAATTCAAAGACACCAACAGGGCCATTCCACAGAATGGTTTTGGCATTTTTCAAAATTTCAGCCAGACGCTCAGCAGACTCATCACCTAAGTCCAAAATCTGCTCGTCATCTTTAATTTTTGAACTGGATTTCAGTGTCGCTTCGGCAGTTTCAGAGAACTCTGTCGCCACACGAACATCGGTCGGAACTGGGATATGGCAGTTTGCCAGTAATTTTTTCGCTTCAGGGATCAGGTCCGCTTCATATAAAGAGCGACCAACGTTGTTGCCTTCTGCCGCGATAAAGGTATTTGCAATACCACCACCAACGATTAATTGATCGGCAATTTTAGATAGAGAATCTAATACCGTTAGTTTTGTTGATACTTTTGAGCCACCTACGATAGCGACCATTGGGCGAGCAGGGTTATCTAATGCTTTACCTAATGCTTCAAGTTCAGCACTTAACAGAGGGCCTGCACATGCAATCGGAGAGAACTTCGCCACGCCATGCGTTGATGCTTGAGCGCGGTGAGCAGTGCCGAAAGCATCCATAACGTAAACATCACATAATGCAGCGTACTGTTTTGATAGCGTTTCGTCGTCTTTTTTCTCGCCTTTGTTAAAGCGTACGTTTTCCAAAACGACAAGTTCACCCTCTGCGATATCCACACCACCAAGGTAGTCTTTTACGAGACGAACAGGATAATCGATTTTGTCGGCTAGATAGTCAACAACAGGCTGCAGTGAAAATTCTTCATTGTACTCGCCTTCAGTCGGACGACCGAGGTGAGATGTGACCATGACTTTAGCACCTTGCTTGAGAGCAGTTTCGATTGTTGGTAATGAAGCACGGATACGTGCGTCAGAAGTAACTTTGCCATCTTTTACAGGAACGTTTAGGTCAGAGCGGATGAAAACGCGTTTACCCGCTAGGTCCAAATCGGTCATCTTAATTACAGACATGGTGAATCCTCTTGTTGATTCTCTATAAAGTTTTCATTAATGGCTGTTTGGGTATCAGTTTACCCTACCGTCTGTCAGCCGTTAATTAGTTGAAACCTGTTGCTGCCATCGCTAATGTTGTATCTAGCATCCGGTTAGCAAACCCCCACTCGTTATCACACCAAACAAGGGTTTTAATTAAATGCTTGCCGCTAACTCGCGTTTGCGTCCCATCAACAATCGCACTGTGTGGATCATGATTGAAATCCATCGAGACTAACGGTAATTCAGTATAGTCTACTATACCACGAAAATGACCATGTGCGGCGCTTCGCAACAGTTCGTTTACTGTAGCCACACTAACATCACTGTGCACGGTAACACTCAAATCGATAGCTGTCACATTGGTTGTCGGCACACGTACTGATATCGCCTCAAAATGGTCTTGGAATTTAGGAAAAATCCGCGTAATTCCTGCTGCCAACTTTGTATCAACAGGAATAATAGATTGGCTAGCCGCTCGCGTTCTTCTTAAATCATGATGATACGCATCGATCACCGGCTGATCATTCATTGATGCGTGGATCGTTGTCACCGTACCCGATTCAATCCCAAAAGCATCATCAAGTAATTTAATAATCGGGATAATGCAATTTGTGGTACAAGATGCGTTTGAAACAATTTTATCTTCAATCGTTAAGTTATCATGATTAACACCATAGACAACTGTCGCATCCAAATCATCCGTACCAGGGTGAGAGAACAGTACTTTCTTCGCGCCTGCTTCAAGGTGTGCTAAGCCATCTGCACGGGAACCAAACACCCCAGAGCAATCAAGTACGACATCAACCCCTAGCTCTTTCCAAGGTAAGGCGCCGATATCAGGCTGATGGAAAAGACGAATGTTATCGTCGCCAACCTGTAACAACGCACCATTAAGACGGACATCCCAAGCAAAGCGCCCATGGCTAGAGTCGTACTTGAGCAAATGAGCAATCCCTTCTGGAGTTGCTAGCTCATTGACCGCGACAACGACTATTTCAGCACGTCGCCCTGACTCGTATAACGCCCTTAGTACACTCCGCCCGATCCGGCCAAAGCCGTTAATCGCCACTTTTATTGGCATCCTACACCTTGAATTTCAACAAAATCACACGGCTGATAAGGATAACTGACTCACACAAACTCTACTGCTGATTTTAACTGTCAAACATCAAAAGTGTGCTTCACTCGACATTTTTGAAATTTTTTATCTCAATCACAGCAAAGACTGAAACGGTTCAGCTAATTAAGAATTAGATTAAGGGATATATTCACAGAACGCAATAGTCAAACCCAATGAAATGCACAAAAAAACAACGCCCCTGCACCAAAATTGATACAGAGGCGTATTTTCACTCGTGATTACTGCCTATCTCTAGGCCGTAACCGCAATTATTTCAGCAATGATTTCGCTGCTTTTACCGCATTTTCAACAGTAATACCGAACTCTTTAAATAGCTCTTCGGCAGGTGCAGACTCACCAAATGAGTGCATACCAACGATAGCACCATTCAAGCCTGTATACTTAAACCAGTAATCTGCAATGCCCGCTTCAATCGCAACACGCTTAGTGACGCTTGAAGGTAGAACAGCTTCACGGTATGCCGCATCTTGCTTATCAAATACTTCAGTTGAAGGCATTGAAACAACACGCACTTTATGACCTTCGCCAGATAGTTGATCCGCAGCTTTCACCGCCAACTCAACTTCTGAACCTGTCGCAATAAAGATAAGCTCAGGCTGACCTTCGCTATCTTTCAGGATATAAGCCCCTTTCTCGATTTCAGCTAATTGTTTCGCTGTACGAGGTTGTTGCTCCAGATTTTGACGGGAGAAAATAAGCGCACTTGGGCCGTCTTTACGTTCAATAGCATATTTCCATGCCACCGCTGATTCAACTTGGTCACATGGACGCCATGTATTCATGTTTGGCGTCACGCGCAGGCTAGCTAATTGCTCAACAGGTTGGTGAGTTGGACCATCTTCCCCCAGACCGATAGAGTCGTGAGTGTAAACAAAGATACTACGCACTTTCATCAGTGCAGCCATACGCACCGCGTTACGCGCATATTCAACGAACATTAGGAATGTTGCACCATAAGGAACAAAACCGCCATGCAGAGCGATACCGTTCATGATTGCTGACATACCAAATTCACGGACACCGTAGTGGATATAGTTACCCGCTTTGTCTTCGTTCAGTGGTTTAGAGCCTGACCACATTGTTAAGTTACTTGGTGCTAGGTCAGCAGAGCCGCCTAAGAACTCAGGTAAGACTTTACCGAAGGCTTCTAATGCATTTTGTGATGCTTTACGGCTTGCGATATTCGCAGGGTTCGCTTGCAGATGTTCAATAAATTTTTTCGCTTCTGCATCGAAATTCGCCGGTAGCTCACCCGCCATACGACGTTTAAATTCTTCAGCTAATTCAGGGAATGCTTTTGCATAAGCGGCAAATTTTTCATTCCAAGCATGTTGTTTTTCTTTACCTGCATCACGCGCATCCCAAGCTTTATAGATTTCTTGTGGGATCTCGAATGGGCCATATTGCCAATCCAGAGCTTTACGAGTCGCCGCAATTTCAGCATCACCTAATGGTGCACCATGGACTGATTCAGTGCCTGCTTTATTGGGTGAACCAAAGCCGATCACGGTTTTGCACATAATCAGTGTTGGCTTGTCTGTTTCGCGCTGTGCTTCAGTAATAGCAACATGAATTTGGTCAGTATCATGACCGTCGATATCACGAATAACATGCCAGCCGTAAGATTCAAAACGCCCTGCCGTATCGTCTGTAAACCAACCTTGTACATGACCATCGATAGAGATACCGTTATCATCGTAAAACGCGATCAGTTTGTTTAGCTTCAGCGTACCAGCCAAAGAACAGGCTTCGTGGGAGATCCCTTCCATCATACAACCATCGCCCATAAACACATAGGTGTGGTGGTCGACGATGTCATGGCCTGGACGGTTAAATTGAGCAGCTAATGTACGCTCTGCAATAGCAAAACCAACTGCGTTTGCGATACCTTGCCCTAATGGACCGGTTGTGGTTTCAACACCTGGAGTATAACCATATTCAGGGTGGCCAGGGGTCTTAGAGTGGAGCTGGCGGAAGTTTTTTAACTCATCCATAGATAAGTCATAACCCGTCAGATGCAGCAAGCTATAGATCAACATTGAACCATGGCCATTTGACAGCACAAAGCGGTCACGGTTAGCCCAGTGTGGATCTGCTGGGTTATGATTCATATAGTCACGCCACAGCACTTCAGCAATATCAGCCATGCCCATAGGCGCACCAGGGTGCCCTGATTTTGCTTTTTGAACCGCATCCATACTTAGAAAGCGGATAGCATTAGCAAGGGTTTTACGAGTCGTCATTAGTATACTCCAGGTCGGATAAAAACGTACTTAAACCAATTTTCACAACGCAATATGGAATTGTTGCACTTTTTCACAGACAAGCTATGAAACTAACGCAATTTGCTCCACACAGCAATTATTCGCTACATTCGTGCCCGCGAATCGTCAATAAATTAAACTATTTCAGAGCTGAATCCTTTCCATTGCGCAAAATATCACTTAAAGATGATTTTTTTGCGCAAATCATTACCCTTATTAAACCTGAGTTTACCATCAGGGATCAAGGTGATTTGTCATTCTTATGCATTTAGGGATAACAATAGTGATTATTAGCAAATTTTGCTATGAAAAATTGGTGGATTAGATAAGAGATAAGCATGGCTCTACACATCGAAACAAAAAATCCCTATTCGTTATACGACTTGGTTATAATCTCGATACAACAGGAGCACGCTAGCCGCCAAAAAATGAGTATATTTAGCTCAAAAGTGCTGAATAATCCAATGCAGATAGGAATGAAGAAGAGATATCTGCTAATAAATAAAAATAATGCATTAGAGGTTTAATTGTGGCATTTGAAATTTTTCGCAATAATATTGTGCACTACGGCTTTCATTTTTTAGTGACAATCTTATTTGGCTATCTATTTTGGCGAAACTAGCTGAAAATTAGCAGCATTATTGATGATAACAACCATGACAGTCGATTTAGATCATTTACTGGCCTATCCGATTTTTGAGCCTAATCAATAGAGTATTAGTTTCCATTCGTTACACACTGGTTGGGCGGCGGCTATCGCATATGTGATGATATTTTTACTACCATCATGGAAATTAAAAGCAATTGCGGTGGGGTATTATTCCATCTTTTTACCGACTCACTGGATTGTTATATGGGAAATTTAAAACAAAATACCACCTATATCGTTCTCATTGAGAAATATCATATGCACAGCCCCCACTATATTAGTGGTTAGCCATATACAAACCAAAATCGGCTATTTATGATAATAAATATCAATAGTCATAAATAGCCAAATTCTACATTTTATTTATATCACTAAAAACAATAAATATCCTTGGAGCTACTTGCCCATGCTCCGATAAAAACCAACATATGCATTAGCAAATAATTGGCAGCCAAATTTGATACCTTCTTTAATCATAAATTGATATTTTGGTTCATCCCAATATTGATTGACTACTTTCAAAAAATCTTCTGAGTGCTCAATATCCAGTTCTCGATGTAAACCATAATGGGTGATCTTATCTTCTGGCAGCCAACCCTCTTTAGTTATAGCTTCAAATATCATGCACGATACATCAACAAACGTTCTCTCAATACCTGCATACATAGAAGCAGCAAAACGAAAATCACAAAAAGCAGAAACTCCACGTAATGCTTCATTAAAGATCCGAGCATTCGGAGGGGGGTTCTGTAAGTCAATACTGGATATATCACCGCCTAAACGTTCGATCAAAGTTAAGATTGTATTTCCATGTACATTTTCCTTGATACCTTGACCATGTTCTTCCCAAAGATTACCCACCAAGGCAATTCGTGAAATGGGGTCGGATATATTGGCAATAATTTGTGCCATTGGCCTACTGAAAAAATAAACCATCGATGCAAATTCTAATTGGCTATTTAAAAATTGTTCATGGGTCATTTCACCAGAAGTCAGAGATTTAAAGTAGGGATTTTCAGGTAGATTTAAATCAAGTATAGATGATTCCAATTGATTTTTTAATTCTATATTCAATGACATACATCAACCTCCAAGTTTATTTTCAGGGAAGAATACGTTTTTTATCAAGCAAGATAAAAGTAAATTAATCATTTCCTTTAAAATAACCATGGCATATTTCAGTTACATTGACTTATATTTAATTATATTAATCATTAATAATTTATTACCCTATTAATTTACCAATAAAAATAACATCATGAAATATACAAATTTAAATAATTCTAATTATTAACAAAGTAAAATAACCATTCTAATTACCAATATATAAATTATATTTTCATCACTTTGTTTTAATTAAAAGTACATGATGATATTTTGTCGCTTTTATGGAAGCTAAAAATAATTACGATGGGGGTATTTTTACCAATTCACTGGATTGTGATATGGAAAGAGTTTAATACTAAACACGCCACATAATATTTGAATACGATAGCTTTGGCTCAATTTTTTAATTATCGCAAGTTGTTCAGGGAGTCTGACATCACCAGAAAAGTAGCCTTCTTTAAGAGCTCGTCATACTTTTCGAGGTGAGCAATTTTCTTTTTTAGTGCACGAATTTCAACTTGTTCTGGTGTCATTGCCGATGCTTTTGGCGAAATACCTTTACGCTCATTTTTGAGTTGCCGACCCCATTATCCAATGGTTGATTTACCCGCGCCCATGGCATTGGCAGCTTCGGCCGCGGAACAATTTTAATCAATGACAAATTGAGCCGCTTCAAGTTTAAATTCAGCACTTAAAAATCGTTTTATACGTTTTGCAATAAATGTCACCTGTTTTTTATGAGGTAATATATCACCTCTGACTTGGTAACCAAATTAACTATACTACTCCAAATTTTCATAAATCCAGTAAATTTCTGAAAAATGGGAACATATTCACTTTCTGTAGCTATTACTGATAAGATTAGTCTAATATGCACTCATTTTTCTGAATAAAAATACCGTTGATAGCACCTGCACATCCAAAATTAGAGCAAATGGCATCACTCAATTTGTAAATAGCAATGAAATTGATGTCGCTTTATTATTTATTGTAAGATGCATTTCAATTAATTGTACCTATTACTACAACACTTGTTTGATATTCCCCTGCTGTAACACTCCCTGTAGACGATTTTAGCTGTCCATCAATTGTGAATGTCACTTCCCCTATCCCCGTATTAACGATCGATGACCCGCCTAATTTCCCATTTATACCAATAGAAGCATTAAAAGGGCCCAGTTTAACTGAATCTCCACCAACCACAGTAAAGGTAATAGATGCATCCTTTGTACAAGATACTGAGCCTATAGATTGAGCCATGTTTCCAGCCCAGTCATTCATGCCTACAGTTCCAAAGTTCAGATCAGGTAAATTCACATTACATACAGCTGGGATGTCAGGAATTAACCCAGAAGGAATATCAGTGCCACGTACAGTATTATAAAATAAAGACCGGCAAGTAGAACTGTTGACTGTATTTGATGTGCAAGCGATTACATCTGCCAAAGCAGTCATAGACCCATTACGAGGTAAAACCCGAGTATGATTATAACTTCCATTTGAGCAAGACTGATTGGCACATATACCAGATATACCCCGCCAAATATAAAATTTGTTGATGCTTGGTAATGGAATATTAACTGTCGGTAAATCGGATAAAATAGCTTGATTACATGGTTTATCAACCTTTATATACAGATTGGGATCATAAAATACATCACCAAACACATCCCAACGCAGATGCCCGTAACTGTAATCATACCAGCCGTCAGACTCAGAAAAGTATAGAGTTCCATACAAATAACATGATGATCCTCCTGATACGTTAGAAAGTGTATTGTATTTAGCATCAATAGTCACTGCTCCACCGGAGTAGCCATAACTTTCAGCGGACATAACTCCAGTATCATACCCAACAGAATTGGTTATAGGACGCCGATCAATATTATCTTGGATTTTATATACTGTTCCAAATATTGAAAAAGACCCTTCACCATATCCTATTGCTCTTTGCGGAGTATTGTTCTGATTGAAGTAAGATGCCCCAATAGAAGTTAATGGAAAAGTGAATAGCAAAAGAGCTAACTGAATGCGCATTTATGGATTCCTTGTGTCGCTTGATAATGAATACTCATCAACGAAATCTATTTTGAAATTGAATACCAAGAAATTTGCCACCGCTTAAACTGTTATTGTGAGATAAATACTAAGCAATAGATGGCAAATAAATCACTACTAAACCTTAGCGAGCATTGACGTATATAGTCTTGCACTAGCCTGATAGAAAACACCCCGTCTCTACCCCGTAAAATGGAGCATCGCTTCACTGATATATCAACATATACGTCAGCGTCGCCGTAAAAAAACCCGGCTGAATGCTCTCTACCGTTGCGTCTTCCACTGCCTGTATATATGACCGTAACCGTATCGTCATATCCCCTTTTTTTATCGGCATTAAAGGCTCTACCTGAGTGTTATTAATGGGTAACGCTACACCACTCGGGGTTTCAAGACCTATCGCAATCCCACTAGCCTGACTTCCAGCATCCACATTCAGTAATCCATTGTCGGTCGTCGAAACACCGCTAAATTTCACTGCAATACTATTTCCCAAAGAAGTATCACAATCCGTCAAATGAAATTGGATGTCTTCCTTGCTATAACGACGTTGTCCATTCAGCAAATCCTTTGAATTAATATTGCCCCCAAAGTCAACTCCGAAGTTCTCATAATTCGGGTCAACCGTGCACGGCAACGCAATCAACGTTCCACTGTACTGAATATCATTACTGTTCGCCGCCTGAGCCACTGACGGTAGAAAACTGCAACACCACAGTATTGCACTCATCGACATCCAGAAAGTTCTCTTGTGATTGAATATCCTCATGGGTAATTCATCTCCACACTGGCCGTCGCGGTAAAATTCCCTTCATATAACATTGCAGACGGGTCAGTATCCTTCACTGGCACCGCATACAAGGGTAAAGTTGCAACGCCATTATCCGACATCGTTATCGGTGTCCCTATGTTAGGTGGTATGACGACCCCTTGATGGTATAATCGAACCCCCAACCCGGTCTGACTAGCTTGCAAGGCTTTATTATCAAAACTCTCCGCGACCATCCCGCGATACTCAAGATATAACGCCACGGCATTCCCAAGCCCTGTTCCGCAACTCAGCGTCAAGGTAAAGTCTTGGCGATAGTTTTCGCCATTAATCTTGGTGATCCCCACCTCGCCAAACGGCACGCGGATCGGCTGGTCAACCCCGTCCGGCCCCGCCACATCACACGGCGGGTTTTGGATTAAGTTGGCGGTAAAGTTCACATCTACCGCATACGTCGTCAGCGGCATCAAGCCGCTTAGCCATAATGCCATTGCAGATATCTTAGCTTGTCGGTTCATCATTATTGATACTCCACACTCAACGTCGCGGATGCAGTCATCTGACCGTCATTAATCCCCCCAGTCCCACTGCCAATCGGTATCACACTAAGGGTTGGCTGAGTGCTATAATTAAAATGACGCCAGACGCCTAAATTCAGATTACTGTTACCCGCCATAAGGCGTAATCCTAAGTTCTGGTCCGAGGTGGACAACACATTCGCCGCTTGGCCACTCATGCGGGGGCCATCAAATTTCAGTTTTAAGGCTGGATTACTTGCTGCATCGTCGCAACTTAGAGTATACGGAATGTCAGTTTTCCCGTAGCTAACGCCATCGATGTTTTTTATGATCAGGTCGCCCATCGCCACATTGATGGGCTGTCCAATCCCGTCAGGCCCGTAGATATCACAGGTCTTCTCAACCACTGTGACCTTCACGGTTAAGGTATAGGTTTCTGCAAGGGTCGCCGCTGAACACAGCATCAAGCTGCTCATCAACAGACTCGTTGCCAGCACTTTCGGCAGTCGACATCGTCTCATTGTCATAGTGATGACCACTCCTACTCGTACAACATTTCAAATGCAATCAGCGCCGAATACGCTCCCGGCACAAGCTGCCCCGTTCTCACCGGCGTCACGTAATAGGTCAACTGACTTTGCCCTGAAGGCAATAACTGTGGCTCACTTTCTAACCCCAAAGGTAGCAGTGAACCATTTGGCGTCGTGATAGCCAGCCCCAATCCTCTTACCCCATTGACGCGAGCGACATCCGGCATTGATGGCACACTATCTGCTAAAAAACGAATTTTGACTGCTGGCTGACTGGAGCTCCATGCTGTCATTCCCGTTTGTACATTATCTAAACGAGTCTCAGTCTCTAAACAGTCCTCTAACTCAATCTGAAACGGTACGGGTGCTCCTCTACCATTATGCTGCAAGGTACTGGTATCCAAATTCCCCATCTCGACTGATTGGTAACTAGATGTCATCGCTAGCCGACATGGGCTTTCCGTTAATGAACCTGACACGTACAACACACCATGCTGTCCATCGACATTCCAGTTATCTACTGGCCGATAGAGATTGCCATTATTATCAGCCGCCATGCCTGATAAACTGACGGTGCTGCTAAACATCGCTAGAAGTAAGCCGTATCGGAAAACGTTTTTTCTTTGTAAGTCTGTCATGCGTACTCCTTCAATATGGGCACCGTCAGTCGGGTGCTTACTCGAATTATTCGCTTTTACCATTTGGAACAACCTGACAGCTCGACGCCTGACAGCGGAAGGTCAAATTAGGGCGTCCACCATAATCATTGATGTAAGTCAGTACGGGATTATTTCCTAATTGATTAGCGCTGATGCCTAAATCATCCTGCCCAAACGGTGGCACCATGACAGGTGTAAAATCTTTGCCATCCGATGCTTTGCCATTAGTCGTCGCATTAATAATCGTGACGTAATACGGGGTTGGATTTTTCACGATATAACGTTCACCTTGTTTATCTAAGGTTAATTTGTCTTGCCATGGCGCACCGTTTTTTTCAGGCATTATCGCTTTAGGTCGATAAAACAGTTTCACTCGTGTTTGCAGAGCAATTTGCAATGTGTTTGGTTTATCGCTTTTTGGCGGTATTTCTCGTAAATTAAAATAAAATAAAGACTCACGATCTTGAGGTAACGCACTAATAGCAGGTAATGCTTCAATTTTTACTTGGCTTGATTTACCTGGCTCTAAACGCTGTACGGGCGGTAATACAACCAATGGCGATTGGATCTTCTGCCCTTCCGCATTTTCAATCCACCCTTGAGCTAAATATGGTAACTGTTTGTTGTTATTTGAAATATTGAGTGAGATTGACTTTTGTCCACCATCAAAAATAACCCGAGTCCTATCCATCGATACCGCGGAATAAGCTGTGCTGCTAAATAATGCCAAACCAATTAACCCCATGGTTGCACGATAAGAAATCGTTAATTGCATAGTTATTTACCTTTTATTTCTGTGTTCTCTCTTGAGCCATGCTTTTCGTGAATTAGGCTATTCTTGTGCTGCATAAAACTATCTTTTCACTATCACCGTTGATGCAGGTAACGTTGTCGGAATACACGGCAATAGTAATGCTTCCTGTAAAGAACCTAACTGAATAGGAAAGGTGATCTGACAAGCCTTATCTTCTCCCCAAGTCACAGTCATCACACTCTGAGGGTTAATACCACTGATATAAGCACTTCCAGAATCACCCACAATTCCTGTATTTTGCGCTTTACTGTTTTGTATTTGAGCGCCGAATGGCGGGTGGCTACCATCAGGCAATCGCAGTACTGTCATCGCTTTTTGTCCTGATACCACAGCAAAATGACGATAACCTACAGCGCCTTCTGTGAGCGTAGCTTGTACTACCGACTGCTGTGCTTCTACATTGTCTGGTAATGCATTTAAATCAATTTGAGCCTTACTACGGTAGTAACTACTCACATCACCAACAATGGCTTTACCAAACATATTCGAGGTGATCGGTGCACCTATCCCTTTGATCGGTACATCCGAAACACCATCGGTATCGACTAACATTCGCGTTCCTCCTAATGTATTAACACGATGAAGTCCGCCTCCCTCTGGGGTAAAAGTCATTCCACCGCTCATTGATAGACCAAATGCACTATATTGGTTATGCATATAACTCACATTAGCCGTTAAACGTGCGATATCAGCTTGATGGGTGATAAATGCACTTCCAGTTCCTCCTTTTTTGCTACTCCCGGCACTCAACTGGTATGTCGTTCGATCATTGATTCGGTCGTAATAGGTCGCCCGATTTGTCGTATCGTAGCGACTACTATTCAGCGAATACCCTACGTTGGCGCCGTTACTTAAGGGGAATGAGGTCGATAGATATATACTGTCATCCTTGACACCGTTATAAACACTGCGGTTTGCCGATAAGTTAACACTGATATTTTTGAGTGAACCAATATCCATATATTTCGACAGCATAATGCTGTAATAATCATTATCCGGCTGATCCCAATAAGTTTGGTGGTTATAGTTGAGGTATAACGACATTCCTAACTCGCCGAAATTTTTATTCAGCGATATCGTATATAACTCTTTACTCCCTCCATAACGCTCACCGGTTTTCAGTGCATTTAAGAAATCAGACATCGACATAAAGTCACGCTCGGAAAAGCGATAACCTGCAAATTGAATAGTGCTATCAATCGCCTCAAAACGTTTAGAGTAATTAATACGGTAAGAACCTCCGCTTAAATTCCCCATATTTGGTAATCGAGCAAAAGATTGAGTAACATCGAAAGATAAAGCTCCAAATGCCAATAAATCACGCCCAATACCCAGCGATACGGCATTGTAATTTTTACTATTCAGGCTACCGCCAAATAGTGACCAGCCGTTGTTGACTCCCCACGAAAATTCACCCGTGACAAAAGAATCCCCTTCACTGTGACGCTGATAATTAGTTGGCTGGCCTAATGCTAATTTGTATTGCATTTGCCCCGGACGCGTTAAATAAGGCAAGCTAGCTGTATCTATTTGAAAGTCTTGAGTTGTACCATCTTGTTCTTTAACTGTGATATCGAGTTTGCCACTAACAGCATCACTCAAATCCTGAATACGAAACGGCCCTGGAGCGACTTGTGTTTCGTACAACACTCGCCCTTGCTGGCTAACTATTACCGTCGCATTTGTTTTTGCGATACCTGTCACTTCTGGTGCATAACCACGCAAATTTGGCGGGAGCATATTCAATTCAGAACGCACACTGGCGCCAATAAAACGAAATGAATCAAAGATATTAGAAACGAGGTAATCCTCCCCTAATACCAATTTAGCAGCGAGTGACGGCAATGCGCGATAGGCATAAAACCGATTCCAGTCAAAGTCTTTATTAACCGAATCACCAGAACCAGTAGCATGATTTAAACGACCTTGCCAATCAGCGCGAAAGCGCCAAGCCCCTAAGTTCACCCCTACAATACCATTTCCATTTAACGCATAACTATCGTGACCACCGTTATATGAATTATTGGCATTACCATTAATGTTATAGTCCAGCATCAACGCAGCAATTCCCTCATCCCAACGCGATGGTGGATCCCAGTTAGGCGCAGTGAATTCGAGATAAGCTTGTGGGATACTCACGTATAATGACGAGGTAGCTAAATCACCATGGATTTGCATCCCTGGTAAACTACTTGCTGTCAGACACTGTCCGTCATGCCACCATGCCAACTCTTTTTTTGCCGATGAAGTCAATCCAAATTGATCCGCTACCTCTGGCGATATACAAGCTGTGCTACCTTGTGGATCATCTTCAGGGGGATAAAAAGGCACTGACACTTCTGAAAACTGCTCGCCATTTACCTTTAATGTTAAAGAATAGGTCCCCGGCATGATGTAACCCGCACGAGAGAACTGCTCTAGATCAATGTTATTTTTATCTTCCAGATCCAGCACATCTGTATTGAATTCAATTGTCTCAGTTGCCCACAATGGCGTTGATAGACCATAGAGTGAAAAAACAATGACTAGGCCTAAGCGACTAAGGCGAAAAAATACCGGTCGTGAAGAAGACATAAATAACATCCCTAAAAATCAGGTTCAGGAAAAACGTAAGCTAAAAAGAAAAAATGACTTTTTTATTATTAGTAATAATCCAGCTTAAAACGCAGTGCGCTTTGATATTGCCCCGGACGTAAAGGCTCTTTATCGGCAACTAGCCTTAACCCATAATTCAGTACAGTATTTCCCGGTGCGATAGTTTGTTTCTCTGTGGACTTCCCTGGATAAATAGGCTTCCCATCTGCATCTTGTAATAACAGAGCAACGCCACGCGCATCTCCCGACACCGTAAACCAATTACCAGAAGCAGGACCGTCAAAAGTCACCGTAAAAGCTTGCCAAGCAGAACCGGTATATGGCACTAAAGTGCAACCAATTAGCGTAATAGAGAAAGGGTGAACAGGACCTTGTCCTTGTTGGCGTATTGTTCCAACGGGTAATATTCCCATGTCGACAACCTGTTCATAAGAACCGGTATCAATAGCACATGCAGAATCGACAATACTGCCATTCATGTTGACACTTCCCCATAGTGTGGAAGCTTGTGCTTGTACACTCGGTAAAGTGGCAAATTGACTAACAAGTAACATGACTAAAATAGCTTTCATAACCGAGTTCCCCCTCTTTTATATTTCCCCTAATCACGAAGTGACTTAGGGGAATACTTCATTGACAATAACGATTAGTTATAGGCCAATGTAAAGTTGGTCACAGCTTGGAAACTACCCGGAACAACAGTCGCATCTGACATACCTTGTAGCGCAGCTTGAAAACTCAAAATGTTATTACCTGAGGTATAAGCACGCTCAACGGTTGAATCATTGATATTGATTTTTGCACCTGATTTATTCATCAATACAATACCTGCACCAGACGCATCACCTGTAATTTGAATTAATCCAGTATTGCTACCATTGTTTACCCACTCTGTACCTTCAAATTTCACTTCAACCATATTGTTATATTTTTGGGTAACGCCATCTTTATCTTTATATTCTGCGTTCAACGTGCAACCTTCGAGATGGATCTCAAAAGGCTGAGCTGCGGACATACCACCTTTCTGTAGGGTAACATTAGAAACCTGTCCTAAATCAATAGTTTGACTTTCATCTCCTGGAGCGATTGAGCATGGTGCTTCAATGATAGACCCCGTGAAAGTTACTGTGCCTTTTCCTGCATCCACAGCAAAAGCGGATGCACTCATTGCGCCAGAAATTAAGGTTGCTAAAATAATTTTTTTCATGATTGCCTCTGCAATATAAATATATCGTACTTAAAAAATAGGAATGTATTCACAATCCTTCAGACGTGTTTATTCCTAATTATTTAAAGATAAATAATTTAAAAAACTTTAAATAAAAAAGAATGGTGATATAAATAATTAATAGAAAATAACTAACCCCATAAGTTAGTTTGGTCATATCGAGAAAATATTTCGAGCTGTTTCTTCAATTCTTCCGATTGGTCAGTAGAGCTAAATACATTATGATATTGCACACAGATTTTCTTTTCCTTTTCGAATACCTGTAAAAAGACCTGATTAAAGAAATCTGTTAATGAAACATCTAATGCATTTAAAATAACAATCAATGTATCTATTGTTATATTACAAACTCCACATTCATAACGTGATATTTGTTGTTGGGAAACATTAACTAGCTTAGCTAGATCTTTTCCTGTCATCGAACGTTCTTTGCGTAATTTATGTATTTCTTTCCCGATAGCTTTGGTAAAAACAGTTCTTGAATCATCGAGTTTATTTTTCGGCATTTGTACCGCATCTACTCTCACTATTTTTCTCCATGCATTAAATTAATTACACTTACCTATTTAAATGTCACTTACATAAATATATCGAACGAAGATAACTAATAAAAATCGATATGCATAGAAACCCATTCCATTTAAAATTCCATTTTAAAATTGAATAAAAAATCTATCTTCAACATGTTTTATGCAACTTTAAGTCTATAGGTATAAATAATGTTTTATTATGTATTGTCACTGAATCAATGCCTATTAATTTACTTGAGCATTGGAGTAAAATCAAACTTCCCCCCTACCATCTGGCAGCACAGAGATCTCCTGTTTACACCATTAAAGAGTAACTTGAATATCGTAAAACCTAGCTATTTTGCTGGCTTCTAGGGTGAATCATTTTAAGACGGTCTATATAAAATGGACTTTTCAACCATAAAAACACTAATTATGACGCAAATAAAGATGAAAATTTTAAATTTTATAAATAGTCATAATCATTAATGAAAATATAAATTAATTAATTTATTAAACACCTCTTATAAAATAGCAAGAAAAAAATAAATATCTATTTTTCATATAGATACAAAGTAGCCCGCATTATTTTAAATAATAACCAATCTTTAAATATCAGATAAGACTCCTTCAAAAGTTAACGTTATCTTTTGATTTAGGTAATAATACTAACCACGATTTCATAATCACTTTTAAAATAATAATCAGCATAACTAAAAATAAGACGTGTTAATTTTTAGTTAATTTCATAATATTGGAAAACGACTACTAATTTAAATAATATAAATATGCAAGAAAAATGAATATACTCTTATTATGTTTATCTTATTTGAACTTAAATATACTTATAATGAGTATCATAAAGGGATAAAAACAAAATTTAAATTTTAAAACCAATTTAAATTGAAAACCATTATTATTCTCAAAAACACTTAAAGGTAACATTAAAAGCCATCAAGAGATGAATAAGTGATTTATAGATTATGAATTGAACGATAGTGTTTTAATCGCCCACTAAAAGAGGATTAAATCAATATCATTTATTCAGGATGGGAAATACTAAAAGGTAGTGAAGCAAAATGATTCACACAAAAGGATGGGAGTTAAAGTTATCTAACTAATTTTCTCATCGTCATACCTCAATAACGATCATTAATGTCATGTTAGCTTTCATCTGTTTATTTAGATTTATAAATTGCTTACGTGTAATAGTAGTCTTAACTCAAGACTTCGTTCTCTATTTCATAAACTTTATTACTGACTCGCTGCAATAGCCATGAACACAGATTGGGATATCAAGAGCATCCCCTATCATTACATTTATGAGGGATTTTTCTTTTGTGTATTTGAGGGAACAAAGGCATAAATGCAAAAAGCCCTGATTCTAAGAATCAGGGCTTCGATATCTGGCGGAACGGACGGGACTCGAACCCGCGACCCCCTGCGTGACAGGCAGGTATTCTAACCAACTGAACTACCGCTCCGAACATTCCCCTTGGGAACGCGATGCATATTACGAATACTTTCAATAACAGTCAATACTTTTTCTTGAAAAAACGTGCATTTGAACAGTTTTTAGCCTTAAAAGCGAATAACTGCTAATGAACCGTCTCCCCTTCCTCAGGCGATTGACGCCAGAGACAAGGCTTACCACCTTTTTTATCGACGATATCTAGCCGCTTTTCATGTTCAATCAGCTCTTCATCCGTCGCATAAAGTACCCTTAACCCACTGACAGGACGGTCTATCCGTTGTACTTCTTCAACATAACTTTCGTTTGAAGTATCTGCTTCCATTGAAAAAGCCAAAGACGTCTGTCCACCAGTCATCGCTAAATAGACATCAGCCAGTATCTCGGCATCGAGCAAAGCCCCATGGAGAGTTCGTTTCGTATTATCAATCAAATAGCGATCACACAACGCATCCAAGTTATTCCGTTTACCGGGAAATATTTGCCGAGCCATCACTAAACTATCCGTTATTTGGCAAAAATCGGCCGTTGGCGGTATATCTTTATTCAATTTGCTAAATTCGTAATCCATGAAGCCAATATCAAAGGGGGCGTTATGGATAATCAGCTCTGCTCCACGAATAAACTCAATAAACTCATCGGCAATATCAGCGAACACGGGTTTATCTTGTAAAAACTCATCACTGATACCATGAACCTCAAAAGCTTCAGGGTCCACGAGACGATCAGGTTTTATATAGACGTGAAAATTGCGCCCCGTCAGCCTACGATTGATAACCTCGACGGCTCCAATTTCAATAATGTTATGGCCTTCATAATGAACGCCCAGTTTGTTCATACCTGTGGTTTCAGTATCGAGGACAATTTGTCTGGTTATCGCCGTGCTCATAATGGATTTTTGTGTCAAACTAGAGATTGATGAATAAGGTAGAGTTTAACAGAAATGACAAAGCAGGTAGAAATTTTCACTGATGGTTCCTGTCTGGGTAATCCAGGTCCAGGTGGTTATGGCATTCTTCTTCGTTACCAACAGCATGAAAAGACACTCAATGAAGGTTTTTTTATGACAACCAATAACCGTATGGAGCTACTTGCTGCTATTGTTGCCCTTGAATCGTTAAAACGACCATGTGATATTATTTTAACCACCGATAGCCAATATGTTCGCCAAGGGATCACACAATGGATCCACAATTGGAAGCGTCGTCAGTGGCGTAAAGCAGATAAGTCTCCGGTAGTGAATGTTGACCTCTGGAAACGCTTAGATGCGGCTATCGCTCGCCATAAAATTGATTGGCGTTGGGTAAAAGGCCATGCAGGCCATCCGGAAAATGAAAAATGTGATGAACTCGCACGCCAAGCGGCTGAATCACCAACAAAAGAAGATACAGGTTACCAACCTACACAAGATTAAACGGGTTCAATCCCAACTTGCCTACATTTGCCCACACAGTGTAGGCCTTAATTCGTATCGCGTGTTTATCGCTGAAATTTATAATTTTTTGGTGCTATCAGAAATACGCTTTGTTGCCCCCAGTGCAGTGCCTATTTTAACTTTCGGTTGTTTAAATTTGAGCAATGTCGGAGTTAGAGGGTAAGTTCGCTTTCTCGCAACAATCACATTTAAAGTACCTACCCCTTTTATGCGCTGATTTAACCAATTTTCAGGGCCATGCCATGGAAACACCTGACAATTGCGATGGTAAAGTACTTCATAATTCAATACACTAAGCCAATCAAATACCCTTAACGTAGGAAAAAGACGGCTACAATAAGGTTGCTGTTTACGAAGGAACGGCACCATTTTACCGATCCCTAATAAGCTAAATGGGTTAAAGCCAGAAATAATTAGCCAGCCATCATCAACGAGCACACGGTCAACTTCACGCAATACCCAATGGGGGTCATGGCTATATGCCAACATGTGTGAAATTAAGCATGCGTCGATTGATTTGGCCATAAAGGGAAGCGCTTGTGGTTCAGCGATAACTTGAAAACGAGGGTCATCATTCCCCAAACAAAACTGATGCGATACCATACACTCTTCGGTATCGACCTCAGTACTGAGGTGCCCAAGCTTAAGCAAATGAAAGCCAAATATTTTTGGCCACCAAGGGCGAAGCTGATATTGCAACGCTTGGCGATAGTGTTCCCCAAAAGGGATATCAGACCAACTCACAGGCATCTGGAACTTTTTTTCAATACGCGCTGGCTTCATCAAATTCCCCTTAATCAAAATAGAGAGGTCATTATGGAGTTAATACGAGTCCCTGCTTTAAATGATAACTATATTTGGATTCTGTCTGATAATAACCAACAGTGTATCATTGTTGACCCCGCGGAGTCAGAGCCAGTCCTCGAAATATTGACGCAAAAAAAGCTTACCCCAACGGCTATCTTACTGACCCATCATCACAATGACCATACTGGTGGTGTAAAAGGTATTCTGAAAAACTTCAGTAACCTACCTGTTTTTGGGCCTCAAGAGACTCAAGTTAAAGGAGCAACACAAATCGTTGAGCAAGGTGATAGTGTCAAAATTAACGATTTTAATTTTGATGTTATTGGCTTACCTGGACATACCCTTGGTCATATTGCTTTTTATCAAGCCCCTTATCTATTTTGTGGCGATACCCTGTTTTCTGCTGGGTGTGGAAGGATATTTGAGGGTACACCGGAGCAAATGTATCAATCCATTCAGAAAATTGCTGCTCTCCCTGATGACACATTAATTTGTTGTGCCCATGAATATACTCAATCTAATTTGAAATTCGCTCACCATATTTGGCCTGAAAACACGCAAATTAGCCAATATCAAGAAGAGGTTGCCGCTAAGCGAAACAAAAATCAACCAACTGTACCTACCACGCTAAAAACAGAACGAAAAGTGAATATTTTTTTACAGTGTGATAATGCACAATTGCAAAGAAAATTAAATATAAATCAAGCTAACCCACCACTTAGAGCTGTTTTTACCGTTCTACGTCAATTAAAAGATCATTATTAACGTTTAATTATTGTCTTCTTTGTGTCGGATAAGTATTATTGTTCGACTTTTACACATACAACAAAGAACCAAGACACAATGAAGACAATAGCGACTATTATCGCCATTGTTCTGCTGGCCGGATGCCAATCTTCGCCTCAACAAACCAAGCAGAACAGGTCTTCAGCAAACCACACTATAGAAACCGTTGCTCCACATAATCAGGCAGCAAGCAGACAAATCTCAACGGTAGATAACGACCTTTGGGGTTATATCAGTGATGAGCTGAAGATGGATATACCTGATAATGCTATCATCAGGGAACAGGCAAGTAATTACTATACAAAACAAAGTTTTCTCTACGACGTCACATTAAGGGCCGAACCTTATATGTACTGGATCGTGGACGAAATCGATAATCGTAACTTACCCATGGAATTGGCCCTGATTCCAATCATAGAAAGTTCATTCAATCCAAAAGCAACCTCACCTGCACAGGCGGCAGGATTGTGGCAAATTGTTCCTATCACCGCACGCTCTTATGGCTTAAAACAAGATCAATGGGTCGATGAGCGCCGTGACTTAGTCACATCGACTAAGGCTGCTTTTGATTTGCTCGAAAATTTAAATATCATGTTTGGACATGATTGGGAATTAACCTTAGCCGCTTATAACTGCGGTGAAGGCTGTGTACTGAATGCGATTAAGAAGAATGAAGAAGCTGGGTTGCCAACTGATTTCTGGTCGTTATCTTTACCTAAAGAAACAAAACAATATGTGCCTAAAATATTAGCGCTTAGCCAAATATTAAGAGCACCTGAAAAATATCAAATTAAATTACCGCGTAGTAACCGAAATAGAGCGTTAACTCAAGTCGATGTTGGGCAGCAAATTACATTAACCCAAGCTGCCGAGCTAACAGGTATTTCGGAAGAGTCGCTGAAAATTTATAATTCTGGCTATAAGCGTGGTGTAACATCACCTAATGGCCCACATTATATTATGTTACCGACAGCAAAAGCGGAGCAATTAAAAGTATCACTTTCTGACCAAGCTGTTTTAGATAATATCCGTCTCGCTGTGGCTAAAAATCAGCATCAGAGATCAACCCAACCCGCCAATAATTTCACTTATAAAGTGGCTAAAGGGGAATCGGTTGCAAGTATTGCCAAAAAATTCAATACGACAAGTAAAGAGATAAAGCGGCTTAATGGAATGAAAACGGCCACTATCTATCCGGGCCAAACCCTTAAGATAAAAGGTTCAGCCCCTACTGCCAATAGTCGTAAAACCAAAACTTATAGAGTGAAGAAAGGTGACTCTTATTACAGCATAGCCAAAAGGCATGGGATCAAACTCAATGATTTAATGAGTTGGAATTCAGGTGTCAAAATGGCAGATCTAAAACCTGGTGTCACATTGAACCTCTACTTATAAAATAAGTCTCTGTCATGTACCTACCGATTAATCGGTAGGTATTACTTATTTGGTATTAAAAATTAATTATGCTTATCAATATTGGTATCATATTCAATTACCGTTAATCTTTTCTCTATTTTGTTAAAAAAACCTCTTCAAATTATTTTGCATATCGTTTTTAAGTTAAAATCATCGTTATTTTTTGTAAACAAACGAAAAGTATCTCTAATTGGATATAAAACTCCTTTAAAACTGCGCTTAATTGATATAAATAGCACTATAAGTCCTTTATCCTGCTTTATTTTTGAAAAAAAACCGCGGTCAGGTGGTGACTTATGTAATAAAAGTGCTATATTATTAGCACAGCGAAAACTGTTAGCGCTGCTAGCCCGTATTTGAATATTACTGATATAATTATTGATAATTCTAAAAATTACACCTACTTTGTTACAAAGTATATATAACCTAATGCGTTGATTAGTAAATGCTTATGTTAATAACCAAGGTGTTTTATTTAGTTTGTACTAGATTATTTAGATATAGAAATACACATAGCAAAGGTTAGTCTCGCCTGCGGAGGTGATTATGGATGAATATTCACCCAAAAATTATGATATATCTGAGTTAAAATACTTGTGTAACAGTTTGAATCGAGAAGCAATGTTAAGCTTACAGAAAACTAATACACACTGGGTCAATGATTTAAGTTCACCACAAAGTGCTAGACTTAATGAACTCATTGAACATATTGCAGCCTTCGTGTGGCAATTTAAGATAAAATATCCCAAAGAGAATCTCGTTATATCATTAGTTGAAGAGTATCTTGATGAGACTTATGATTTATTCGGAAGCCCTGTAATAACTCTAAGTGAAATTATTGACTGGCAGAGCATGAATCAAAATCTAGTTTCCGTACTTGATGATGATTTAAAGTGCCCTGCAAGCAAAACATAAAGATATTATTCGTCGCTATATAAACTATAACATAGCATGTTATAAAGCTTTTTTAATTATCAATAAAAGAAAGGGTATTATGACCAAAACTGATTATCTGATGCGTTTAAGAAAATGCACAACCATCGATACACTTGAGCGTGTTATTGAGAAAAATAAGTATGAGCTTTCTGAAGATGAGTTAGAATTGTTCTATTCAGCTGCTGACCATCGCCTTGCAGAACTCACTATGAATAAACTTTATGACAAAATCCCTGCATCGGTTTGGAAATTTGTTAGGTAACTACTTATTAATATGCACAGATAATAACTGGTTATAGCCGATAATTCATTTTATCGGCTTAATGTGTATATTGTCTTTCATTCTATTATTATACATTGTAAACAATGTATCCATCGCGCTCGTATTTTATCCAATTAAGCTTTGGATATTCATAATTAGACAACTTCTCAATAGCGCTACGCTTATTCATAAAGAATTTATAAAACCTTACAAATAATCGTCGCTTTATCTTATAAAAATAGCATTAAAATTAATAATACTCATTTCAAATTTACGATTTTGCTATTTTATCTGCCAATGAATATTAGCTTAAGTTATAAGATGAAAGAGGGGGAAATAAACAGATAGGTTACTTAACTCATAATTGGGTGGGGGCCCTGCCAGCGACATCCCGGCACACACATCT
Source organism: Providencia sp. PROV122 (assembly GCF_028482365.1). Lineage (NCBI taxonomy): Bacteria > Pseudomonadati > Pseudomonadota > Gammaproteobacteria > Enterobacterales > Morganellaceae > Providencia > Providencia sp. PROV122. The sequence continues at coordinate 225,586 of NZ_JAMPQI010000002.1, read as the reverse complement.
CCTGCTGTGGCTGCTTCTTTCCAGACCTGACCAAATTAACAAGTTAGTGTTGCGGGAGAACCAACAGAGCCCCCATAGATTGCTTCCTAAAAAGCAGGAGGCATTATGCTTGATGACAACTAAAATAGCAAGAAAACTACTGCCAAGTGCTGATTTCTTGCACAAAATACGTAATTAATGATATTTATTAAAAAATAATCAACTGGTGGGTTCAATAACTAACCTAATTTCTTTGCTCGTATCATCACTAGTAGAGAGATTTTCTACTTTGGAAATCAGCAAGATATTACCATCAACAGATACTGTCGCTCTCATCGCAAGATGGGCATCTGGGCGTACTTCATTCTTTTGATAGCTTAATTCAAAAGGAAAAGGAGACTGTTTGCCTAAAGTCTCATAATATTTTTGTGATAAGATCAACGCAGGTAGTTCCGCGATTGAAATATCCGCTAAGGTTACTGTAATCACGGCATTCTGAGGCAATTTGACCTGCTGCGGAATGACAACTTGCCCTCTAATGACGTCAGTGTCTAAATGCTGCTTTGCATTATGGCTGTGATTGTTAACCTTCGTCTCTTTTACATTATTATTATTACCTTCACAACCAACCAAAAAAGCAGGCAGAACAAAGCCAATTATGCATAGGTGTAGTTTCATAATAAATGTCCAAAAAAACAATTTGTTGTTAAGTATTTTTATACTAATCAGAGTGTGATTTTTACTGAAGGCGAATTGATTATAGCTAAAAAATACTCACCAACAAAATATTCTTTCAAAATGTAACAAACAACATCAAAATGTAATCAACTGTTGAACATAGCGGCCTAAACGGTAGTCATCGCCTATTTAAAATCATAGCCAGCCATGCTTTCTGCTATTGATATATAAAAGCAATAAGACAAAAAACGCTCTACCTATTTTTATGTATTAATGGGAAAATACCCGCATCTGATAAATATTAATCAACTTTCAAGGTTGCTATGAGCCCAGAATTGCAAAATTTAATCAGCCTATTGGAGCTGGAAAAAATCGAAGAGGGTATTTATCGAGGTCAAAGTGAAGATCTTGGATTACCTCAAGTATTTGGGGGGCAAGTTGTTGGTCAAGCCATGTACGCAGCGGAACAGACTATCCCCGAAGGTCGCGTAATAAATTCATTCCATAGCTATTTCTTGCGCCCTGGTGATAGCCAACGCCCTATTGTCTATGATGTCGAAATATTAAGAGATGGTGGCAGCTTTAGTACACGACGCATCAGCGCAATACAACATGGCAAGCCCATCTTTTTTATGACGGCCTCTTTCCAAGCACAAGAAGAGGGGTTTAATCACCAGAACCTCATGCCAGATGTTCCTTTACCAGAGACACTGGCATCACAGGATGAAATCATTCAACGTTTGGCAACCCAATTACCCGAGTCGGTCAAAAAGTATGCTTTGCGCCCAAATCCTTTTGAGTTTCGGCCTATTCAATTTTACAGCCCATTTAATAACCCACCGCAAGAGCCTTTTCGTTATATTTGGTTTAAAGCCAAAGGCCAATTGCCTGATATTCCCTCATTACACAACTACTTATTAGGCTATGCGTCTGACTATAATTTTTTACCTGCAACCCTACAGCCACATGGCCGTGGGTTTATGGAGAGAGATTTGCAAGTCGCAACAATCGATCACTCAATGTGGTATCACCGACCATTTAAAATTGATGATTGGTTACTCTATGCCATTGAAAGCCCTTCCGCTTCAGGAGGACGAGGCTTTGTTAAAGGGCAAATTTATGACCGACAAGGGGTCTTAGTGGCAACAGCGGTTCAAGAAGGGGTGATCCGTAAAAGAAGGCCTCGCTAAGTCAACTATAGCTAATTAGTGCGAGTACTCACTAACTATTTTGTGAGTTAAAAAACGCCCCCAGTAATGGGTTATCCAACTATTGGGGGTCATTCACTATTTTCGCTTTAGTTTGGGATATCGTGACCGCACTCATCTATCATTATGTTTATCAAGATATTGAGATGCAGGTGTTGAACAGCTTTAGTTTGATAAACTTCCTTGTATGTTAGTACCAACTCACTTTTTGGCTTCGATCAATTATAGGCACTCTCTCCATGATAAGTGATATCAAGCCCTTCTCGCTCCTGTTCAACATCAACACGTAAGCCTGTTGTCTTATCTGCGATTAAAAATGCAAGGTAGGCAACAATTGAGGTCCAAACAACACAAATAAGTATGCTAAACGCCTGAATGCCAACTTGTTTTATCATTGTTATACCTTCTGCATACCCCATCCCCCCGAGAGCCGCCGAAGTAAACACCCCCGTGAGTAAGCACCCAACCACCCCGCAAACACCATGAACACCAAAGACATCACAAACATCATCAACTTTTAACCAACGTTTTAAAACCACAACCCCCCATAACCCAGCAATACCTGAAAGTAGGCCGATAATTAATGCTCCTGCAACCCCAACCGTTCCTGCTGCGGGTGTAACACCAACCAACCCCGCTAAGCACCCTGAGCAGGCACCTAACAATGAGGGCTTATCCCTAAATATCCATTCAGCAAGTACCCATGAAAGTATTGCTCCGGATGCCGCTACCACCGTATTAATAAATGCCAAGGCCGCGACGGAATTCGCACTTCCCGCTGACCCCGCATTAAAACCAAACCAACCGATAAATAAGATTGCGGTACCCATAAACACCATCGGCAAATTGTGAGGCTTTATGACTTCTTTACCCAACCCTGTGCGCTTTCCAAGTAAGTAAGCACCAACAAGCCCAGCAACAGCGGCATTAATATGAACGACAGTGCCTCCAGCAAAGTCCAAAGCACCATCTTGGGCAAGGAGTCCTCCTCCCCACACCATATGAGCAATAGGCAAATAAGCAAAGGTTGTCCAAATGACAGTAAATATCAGTATTGCAGAAAATTTAACTCGTTCGCCTAACGCACCAACCACCAACGCAACCGTCAAACAAGCGAAAGCACCTTGGAATGCGACATGAATAAATTGAGGTATGGTGACAGATAAGCTGTCAATATTGATACCCTTGAGCATAAATTGGCTTAATCCCCCAAAAAAGCTATTGCCCTCACTAAATGAAATACTGTAACCATAGATGACCCAAATCACTGAAACAAGTGCAAAAATAACCATAGTTTGCGCCATCAGTGCGAGGACATTTTTGCTTCTCAGTAACCCGCCATAAAATAAAGCAATACCCGGAACGATCATGAATAGGACTAATGCAGTGCAAACCATCATAAATGCGTTATCCGCTTTATCGACACCGTCATCAGATGCAAACACTCTTGCAGGAAAACTTGCTATAAATAGCCAACACAAACGTTGAAACAGTTTACTCATCGCTACTCTCCTATAGTGCTTCATCTTGTTTCTCGCCAGTACGGATACGTATGGCTTGCTCAAGCTCTAATACAAATATTTTCCCATCACCTACTTGCCCTGTATTGGCTGCTTTTTCTATTGACTCAATAACGAGATCGGCAAATTCATCGGAAACAGCAATTTCTAGACGCACTTTTGGTAAGAAGTCGACGGTATATTCTGCACCACGATATAATTCAGAATGTCCTTTTTGCCGCCCAAAACCACGCACTTCAGTCATCGTGAGGCCTTGTATCCCTATATCTGAAAGAGCCTCTCTGACCTCGTCTAACTTAAAAGGCTTAATAATTGCGATGATATATTTCATTTTCCCTCCGGATAATATGATCCCCTACCTATCCAGCTAAAGACGTACGACAACATCATCATTGGCTGCAACTACACTAACAGCAAATAGCATGCCAAAATTAATTATGCTTATAATTCAAATAGTCATCGCAAAAGAAAAGGCCACTCATCCGAGTGGCCTTTTGACGATGCGTTAAAAATGTGCAAACAAGCTAATTCAATAACGCTTCAGGCTCCATATCATCATGCAAATTCAACGATTCACCGACCTGTTGAAGCTGATACATTTGATAATAACGCCCTTTTTGTTGCAGTAGCTGTGTATGACTACCTTTTTCAACAATTGCACCACGATGAAGCACAACAACCTGATCGGCATCGACAATTGTGGATAATCGGTGTGCAATAACCACAAGTGTAGTCGTTTGGCGGATTATACGCAGTGCTTTTTGAATAGCCTGTTCTGTACCTGAATCGATATTGGCTGTCGCCTCATCCAGAATTAATATTTTGGGTGTTGCAACTAAGACCCGAGCCATCGCGAGTAGTTGCCTTTGCCCGACAGAAAGCGTATTCCCCTGTTCTCCTAGTAGCGAATCTAATCCTTCTGGCAGTGATCGGACATGCTCTGCTAACTGTACAACATCGAGAACCTGCCAAACTTTTTCTTGGGTTATCTCACGCCCTAACGCGACATTATCAAAGAAAGATGCCGCTAGAACGACAGGATCCTGTTGCACCATCGCGATCCCATTACGTAAAACTTGATGTGAAAGTGTGTGTAAGGAACGTCCATCAAGTAGGATCTCCCCTTGCTGCCAAGGGTAATAGCCCATAATCAGGTTTGCGATGGTACTTTTCCCACTTCCCGTGTGACCAACTAAAGCAACAAAGCTATTTTCAGGAATATGAAGATTGATATCCGTTAACACTTTTTTGTCATCACGATACGCAAAAGATAACCCCTGAATATCAATAGCACCACTTTGTAATGGCTGTATATTATTGCCATAAGCTTGTTTCGGACTATCCATTAATTCAAACACTCGCTCACCTGAAACGACCGCTTGTTGCAACATAGATTGTTGAGAGGTCAATTCGATGAGAGGCTCATTTAAACGTCCAAGATAGTTGATAAAAGCATATAAAACCCCAACACCAATTGTGCTCGTACCATCAAATCCAAACAATAACAGTAACCCACAAAGCACCGATGCCGAGATCAAGCTAAGCAGAGGTCGAAGTAATAACCCATCCAGTTTTAATGCCTTCATGCGTGCAAGGTAGTGATCTTGACTAGCCTCTAACATTTTCTCGCCAAACCGAGCTTGTTGGCGGAATTGCTGGATCACTGTCATGCCATTGATCACTTCATTAAAGCCATTATTTATTTCAGCAAGATAAGAACGAACGCGGCGCACAATCGGAGTACTTAGCCGTTGATACACGAGCATCACCACCATCACGGCTGGAAAAATCATGACTGCCACTAAAGCCATGCGCCATTCAAGGGTAAACATCGCGATAAGCATCGCACAAATTAGCGCTAAACTACGGAAGACTGTCGGCACAACCATCACAAATAGGTCTTTAATAACTTCGGTATCATTAGTAACACGGGAAATGATTTGACCTACAGGTTGTTTATCAAACGCACTTAATGGTTGTCTTAATGCTGAGTTCATTACGTCGGTACGTAAAGCCTGAACCACGCCAACAGCCGCTTTGTTAAATAAGATCGTTTGATAATAATGTAAGAGTGCAGCAGCAATCTGTAATAACACAAAACCAACCGCTAAATATAAGGTTAACGGCATGATGATCTGTTTCTTAGCCACCATGTTGTCAATAAAATAACTAATCAGCAAAGGCCCACTGACTTCAGCCGCAGCAGCGACCCATAGCATAACAATGGCAACCGACATTGTACCGCGGTGAACTTTGCCATAGCTAAGTAAGCGTTTTAACGCTGGCCACAATGGTTTTTTCTGACTCATAAATCACCATCCAAAGTGGCTTCGATTTGTTGATAATGGTACATATCTTTATACCATCCAGGTTGGACTGATAACGTTGAGTGAATACCTTCCGCCGCAATGCTTCCTTGGGATAACACGAGAATATTATCAGCGTCGACTAACGCAGATAGGCGGTGTGCACTAATGATTAATGTTTTACCCTCTCGCCAGCGACTTAAATTTTGTAAAATAGTAAATTCAGTCTGCCCATCCACCGCCGATAACGCATCATCTAAAATTAAAATTTCGGCATTTTGCAAAATAGCGCGCGCAATAGAAATTCGCTGTTTTTGCCCACCAGACAACATTACGCCACGCTCACCCACTTGGGTTTGGTAGCCTTCAGGTAACCTCAAAATATCATCATGTACGCAAGCAATACGCGCAGCTTCCTCAATCTGCTCTACTGTGGCTTGTGGGTTGCCTAATGCGATATTCCCTGCAATCGTATCAGAGAATAAAAAAGGTGATTGGTTAACAACGGCTAAACGACCTCGCCACTCATCTAACCGAATCTCAGGTAACGGTTTCCCCTGATAAGAAATCGCGCCTTCAGTAACATCGAATTGGCGCTGGATCAGCGTAATAAGTGTTGATTTCCCTGAACCTGTCGGGCCACATAGTCCTAAAAATTGCCCCGGTTTGAGGTCAAATTGAATGTCGTGGAGTGCGACTCTATCTGTTTCAGGGTAGCTAAACGTTTTAATTCTCGCGCTCAATGCCCCTTTTTCAGCACCCAGTGATTGATGCCCATCTTCAATATCGAGCGGCTCATCAAGTAAACTTCGGATACGACTATAAGCAGCACTACCACGCTCTACGATATTAAACATCCATGCCAATGCCAGCATAGGCCAAATCATTAGCCCCAAGTACATCACAAAGCTAGTCAGTTCACCGAGCGTCAATGTTCCTTGTAATACCATCCAACTGCCACCGCCAATAGCAAGCAAGTTAGCCATACCGATAGCGATAAAAATGGTTGGGTCAAAGCGTGCATCAACTCTGGCAACATGCATATTACGCCGCCCTGCTTCTGTCGCAACCTGCTCAAATTGGTTTGATTGGTGATCTTCAAGACCAAAAGCTTTAATCATGCGAATACTGGTTAAACTCTCTTGAGCATGATTATTTAGGGATGAAAATGCGCCTTGGGCATGTTTGAAACGATGATGTAATTGGTCGCCATAGCGTTTAATAACTAGTGCCATAATTGGCATAGGAATTAATGCTAATAACGTTAACTGCCAACTGATCTCCACGCTCATCATGATCAATACCGCACATCCCATGACTAAGGAATCAACAAACGTCAGTACCCCTTCCCCCGCTGCAAAAACAACGCGGTCAACATCATTGGTTGTACGCGCTATTAAATCCCCCGTTCGATAGCGTAGATAGAAAGACTGATTTTGTAGGCTTAATTGGCGATAGAATTTTTGTCGCAATTGTACGGCTAACTTATAGGATGCTCCGAATAACCAAATCCGCCACACATAGCGCAGCCCATACACAACGACAGCGATAAATAACATCAAGGCGACATAAGATACTAGCTGGCTCGTAGCCATCGTCTGGTTGCTAATACCATCAACAACAACGCCCACAAGCCGTGGAGGAACAAGCTGTAAAATAGCAATAATAATGAGAAAGCAAACCGCGCCAACATAGCGCCGCCATTCACTAAGAAAATACCAGCTTAATTGTGAAAATAATCGCACTGAGTTACTGCCTTGAATAAGATTTAATATTTGCCATTATGTGGCATCCTAACGATGCAAAACAATTGAGAAAAGCAGAACTAACAACACTAATCAGGAATAGGTAGCGCTGTCGTATACTTGATTTTTTCCATTGCAAAACTAGAGGTTACATCAATCAGGCCATGAACGCCATTAACCAGTTTCTTATAAAATAGATCGTAGGATTTCATATCTTTGACTTCGACTTGCATCAGATAATCATACTCTCCTGCCATACGGTAAAACATAAGGACTTCAGGGAGTTGGCTAACAAAAGAGACAAATTGTTCATACCACTCGCTGTTATGGTGTTGCGTTTTGATCATAACAATAACCGTTAGACCGAGACCTAATTTTTCCCCATCAAGCAAGGTTACTCGGTGGCGAATGTACCCTTCATCCTCCAAGCGTTTCAACCTTTTCCAACAAGGAGTCGACGTCAAGTTAACGGCCTCTGCAAGTGCATTTAAAGATAGACTACTGTCATTTTGCAACAAGCGAAGCAACTTTTTATCTATCTTATCTAACATAGGTATTCTCTTTTTATTTATAAAAAAATATCACTGTCGACTTTATATAATAGAATGATTTTACCTAAATAGATTTACGACAGCATAAATAATTCATCAATAACCACAAAAAGACAAAAATTTCCCTGTTCATCACACGCTAGCATCATTACCATGACCCATCAGTTAAGTATTTATATTTTTGAGTAGGAGAAGTGTTTATGAAACGTGCTGTTGTTGTCTTCAGTGGTGGTCAAGACTCGACGACTTGTCTCATTCAAGCTTTAAAAATGTATGATGAAGTCCATTGTGTCACCTTTGATTATGGACAACGTCATCGGCTTGAAATTGAAGTGGCTCAAAAGCTAAGCCATTCACTGGGTGCAGCCGCGCATAAAATCCTTGATGTAAACCTACTCAATGAGTTAGCCGTAAGCAGTTTGACCCGCGACAATATCCCTGTACCCGACTATAACGAAAGTGCAGCTAATGGGCTACCTAGCACTTTTGTTCCGGGTAGAAACATTCTCTTTTTAACGCTTGCAGCCATCTACGCTTACCAAGTCCAAGCAGAGGCGGTTATCACAGGCGTATGTGAAACCGATTTTTCAGGCTACCCTGATTGCCGAGACGAATTTGTTAAAGCACTTAACCATGCCGTAAACCTTGGGCTAGCAAAAGATATCCGCTTTGAAACGCCTTTAATGTGGCTCGATAAAGCACAAACATGGGCACTTGCAGACTATTATGGGCATTTAGAAACCATACGTGAGCAAACGTTGACTTGTTATAATGGTATACAAGGTGACGGTTGTGGGGAGTGTGCTGCATGCCACCTTCGCAGTAAAGGCTTGAACTATTATTTAAGCCATAAAGAGTCGGTGTTAGCTTCTCTAAAAAAACTCGCTAATCTCGCTTAGTACTTTGCTTGCTAACCACACCGGAGAGTTAGCAACTTTCCGGTGTTAATGATTAAGCGGCAATAAAATCTTCAGTACTGCTTTTGGATAATAACTCAAGTTTTTCGCGCAGTTCCCCTTCAATCTTAATAGATTTATTCAGTGCTAAATCAATAAAGACAAAAGTCACCTTTGCATCTGACACCACTTCTCTCTTACCTTGCCTTTCACGTGTTATTTGCTGATAGCACAACGCACTTTTAGTACCAATTTTTTCAATACGCGTTGTCACTGTTAGCTCATCGCCAAGTATGGCACCATGAAAATAGTTCACATTGATATTAACCGCCACCATGGCAAGCTGGCTTTTTAGCGCCCAGCCCAGAAAATTGTGCTCATCCATACAAGCCCATCTATCTGATTCATAAAACTCCAGATAACGTGCGTTGTTCACATGTTGGAAAACATCAATATGATAACCACGTACTTTAATTTGCGTTGCCATAACTACTCCGACCAGTTGCTATTCGTTACAAAAATATAACAAACAATCATGCTATTTGCTGAAATGTTCTATTTTCTTCGATGCTGATCGCGTTTTTTATGTACCGAGGCAAGTATTACAATAATAGGATCGTCTTAGATCACACTATAATATTGGCATTCATCACAAATAAGATTAAGTGCCCACAACAAGGTGGGCACACAGCTCACTATAGCGCTAGCTTGCCTCTGTTTTTCTCTAAAAATGCAGGCCCTATTCCACGTACTTCCAAAATATTTTCAAGAGTATTAAATGCGCCATACTTCTCCCTATACTCAACGATAGCTTTCGCTTTTTGTATGCCAATTCCATGAAGCTTTTTCGCTAACTCTTCGGCACTCGCTTGATTGATGTTCACTTGATTTGTCTCTTTCAAATTCTCCGATGGTTTTTCCTCCTTAGGCTTTTTACTAACCACCGCTGCCACTGGCTTATCAGCTTCTGCTTTTTTTGCTAGCGCCGATTGTGAGCACATTAATATCGTCAGAATAACGGCAGCGCTGCCTAATGATTGCTTTATAAATTTCATCCATGTCATTGATGTTCTCCTGTTTAAATTGAGATACCACAATGCCAAATTTATTATGCAAAAGCTTTTTTGTGATGATAGAAATGAGAAAGGCCACCCAAAGGTGGCCTCAACTTATTTTTGTTGCACTTAGAATTACGAGCGGCTTCGCAATTTAGTCTAAATTAATCACTTCAATTTTGGCGTTATTACGTAAGTTCTGAATCAAAGCTTCATTTACCGCCATTCCCATCATACCACGGTAGTTTGCGGTTAACTGCTCAAGCTCTTTATCTGAAGCTTTGCCTGGGATCACTTTATCAAGTTGAATAATGACTAAATTATCTTTTTCATCACGCACTGTTGTATAAGTTGCTTTGCCGTCAGCAGGTTTCGCCATTGCCATTGCCGCGCCAATAACTGGCGTTTGAGGCATCAAGCGTGAAACCTTTTCAGGTGCAGAAAACTGAATATTCGCAGTATCGCCTTTACCTTCTTTCAAGGCTGCAACTAATTTCTCGCCTTCAGCTTTTAATGCTGCATTCGCTTTCTGGCGCTTAACGAGTGTTTCAACTTGAGATTTAACAGCTTCTAATGGTTGAGTTTGCTCCGGTGCATATTGTGATACACGGACAACAAATGCACGGTCACCTTGAACGTCGATAACATCTGAGTTAATCCCCGTAGAACCATTTTGATCCACTAAACGTTCACTGAATATTTCGTTGATCACTTTAGGGTAATTAAGCGCTGCTGGCGGATTATTTTTATCAAACCAATCCGTTGCCACCACTTTTAAACCTGATACTTCTTCAACTGAAGCAAGTGACTCATTATCATTTGTGGCCGCTTCACTGACTTTCTGCTGTAAGTCATAAAACTGCTTACTATTTTTGTCCTGAATCAGTTTATTTTTAATCTCATCCTTCACCGAATCGAAAGGCTTAATACTTTCAGGTTTGATATCATCCAAACGGAAAATCACAAAATTTGAATCTGACTTAATAGGTGTAGAGATTTGCCCTTTTTCCGTTAAGTTAGCGTTAACGATTTCAGAGGGCGTCGAGGCTTCTTCCATCCAACCAATGATACCTTTATTACCCGCACTAAGCTTATCGGTTGATTTCTCAGTCGCTAACGCCACAAAATCAGCACCGGCTTTTAGCTCATCAATGATAGCGTTAGCTTCTTTCTCTGACGCCACTTGGATCATGCTGTAGTGCTTTTGCTCAGCTTGAGTGTAGTTTTTTAGGTTTTGCTCATAATACGTTTTTACCTCTTCATCAGTGACTGATTGTGGAGGTAAAGCTGCCGCGTCTATTTCTACATAGCTAACTTGCACTTTCTCAGGAGCAATAAAGCTATCCTGATTCGCATTATAGTAAGCTTTAATTTCATCTTTAGTCGCCGTCTGCTTTGCTTGTTCATCGGCTAACGAAAGGGTCGCTACACGAATTTCGCGCTCTTGTAAAACAAGCTCTGCATATGTTTTCACTTCTGAAGGTAGCGCAAAATCGGTTTTAATAAATGAATCAGAAAGCTGAGAGAGAATTAAATTAGCACGGACTTGTTCCGCTAAGTTATCAGCACTGTAGTTATTTGCTGCCAATATCTGACGATACTTATCGCCATCAAATTTTCCATTAGTTTGGAATACTGGCATTTCAAAAATTGCATCCTTTACCTGCTGATCACTGGCAGATAAGTTTAATTCATTAGCATACTCAGCCATTAACGTACTGTTAATCAAGTTATTTAAAACCTGATTACGCAAAAATTTCATGCTCTCTTCATTGCCAGCAATTTCAGAGAACTTATCACCCAAGGAATCTTGTAAAGACTGACGCTCTTGCGAGAAAGCCGTTTGGAATTGCTCCCTGCTAATTGACTGTCCATTAACTTTAGCAGCATCATTACTTGAACCGCCAATCATGTAACCAGCAACCCCTGTCAGCACGAATGACAGGATAATAATAGCCAGTAGCACTTTGATAAAAGGACTGTTCGCTTTCGTGCGTAGATTGTCCATCATAAAAAGGCTTAACTCCGCTTGTTAAATTCAATTTCCTAATAATACGCTAATCTTAACCCAGATTGAAAAAAAAGCGCACCATTTCCATGATGCGCCTCTATATTAGCTGATTAATATTATTCAGTCAGTGTGTGTTTTAGAAAAAATAAAACAAAACCAAAAGAAAACTGAATTAGCTATTAACCGCGTCTTTTAAACCTTTGCCCGGACGGAAAGCAGGTACTTTCGCCGCAGCGATCTTAATCTCTTTACCTGTTTGTGGGTTACGTCCTGTACGAGCGGCACGCTCACGAACAGTGAATGTACCAAAGCCAACTAAAGCAACATCGTCACCTTTGCTTAGTGAAGTCGTTACAGATGCAACAAACGCATCAACAACGCGACCAGCTGCAGCTTTAGAAATGTTCGCTTCAGAAGCGATTTGATCAATCAGTTGAGACTTATTCACTCTTATCATCCCCATATTAGTTTTGACTATGATCTTAATTAGGCTATTAAGCTAATTAATGATGCAGCCGTTATATCAATCCTGAATGCCAATGGCAAGAGAACAGATTACATCCAAATAATTATCAGAATCATCGTTAAATTAGCGACGAAAAAAAAGACTGACAACCCCTAAATTAGCTGTCAGTCTCATTTTTATGTAAACTTCTTGATTCAGCTCACTCTTTTTGACTTATTTTTTACGATTTCCGCACCAAATGGTGGGTTCGCTAGTGCTAAAGAGAGTACCTCTTCAATTGTTTTAACCGGATGAATTTCCAAATCTGCAATAACGTTTTCTGGAATTTCTTCCAAGTCACGTTTATTCTCAAATGGAATTAATACTGTCTTGATGCCACCGCGGTGTGCCGCAAGTAATTTCTCTTTCAGACCACCAATCGGTAAAACAAGACCTCTTAAAGTAATTTCACCCGTCATTGCTACATCAGCTTTAACAGGATTCCCCGTTAAACAAGACACCAACGCGGTTGACATTGCAATCCCCGCACTTGGGCCATCTTTTGGCGTCGCACCTTCCGGAACGTGTACATGGATATCGCGTTTTTCATAGAAATCGCTATTGATACCCAGTTTTTCTGCTCGAGCACGTACTACGGTTAATGCCGCTTGGATGGATTCCTGCATAACTTCACCGAGTGAACCGGTATACGTGAGTTTGCCTTTGCCCGGAACACAAGCTGTCTCGATGGTTAATAAATCACCACCTACTTCTGTCCATGCAAGACCTGTCACTTGACCAACTCGGTTTTCAGTATCTGCTTGCCCGTAATCGAATTTGCGCACACCTAAAAAGTCTTTTAGGTTGTCAGCGTTAATTTCGATATGTTTAAGCTTTTTATCCATCAATAAGGCTTTCACCGCTTTACGGCACAATTTCGAAATTTCACGTTCGAGGCCACGCACACCAGCTTCACGCGTGTAATAACGAATAATGCCGATTAATGCACTGTCATCGATGGTTAGCTCACCTTTTTTCAAGGCATTACGCTGAACTTGTTTCGGCAATAAGTGTTGCTTAGCAATATTCAGCTTTTCATCTTCCGTATAACCGGAAAGACGGATCACTTCCATACGGTCAAGTAACGGCGCTGGGATGTTCATTGAGTTCGACGTAGCAACAAACATCACATCTGACAGATCGTAATCCACTTCCAAATAGTGATCGTTAAAGGCGACGTTTTGCTCAGGATCTAATACCTCTAACAATGCGGATGCTGGATCGCCACGCATATCAGAAGACATTTTATCGATCTCATCCAACAGGAATAGTGGGTTTTTTACCCCAACTTTTGCCATTTTCTGGATCAATTTACCCGGCATAGAACCGATATAGGTACGACGGTGACCACGGATCTCCGCTTCGTCACGCACACCACCTAACGCCATACGGGTATACTGGCGCCCTGTCGCTTTCGCAATAGATTGCCCAAGAGAAGTTTTACCAACCCCCGGAGGCCCTACCAGACATAAAATAGGCCCTTTAATTTTGCTAACACGGCTTTGTACTGCCAGATACTCTAAAATACGCTCTTTAACGCGCTCTAAGCCATAATGGTCTTTATCAAGGACTTCTTGCGCCTTAACAAGATCTTTTTTCACTTTGCTGCGCGCATGCCATGGCACCTGCACCATCCAGTCAATATAGCTACGTACGACGGTGGCTTCAGCCGACATCGGAGACATCATTTTTAGCTTCTGCAACTCAGCTTCCGCTTTTTCATGAGCCTCTTTTGGCATCTTCGCTTCTTCAATTTTACGTTTCAGCGCTTCGTATTCATCTGGCGCGTCATCCATTTCACCAAGCTCTTTTTGAATCGCTTTCATTTGCTCATTCAAATAGTATTCGCGTTGGCTTTTTTCCATCTGTTTTTTAACACGATTACGGATGCGTTTTTCAACTTGCAGCAGCTCAGTTTCTGACTCCATCATGGCCATCAGGAACTCAACACGCTCGGCGACATTCGCCATCTCCAATACGCGCTGTTTATCTGCCAATTTCAATGGCATATGAGAAGCTATTGTGTCCGCTAGTTTATCGAGTTGATCTTGTTCAATCGAGTGTAGCGAGGTCAGCACCTCAGGCGGAATTTTTTTGTTCAGTTTGATGTAGCTTTCGAACTGACTGACTATCGTGCGATAAAGAACCTCTTGTTCTTTTTCATCAAGAAGCTCTGCAACTTGCGTTTTAGCACCCGCTTCATTGTAAAAGTTATCAGTTCCCGCAACGTGTTTCACTGATTCAGGCTGTAACAGTTCAGCTTGTGCTAAGAAATATTCACCATTGTCAGTTAAACTGCTTATGCGTGCTCTTCTTAAACCTTCAACTAATACTTTAACTGTGCCATCGGGCAATTTCAGCATTTGAATAACTGAAGCAACGGTGCCAACAGAAAATAAATCGTTAACCCCAGGCTCATCAGTTGAGGCCTCTTTTTGGGCTACCAGCATTACTTGCTTGTCATGATCCATCGCTGCTTCCAGACTGTGAATGGATTTTTCACGTCCAACAAACAGTGGGATCACCATATGTGGGTACACCACTACATCACGCAGAGGCAATACTGGTATTTCTATGCGTTCGGAACGCTCAGGATTCATAAAGCTCTCTCTTCGTTTAGCTTACGCTAGTTTAAGGGTTTCCAACTATTGTTTAGAAAGTAATTATTTTAAAAACAAAGAAACCACACTCAGAATATAAACTATATGGGGATAAGATTTTAGCATTCAATGGGTACTTGAAGATAAAAAGTGAAATGAGGGGAGGATCCCTCATTTCACTGATAACTTTTTGGTGCTAAATCCTAGGCGCTAATTATCACCAGAGGCTTGGGCATCAGGCTTGCTGTAGATCAGTAATGGCTCTGATTGTTCATTAATCACATTCTCATCAACAACGACTTTTTCAACACCTTCCATAGAAGGCAGATCGTACATTGTATTTAGTAATGCGGCTTCAACAATTGAGCGTAAGCCACGAGCCCCGGTTTTACGAGCCATTGCCTTTTTAGCAATCGCTTTTAAGGCTTCTTCACGGAACTCTAACTCTGTCCCTTCAAGGCTAAATAGCGCTTGATATTGCTTGGTTAATGCGTTCTTCGGTTCCTGCAAAATCTGAATCAATGCTTCTTCACTCAATTCAGTTAATGTCGCAACAACAGGCAAACGACCAATAAACTCAGGGATCAGACCAAATTTGATTAAATCTTCTGGTTCTGTTTGCGTTAACAACTCACCTTCACTGATTTTGTCAGATTCGCCTTTGACTTCCGCAGCGAAACCAATACCTGAACGTGTGTTTAAACGCTGACCGATGACTTTATCAAGCCCTGCAAACGCACCACCACAGATAAATAAGATTTTAGAGGTATCAACCTGTAAAAACTCTTGTTGAGGATGCTTGCGACCACCTTGTGGAGGAACCGCCGCCACTGTTCCTTCAATGAGTTTCAGTAGCGCTTGCTGTACCCCTTCCCCTGAAACATCACGGGTAATGGATGGGTTATCTGATTTACGCGAAATTTTGTCAATTTCATCAATGTAAACAATACCGCGTTGAGCTTTTTCTACATCGTAGTCGCATTTTTGCAGTAATTTTTGGATGATATTTTCGACATCTTCCCCCACGTAACCCGCTTCGGTTAATGTGGTTGCATCAGCCATCGTAAATGGCACATCCAAGTAACGAGCCAACGTCTCAGCCAACAGTGTTTTACCGCTACCTGTTGGGCCGATCAGCAAAATATTACTTTTACCAAGCTCTACCCCTTCAGCAGTGGTATCTCCATTACGTAAACGCTTGTAATGGTTATAAACAGCAACAGAAAGTACTTTCTTCGCTTGTTCTTGACCTATGACGTAATCATCAAGATGCTCTCTAATTTCATGGGGAGTAGGCAGTGCACTACGCTCACGATGAGGAGCTAACTCTTTGATCTCTTCACGGATGATATCGAGGCATAAATCGACACATTCATCACAAATATAGACTGACGGACCGGCAATCAGCTTGCGGACTTCATGCTGACTTTTTCCGCAGAAAGAGCAGTACAACAGCTTACCTGACCCCTCTTTGCGTTTTTCTGTCATCAGTTGACCTCACTTATCGTCAAACTACCCTGTTTATTTGCTGGATAAACAACCTAAAACAGGATAATAAATTTCTTTAATATTAATTAAGTATGGATAAATCCTAGCTAATTAACGGCTAGTATAAATATGGTCGACCAAACCATACTCTTTGGCTTCATCTGCAGACAAGAAACGATCGCGTTCAGTATCACGATTAATCTCTTCAACTGATTTACCTGTGTGCAATGCCATTAATTCATTCATTCGAGTTTTCACTTTCAGAATTTCCTGAGCGTGAATTTGAATGTCTGTCGCTTGCCCTTGATAACCGCCCAATGGTTGGTGGATCATCACACGAGAGTTCGGCAAGCAGAAGCGTTTGCCTTTAGTCCCCGCAGCTAGCAAGAAAGAGCCCATAGAGCAAGCTTGCCCCATACAGATTGTGCTGACATCCGGCTTAATAAATTGCATTGTGTCATAGATAGACATACCTGCGGTGATCACACCACCAGGGGAGTTGATGTAAAGTTGGATATCTTTTTCTGGGTTTTCCGCTTCCAGAAATAGCATCTGTGCGACAATTAAGTTCGCCATATGATCTTCCACCTGACCTGTCAGGAAGATAATACGTTCTTTTAACAGACGTGAATAAATATCGTATGAACGTTCACCCCGAGAGGTCTGCTCAATGACCATTGGCACTAGAGCCATTTGGGATGCTAGATTTTCCTGACCGCCAAAATATGACATCGAAATCTCCTATTAAAAACTATCTGGTGCTTGCGCCTAAATTTGCTGTTTGTTCGACTTTTAAGCATTCTAAGCAGCAAACAAACAGTTTGTCTTTAAAAATTCTCTATCTTGCCTATTTCCACTATTATCTCATCTCGTTATTTCTTTTAAGTTAACTAAAAAGCTGTTAATAGAGATGAGCATGAACACAGCGAATGACGCCGTAGAAAACAAGACCCACTATAAAATAGTTTAACACAAGTCTGTAAGGATTCACGGATTTGTTCTTTCAGATAACCGAGAACCAAACAGCCTATCTTATGTGAATATACCGCAGCGCTTATAATAAAATTAGGGCGAAAATGTGATTTTCAAGACGATTGGTGCGCCTACCTTAAATAATTCGAGTGGTAATAAAGCGACAAGTAAGCCATCTTAGGCAGCACAAATGGCTAATAACCCCCAAGCTCAGCCTCTATCTAGGCACCCTCACCCTAACTTGAAATGTGATAACTCTAATTGGCAAAAAACCCGCAGCGCAATGCCACGGGTTTATTATTTGCACAACTGAAAAAGCGAAATTAACCCGCTTGAACTTGGTTCATCAGTTCTGTGAAGTTAGTTTCTTTTTCAGTCACTTTCGCAACTTCAAGAACTTTCTCAACCGCTTGTTCTTCTAATGCTAAGTTACGAACACTATTCATCAGCTCATTATTTTTGCTGTAGTATTCGATAACTTCTGCTGGATCTTCATAAGCTGACGCCATTTCTTCGATCAATGCTTTAACACGATCTTCATCAGCTTTCAGCTCATTAGCGCTGATCACTTCACCTAACAGCAGACCGATAACAACGCGACGTTTTGCTTGTTCTTCGAACAGTTCACGTGGCAGTTCCATCGCTTGCTTCTCGTTACCACCAAAGCGTTGAGCAGCTTGACGACGCAGAACGTCAATTTCGCCATCAACCACAGCAGCAGGAACTTCGATTTCGTTTGCGTTAACTAGACCATCTAAAACTTGCGCTTTAATACGGTTACGAACTGCATTTTTCAGTTCACGTTCCATATTTTTACGAACTTCAGCACGCAGACCTTCTAAAGTACCATCAACGATACCGAAACGCTTGATGAACTCTTCAGTGAATTCTGGCAGTTCACGTTGCTCAACTTTCTTCAGAACGATAGCAAACTTAGCTGCTTTACCTTTCAGGTTTTCAGCGTGGTAATCTTCTGGGAAGTTAACTTCGATATCAAACTCTTCGCCTGCTTTGTGACCAACGATGCCATCTTCAAAGCCAGGGATCATACGACCTTCGCCCATAACCAGTGCGAAATCTTCTGCTTTGCCGCCTTCGAACTCTTCACCATCGATTGAGCCAGTGAAGTTAATAGTGATACGTGAATCCACAGTTGCCGCTTCAGAAACTTCTTTCCACTGAGCTTGTTGCTTACGCAGCGTTTCCAGCATGTTTTCCAGATCTTCATCTTTTACAGAAACAACTGGTTTTTCAACTTCGATAGTTTCCAGACCTTTCAGCTCGATTTCTGGATAAACTTCGAATTCAACTGAGTAAACAAAATCTTTACCATCTTCCAGCATTTCAGGTTTGTAGCTAGGCGCACCTGCTGGATTGATTTTTTGTTCGATGATCGCGTTGATGAAGTTACGTTGCATCACATCGCCCAGAACGTCTTGCATAACAGACGCGCCGTAACGCTGTTTAACGATGTTCATTGGTACTTTCCCTTTACGGAAACCATCAACACGTACTTTCTTCGCGACATTAACCAGCTCGCTGTTTACTGCTTTTTCAATATCGGCAGCAGGAACGGTGATTGTTACACGACGCCCAAGGCCTTGAGTCGTTTCAACAGAAACTTGCATCTTCTTACCTCAAAAAAAATCTTAGTGATCGGTCTACTCCAGAGTTTGGTCATTAAATCATAACGACCTTCTCCCTTCCAGAACCGGGGGCGTTGCTTACACAACGGTCATCCCTGATATCAGAAGCGTCCCGAAACCTTACTGAAAATTAGACGCGACATTATACCGATGCAGATGCTCCGAGTCGAGAAAAGCTGATAAAAGAAGCGATCAATCCGCTTTATTTGTGACTTTTCCGACTAAAAAATGTCTTCTCCACGCAAATTGGAGAAAAAATGCTCATCGAAATTAATGTCGACATCGTAAAATGATGTGAATCATTTCATCACAATGACAGTAAAACAGAGAATGAGTCAATCAGCCGTTTGTTTTACCACCACCACGACATGCAGGTGAATTTAATGCCGTATCCGCCAATTCCCCCCATTCTGTCGGGGTATACGTATGGAGCGCTAATGCGTGGATACTTCCTGCTAATTCGTCCGCCAAAATAGCATAAATTTCGCGATGACGGCCAACCATACGTTTATTTTCAAATTTTTCACTGACTAAAACCACCTTAAAGTGGCTTTCTGAACCAGCAGGCACATTGTGTTGATAGCTTTCATTGATCACTTCAAGATGAGCAGGTTCAAAGGCTGTATGCAACTTTTGCTGAATACGTGACTGCATATTCTGCGGTGCATTTATCCCCATAAAAATAACTCCTTTCTTCAACCAACATTTACGTTTTTTTTGTTATCTTTTTTTGTCACGGTAGAGGACAATCACTCTACAATGATATGATAAATACCCGCTTTGGCGAATTTTTTCTAAAATGGTTGTCTAACCCTTTAGAAAATCCGTCACAATGGCACTATACCCTATAAAACATAACAGGGTTCGTTAGATTGCACCATAACGGAACAGACTCAATTAGGAAAGATTAACTGGAAAAAATTATGTTAAGAAAACTTTGTTTTCCACTTTTTGCACTATTTCTTCTAGCAGGTTGTGCAACAAGCAATAACACTTTATCGCTCGAACCCAAAATCACGCTACCTGCGCGCAACCCGACACTCAATGCAACCGCAATTAGTGTGAGTAGCGTTGATAACCGACCATCAAAATCACTTACGGAACTCAACCGTAATGGGAGTTTAGTGGTCTTGTCACCTTCGCGTGATCCTCGCTATTTAATGCAAGAAGCGGTTGAGAAACAAATGGCAGCACGTGGTTTTATGGTGTCGTCACCCGCGAGTGTTAACTTAGTCGTACAATTAAATCAATTAAACGCCCAAGTCACTGAAGGTAGTCTACGTCACAATATCACGGTAAACACCAGTGTGACCGTTAATGCGACAGCGCCTAACGGCTCGACGAAATCACGTACTTTTACGCGTAATTACAACAACCAAGAATTACTTGGTGCAAGTAACGATAAAATAGAAAAAGCGATCAATATCGCGTTAACAGATTTAATTAATGATATGGCAAATGACCAAGAATTGACGCAGTTTATTAGACAAAACGCTCGGTAATCGCCCTTCATTATTATACGGTAAGAGCCTATTTCTATAGGCTCTTAAAAGTGTGGTGCTATTACTACAATAAGCAACCAATAACGGAAGTCCTCTATTTTACAAATAACCAATCATAGGAAGATTATGTCCCGTGCCTTTTTACCTAACTCAGTCATTTTAATCCTATTAGGTTTTGTTTCCGGCCTTCCGTTAGCCCTTACCGCAGGTACATTACAAGCTTGGTTAACAGTTGAAAACATCGATATCAAAACAATCGGTTTCTTTTCACTTGTTGGTCAAGCTTATGTTTTAAAGTTTCTGTGGTCTCCTATGATGGACAGATATACGCCTCCTTTTTTTGGTCGGCGTCGAGGTTGGTTACTCACCACACAGATCCTACTTATTATTAGCATAGGGGCGATGGGTTTTATGAATCCATCCGAACACCTATGGTGGTTAGCAGCACTTGCCGTCATGGTTGCCTTTTGCTCCGCCTCACAAGATATTGTCTTCGATGCCTATAAAACCGATTTGCTCAGTGCAGAGGAAAGAGGTTTTGGTGCCGCCGTGTCGGTGATGGGGTATCGCATCAGTATGTTAGTTTCAGGTGGATTAGCATTATGGATGGCAGATACGTTTCTCACATGGAAACAGCTCTATCTACTCATGGCGGGGTTAATGCTAATCGGTGTTGTAGCGACGCTGCTTGCCAAAGAGCCTGAAGATAATGGCGCACCACCAACTTCACTAAAAAAAGCTATCTATGAACCATTAGCTGAATTTTTCAGCCGTAACAATGCTTGGTTGATCCTGCTGTTACTGGTGTTTTATAAAATGGGTGATGCTTTTGTTATGGCACTTAACACCAATTTTCTACTGCATGGGCTAGGGTTTAGCTTAAGTGAAGTCGGCACTGTCAATAAAACAGTAGGTATGCTGGCGACCATTATTGGGGCGTTATTTGGCGGTTATTTGATGAAAAAAATGAGCTTATTTAACGCGCTCTTTATTTTCGGAATATTACAAGGCGTATCTAATATCGGCTATTGGTTCCTTGCAGTCACGCCACCTAACATCATGACTATGGGAACAATTATTTTCCTTGAGAACCTTTTCTCAGGAATGGGTACCGCCGCCTTTGTTGCCTTATTGATGACCTTATGTAATAAGTCTCTTTCTGCCACACAATTTGCTTTGCTATCTGCACTTTCCGCAGTAGGACGCGTATATATCGGCCCTGTTGCCAGTATTCTTGTGAGTGCTTATGATTGGCCAATCTTTTATTTACTCTCGATTATCGTTGCTCTACCGGGGATCTTGCTGCTACTTGCCTGCCGCACATCGCTTATCTATACCCAAACAACTGGGCTATTCCAGCGCCGTGAACAATATGCAAAAGCCTACAAAATCGCGGTTTACTTATTCTTGCTAGCTATTAGCATCCTTGCTATTTGGCTAATAACGCTCTTAATCAGCTCATTCTCATCTGTCAAAATCTATCTGTTTACAACTCATCTATCACTTTGGCTTTCCTTGCCTGAATATCAAAATAGCATCTTCAATACCGGCGTTGGGATTGGGGCATTAAGTTTGATTATTGGTGGATGCCTTGATTTCTTTGCAGTCAAGAAAGTAGTTAAAAAAGCTGTTAATTAATCAAAAAAAATTAATAACTAGAGTAATTATCCCGAAATAAGATAAATCTGTTTCGGGTTTTTCTTGACCTTTTAAATTAGATCTGACTAGCAAATATTGATATCCCTCGCGTCATATCGTGATGTATATCACTTATTCAATGAAATATATTTTTTAATTACAAATGAAAAGCCTAATATCTCACACGTTAAGGGCTAATCAGCCTCACGGCTGAATAATAAATATCGTTAATACTCAAACGAAAATAATATATTATGAAAAAACAACTTCTCTGCGCCGCGGCACTCGTATCTTTAGCTGGAACAGCGAATGCAGACGACGGCTTTCTTGGCTATCAGAATGGTTTCGCGGATATCAATGTCAACTATCTAGACTGGTCTCACCGCACCGAAACTAAGTCAGAATACACTTCTCGTAAAAAAGACTTTGCCTACATTGAGTTAGAAGGCGGTGCTAACTTCAATTGGGGGGAATTATACGGCTTCTTTGATGTGGAAAACCCATTCCATAAACGCCGTACTGAACCAGGTCGTAACCAACGTTATACAATCAAAACCACGGGACGTTTCTATTTAGGTGACAGTGGCTTTAACGTATATGGACACGTCTATGGTACTTGGTCACTGCCAGGAGCTAAATATGGTGGTAATTTCCATGAAGTCAACACATTGTATGGTTTAGGATACAACACTGCATTTGGTGACCTGTGGTTCAAACCATTTATTGCAATGCACTATGTCGATCAATCGTTTTATTCAGGTAATAACGGCTATGTCGTCGGCTGGGTTGCTGGTTATGGATTCAAAATGTTTGAAGAGAATTTCATGATCACTAACTGGCACGAAATGGAGTTTGCACGCCATAAACGTTATGGCAGCGGTAACGGTGGTCGTGATGGTGTCAATGGTGCATTAGCATTTTGGTGGAATGCAACACCAAATTTAGCAGCAGGTGTTCAATATCGCTACGCTGATAACAAGTTAGGTGAAGATTTCTATCAAGATGCGATTATTTATACATTAAAATATACGTTCTAAATAGCTCACTTAAGTCAACATGAATACTTATAGAAAAATTTAAAAACTCTCTTTTCTTTTCAAGAAAGTAACAATTTTTCTTAGCTATTTTGGCCGGTAAGGTGGTGCTAGCCGCCTTATCGGCATTAAAAATCGTAATTTCACCTATCATTTTATTTAACAATCATAGCAGTTTCTTCATTTTTTGCTCACTTTTGTACATATTTTTCTTTGAAAAATGACAAAGATATTTTAGTATTACCTTCGTTTTAGCAAAATATACCTATAATCTGCATGACTTTTAACTTTTTAATCATAAGCTCTTTACATGTGATCATATTAACATAAAGAGCTAACAATCCTGCTTCTTTACCTTACAATTGTTTACACTCACATAACCTTACCGTAGAATGCCCCCACTGATGAAACGACAATTAGAATCTTTGTCATTTGGGGTCGTGGATGAGACTTATGAACTACAAAAAAAGCATTGGGGCAATCTCGCTAGTTGTAGCCGCCTTATTATTAGGTGGTTGCGACATGGTGTTGATGGACCCTAAAGGCGCCGTTGGCGTCAAACAAAAAGAGCTGATTCTTATTGCAATCGGCTTAATGCTCGTTGTTGTGATTCCTGTTATTTTCATGGCATTTATCTTTGCAATGAAATATCGTGAATCCAATAAATCAGCAACTTACCGTCCTAACTGGGCTCACTCAAATAAAATTGAGTTAGTCTGCTGGACCGTTCCTATCATCATTATCATCATTCTAGGTACTATTACTTGGAAGACGACTCATGAGCTTGACCCTTATAAGCCATTAGTCAGTGATCAGGAACCTGTCACTATTGAAGTTATTTCGGCTGACTGGAAATGGATCTTCATCTATCCAGAGCAAGGCATTGCAACAGTTAACGAAATCGCATTCCCTACTGGTGTGCCAATCAACTTCAAAATTACGTCTGATTCGGTGATGAACTCGTTCTTCATTCCATCGTTAGGTGGTCAAATCTACGCGATGGCAGGTATGCAAACTAAGCTTCACTTAATTGCTAATGAACCTGGTACTTATAAAGGCTTCTCTGCAAGCTACAGTGGTCATGGCTTCTCTGATATGAAGTTTAATGCTATCGCAACACCTGATCGCCAAGGTTTTGATGAGTGGGTACAAAAGGTGAAAGCGTCACCTAAGACTATGGATACCATGCAAGCGTTTGATGAAGTCGCCAAACCTAGCATGAACGTTCCTGTAACCTACTTCTCTAGCGTGAAACCAAATCTGTATGAAGACATCATTCTCAAGTTTGGTCATGAGCACCATAAAGGTCACGCTCCTGCAGACAAGAAAGATGAAACTGCAGGTCAATCTATGCATATGAGCCATAACGCTCATACAGGCGCTGAGGAATAAGGGCATGTTCGGAAAATTAACACTAGATGCTATTCCGCTCCATGAGCCAATTGTCGTCGTGACACTGATTTGTATCATTATCGGCGGTATTGCGCTTCTTGGTGCGATCACCTACTTCGGTAAATGGAAGTGGTTGTGGAAAGAGTGGTTGACATCCGTTGACCACAAAAAAATTGGTGTCATGTACATCATTGTCGCAATGGTCATGCTATTCCGTGGTTTCGCGGATGCTATCATGATGCGTGGTCAACAAGTACTCGCTTCTGCTGGTCAAGAAGGTTTCTTAAACCCTCACCACTATGACCAAATTTTTACCGCACACGGCGTTATCATGATTTTCTTCATGGCGACTCCATTTGTTGTCGGTCTGATGAACCTTGTTGTTCCTCTGCAAATTGGTGCGCGTGACGTTGCTTTCCCATTCCTGAACTCACTGAGCTTCTGGTTCTTCGTCGTCGGTGTTGTGCTGATTAACATCTCGTTAGGGGTGGGTGAATTCGCACAAACAGGTTGGTTAGCTTATCCGCCGCTTTCGGGCTTGGAGTACAACCCAGGTGTCGGGGTCGATTATTGGCTCTGGAGTCTCCAGATATCCGGTATTGGTACACTATTAACAGGGGTTAACTTTATCGCGACAATTATCCGTATGCGTGCACCGGGTATGTCGATGATGAAAATGCCAGTATTTAGCTGGGCAGCACTCTGTACGAACGTACTGATCGTAGCAGCGTTCCCAATCCTGACTGTTACACTGACGCTTCTGACATTAGACCGTTACCTAGGTACCCATTTCTTTACTAATGATATGGGCGGTAACATGATGATGTACATCAACCTGATTTGGGCATGGGGTCACCCAGAGGTGTATATCCTTGTACTACCTGTATTCGGTGTTTTCTCAGAAATTGCGGCAACGTTCTCCAAAAAACGTCTGTTTGGCTACACCTCGTTAGTGTGGGCAACTATCGTTATTACCGTTATGTCCTTCATCGTTTGGTTGCACCACTTCTTTACGATGGGCTCGGGAGCAAACGTCAACGCCTTCTTTGGTATCGCCACGATGATTATCGCAATCCCAACAGGGGTTAAGATCTTCAACTGGCTGTTCACCATGTATCAAGGTCGTATTGAGTTTAAATCACCGATGCTGTGGACTGTCGGCTTCATTATCACCTTCTCTGTCGGTGGTATGACAGGTGTTCTACTTGCAGTACCTGGTGCAAACTTCGTTCTGCACAACAGTTTATTCCTGATTGCTCACTTCCATAACGTTATCATTGGTGGTGTGGTATTCGGTTGTTTCGCGGGTATGACTTACTGGTTCCCGAAAGCTTACGGCTTTACGCTAAATGAAAAATGGGGTGTCCGTGCCTTCTGGTTCTGGATCACTGGTTTCTTCTTAGCATTTATGCCGCTATATATCCTTGGCTTTATGGGAATGACTCGTCGTTTAAGCCAAAATATTGATCCGGCTTATCACACGATGCTCGTTGTTGCTGCATGTGGTGCTGGACTGATTGCGCTGGGTATCCTGTGTCAAGTTATCCAAATCATCGTGAGTATCCGTGACCGTCATGCAAACCGTGACCTAACTGGTGACCCATGGGGTGGCCGTACACTGGAGTGGGCAACATCTTCTCCACCGCCATTCTATAACTTTGCCATCGAGCCAAACATCCAAACTCGTGATGCTTGGTGGGATATGAAAGAAAAAGGTACCGCTCATAAGCGTCCTGCTAAATATGAAGAAATTCATATGCCGAAAAATACAGGCGCTGGCGTGATCATCGCTGCATTCAGCTTGGTTTTAGGTTTCGCGATGATCTGGCACATCTGGTGGCTCGCAATCGTTGGTTTCGCTGGCATGATTGTTACTTGGATTGCAAAAAGCTTCGACGAAGATGTTGATTATTACGTACCTGTGGCCGAAATCGAGCAAATCGAGAATAAGCACTTTGAAGACTTACGTAAGGCAGGTGTGAACGATGTCAACTAATACAATGACTAATCAAAACTTGGCCCATGCAGAGCATGGGCACCATGATGCAGGCGGAACTAAGGTATTTGGTTTCTGGCTCTACATAATGAGTGACCTGATTCTGTTCGCCTGTTTATTCGCAACTTATGTTGTCTTGGCTGACGGCACTGCCGGCGGCCCTGAAGGTAAAGACATTTTCAGCCTGTCATTCGTTTTAGGTGAAACCTTCCTACTGTTATTCAGTAGTATCACCTACGGCTTTGCAATGTTAGCCATGCATAAAGGTAAAATTGCATCCGTTAACTTATGGCTGTTTGTCACTTTCCTGTTAGGCCTTGGCTTCGTTATCATGGAAGTTTATGAGTTCCATGAGCTAATTGCAGAAGGCTATGGTCCTGACCGCAGTGGCTTCTTGTCTGGCTTCTTTACGCTGGTTGCAACTCACGGTATCCACGTGACTTGTGGTCTAGTTTGGATCATCATCATGATTATCCAAGTTTCACGCCGTGGCCTAACTGAGGTGAACCAAACGCGTCTGAACTGCCTGAGCCTATTCTGGCACTTCTTAGATGTTGTTTGGATCTGTGTATTTACCGTTGTTTATCTTCTGGGGGCAATTTAAATGAGTCACGCAAAAGATGCTCATACTGGAGCAAGCCACGGTAGCATGAAGACTTACGTGATTGGTTTTGTTCTGTCAGTCATATTGACAGTGATTCCTTTCTGGATGGTGATGGAAGGTACAGCATCACAAGCCACTATCCTTTGGACAGTTGTGGGTATGGCTGTTGTACAGATCCTCGTTCATCTAGTATGCTTCTTGCACATGAACACATCATCAGATGAGCGTTGGAACCTGATTGCATTCCTGTTCACTATGCTAATCATCGGTATCGTTGTCATTGGCTCTCTGTGGATTATGTACAACCTGAACATCAATATGATGCTCGACTAAAGAGTTGCCGATATGTTTAAGCAATACCTGCAAGTGACCAAGCCAGGAATTATTTTCGGAAATCTAATTTCTGTGATCGGCGGTTTTCTTCTCGCCTCAAAAGGCTCGATTGATTACCCGCTGTTTATTGCGACTTTGCTGGGTGTATCACTGGTCGTCGCTTCTGGTTGTGTTTTTAACAACTATATCGACCGTGATATCGACCGTATCATGGAAAGAACGAAGAATCGCCCTTTAGTTAAAGGGCTGATTGACCCGAAAATTAGCCTGATTTACGCCGCTGCATTAGGTATTGCTGGCATGCTGCTACTTCTTGTAGCAGCAAATGCTCTGGCAATGCTCCTTGCGGTAATTGGTTTCGTAGTTTATGTAGGTATTTATAGCCTATATATGAAACGTAAATCAGTCTATGGCACGCTAATTGGTAGTTTATCTGGCGCAGCTCCACCGGTTATCGGTTATTGCGCTGTCACAAATGAGTTCGATACAGGTGCATTGATCCTGTTATTGATTTTCAGCTTGTGGCAAATGCCTCATTCGTATGCCATCGCGATTTTCCGTTTTAAAGACTATAAAGCAGCTAATATTCCTGTTTTGCCTGTAATTAAAGGGATCTCTGTCGCTAAGACACATATCTTCTTATACATCTTGGCATTCATGGTTGCCACACTCATGTTAGCTATCAGCGGATACGCTGGTTATAAATATCTGGTTGTGGGTGCTGCGGTCAGTCTTTGGTGGCTTGGCATGGCAATTTCTGGGTTTAAAACCGAAAATGATGACCGTGTTTGGGCTCGTAAACTGTTTATCTTCTCCATTGTGGCGATCACTTCATTGAGTGTCATGATGTCAGTTGACCCAACAGTTTCAACCGATACTGTTATAGCTTTAGTTAGATAATTTCTGACACAATAACTCCCAACGGCAGGCCAGTCCTGCCGTTTTCATTTATAACATCATTATTGATTATTAATAATGATTAAATATTCATTTACCTACCTCTAGGTTCCCCAATAGAATAACCTTTTTCGTCTATACCCGAGGCTTTACCATGAATGATAACAAGATGACCCGCTCCGAATTACGTGCGACATGGGGGCTAGGCTCTGTTTTTTCCCTAAGAATGCTAGGGATGTTTATGGTATTACCCATATTAACCAGTTATGGTATTCACCTTAAAGATTCATCAGAGCTTTTGGTCGGGGTCGCGATTGGTATTTATGGCCTAAGCCAAGCCATCTTCCAAATCCCTTTCGGCTTGATGTCAGATAAAATTGGCCGTAAACCTTTAATCGTAGTTGGGTTGATGATATTTATCATTGGTAGCGTACTCGCCGCACTTAGTGACTCCATATGGGGGATCATTATTGGTCGTGCCTTACAAGGTGCTGGAGCGATTTCTGCTGCCGTTATGGCATTACTTTCTGACCTTACCCGCGAACAGAATCGTACCAAGGCCATGGCTTTTTTAGGGATTAGCTTTGGCATCACTTTTGCTATCGCATTAGTCCTAGGACCAATCGTCACCCACTGGGTTGGATTAAGTGGGTTATTTTGGGGGATCACCCTACTAGCGGGCGGTGCTATTGTGGTCACCCTGTTTGTGGTGCCTAATAGCCATCAGCATATGACTAACCGCGAATCCGCTTTCGTAAAAGAGAATTTGCGTACAGTCATAACGAACCCCCAGTTGCTAAAACTCAACTTTGGCATTTTAAGCCTACATACTTTGCTTATGTCGAGCTTCGTTGCCTTCCCCTTAATCATGACTCATGCGGGATACTTGGCAAAAGATCACTGGAAGGCTTATCTGATTACCATGCTGATCGCCTTTGTATCAGTGCTTCCCTTTATTATCTATGCTGAAAAACACCGAAAAATGAAACAGGTGTTTTTACTATGTATTTTTATCTTGGCGTTAGCTGAGGTCACTTTATGGTTATCGGGAAACCATCTGTGGGTGATCTTTTTAGGATTACAGCTATTTTTTGTCGCCTTTAATATTATGGAAGCCATTCTCCCTTCATTGATCAGTAAAGAAGCTCCCGCTGGCTATAAAGGAACCGCAATGGGGGTTTATTCCACCAGCCAGTTTTTAGGTGTGGCGATAGGCGGCATACTCGGTGGGTGGCTCTATGATATGGATGGAGCGGCAGCCGTATTTATTGGCGGGCTAGCCTTAACAGCCATTTGGTTTATCGTGAGTCTGACCATGCGGCAGCCTCCTTATGTCAGCAGTATTCGTCTTGTTTTACCTCATCGATTTAAAAATATCGACAAGTTACAAGCTCAACTTTCCACGCTGCCGGGTGTATTAGAAGCCGTCATTATTCCCGATGAAATGGGCGTTTATGTGAAAGTGGATAGGAAACTGACAACGCGAGAACAACTAGAAGCAATAATTAAAGGTGAAGATTAATACAAATAGCCCGCGGCAATACCAGCAGCGGGCTGTTGTGCCTATTAGTCACGGAAGTTAGTAAACTGGAATGGCTGGCCTAGGTTGCCAGAACGGACAAGTGCCATCACTGATTGTAAATCATCACGTGATTTGCCTGTCACTCGCACTTGCTCACCTTGGATCTGAGCTTGAACTTTCAGTTTGCTATCTTTAATTAACTTAACAATTTTTTTAGCCGTTGCCGCATCAATCCCCTGCTTTAACGTCACTTCAACACTGTAAGTTTTGCCACTGTGCACAACATCATCGGGAATATTCAAGACAGCGCCATCAATGCCACGCTTTGCCATTTTTTCACGTAAAATGTCTAACAACTGATGAACTTGAAAGTCCGACTCACTCGTTACTTTGATAGATTCACTCTTCTCATTGAGTTCGAAGCTTGCCGCCACATTTTTAAAGTCCCAACGGGTGGTTAATTCGCGCTCGGAATTTTCAACCGCATTACGCACTTCATTCATTTCTACTTCAGATACAATATCAAATGATGGCATGGTTATGACCTCCTGATAATCAATGTGATGCATGATAGCTTCTTTCTATTAAGAGCAAAAGCACTATACTTGATATATGAATTTACAAGCATCTATACTCGTCGGGCTTCAAGCGCAGCACCATTGGCTATGTGTTTACCCATCAGATGACGATTTTAACACCTAGCTGCAATTTGAAAGGGTTAAAACTGACCATTAAATAACTATTGGCTTGAATCTGACTAATACCCAGAGGGGGAATATGAAAATAACGCTTATCGGTTGTGGTGCTATTGGTAAATTATGGCTCGCCGCGTTAAGTCAGCAAGGGCACGATATACAAGGCTGGCTACGTATAGCCCAATCTGACTTATTTGTTGATGTCAACGAACCCGATGGCCGTATTTTTCGTGAATGGATCCCTTGCAACAACCTCAATCATTTACAAAACAGTGAATTGGTTATTGTGTGTTTGAAGGCATGGCAAGTCTCCGATGCGCTACTGCCTTTACTGCATAATATACCAGACGCCTGCCCGATCCTGTTACTTCATAACGGCATGGGGACCCTTGATGAATTAGGCACTTTACGCCATCCTTTTTTATCCGGCATCACCACCCACGCAGCTTGGCAAGAAAACAACCAAGTTTTTCATGTCGCTAATGGTATAACCCATATCGGAGCCGTTAACTCACTGGCTGAAAATTACTACCCCATTGCCGATATTTTGCATGAGGCCCTTCCAGATGTCGCATGGCATAACCAGATCCTGACGACGTGTTGGAAGAAACTTGCCGTCAACTGTGTGATAAATCCTCTCACTATTCTTCATAATTGTAAAAATGGTGATTTACTCAATCATTCACAGCAAATTAATTTGCTAATTGATGAAATATGCCAAGTGATGGCTATTGAAGGACTGCATACTGATAAAGCCCAGCTTGTTGACTATATTTATGGCATTATTCACAGTACGGCGAGTAACTACTCCTCAATGTTACAAGACATTCGTAATAAGCGACGAACCGAAATCGACTACATTACAGGCTATCTCATTAAACAAGCAAGAGCACATGGCCTAAGTACACCAGAGAATGATCGTTTGTACCATTTTATTAAACAGCGAGAAGAAAAAAATGACGGCTTCCGTACTGATATGCATCGCCAATGGTAGTGAAGAAATCGAAACCGTAACCACTGCTGATTTATTAGTAAGAGCAGGGATCAAGGTTACATTAGCAAGTGTGACTGACGATGGCTCTATTGAAATAACCGCCTCTAGAGGCGTCAGAATTGTCGCTGATACCCCAATTATCAAGGTGGCTGATGAACCTTTTGATGCGATTGTTCTTCCCGGTGGAGTAAAAGGAGCCGAAACCTTCCGCGACAGCCCATTAGTCGTGGAAAAAGCGAGGAGAATGCACCTTGATGGTAAAATTGTAGCCGCGATTTGTGCCGCTCCTGCTTTGGTATTGGAATACCACCAGTTATTTCCAATCGGGAATATGACAGGTTATCCCACGATGAAAAATCAAATTGCGGCAAATAAATGGGTTGATAAGCGAGTCTATTTTGATGAGCGTGTCAACTTATTAACGAGCCAAGGGCCAGCAACAACCTTTGATTTCGCCTTGAAATTGATTGAGTTGCTGGTTGGCCGCGATATCGCCGGCAAGGTTGCATCTCAATTAATTTTACCTAATGGGATTAATGATTATTTAGAACAGTAATAGTAAAGGCCGATACGATGATACCGTTCGGCCTTTATCTTAGTTATGACATGACTCGGTTACGGGCGATAGACTTTTACATTATTAAAACCCTGCTCTTGCAAATAAAGAGCTTGTAAACGGCTCATCACCCCGCGCTCGCAATATAACAAGTAGGTTTTATCTTTTGGTAAATCGCCAAATTGAGTACCCAAGCGGTAAAACGGGATATGCTTAACCTCAATCCCTTCAATGGATAATGGCTTCTCTTCGTGTTCGTCCGTAGAGCGAATATCTAAAATCACTTCATGCTCAGGCGCAAGCTCACTCACCATTTCCACTTCCATGACTTGTTCACGGCTTTCTTGGGCTATCTGGCGAATATCAATATTTTGTGACTGCTCAACGACTTGATCTAAGATACTAAAGTCAAAATTAGCTTCTTCCGCTTCAATTTTCGCTTTCACTGCTTTAACAGTAGGGCTTTTCGAAATCACACCACAATATTCAGGCATGGTTTTCGCAAAATCTTCTGTGCCAATTTGACGGGCAATTTTGATGATATGCTCTTTGTCATGAGAGATAAGAGGACGCAACACCAAAGTGTCAGACGCATTATCAATCAAACGCAAATTGGTCAATGTTTGACTTGATACCTGCCCTAATGCTTCCCCTGTCACTATCGCTTGAACGCCATAGCGTTCAGCAACCTTTGAAGCGGCACGGACCATCATGCGTTTCAAGACAACGCCCATTTGTCCGTCATCTACTTTTTCTAAGATTTCTGCCACAACAGGCTCAAAATTAACCGCGATAAAACGGACTTTATGGGAACTACCAAAGCGGTTCCAGAGATAGTGGGCAATTTGTTTAACACCAATTTCATGAGCCGCTCCACCTAGATTAAAGAAGCAGTAATGAACACGGCAACCACGGCGCATCAACATATAACTTGATACCCCAGAGTCAAAGCCCCCAGAGATCAGTGATAATACATCTTCTTGCGTCCCAATAGGGAAACCACCAATACCTTCATAGCGTGCTTTTACGAGGATCAAGTTTTCGTCTTCTATCTCTAAATGCACCGTAACATCGGGGGCTGTCAGCTTCACTTTCGCAGAAGGAATATGTTGATTTAAGCCACCACCGATATAGCGCTCCGCCTCAATAGAAGTAAACTCATGCTTCCCTCTTCGCTTGACGCGCACACAGAAAGTTTTATTTTCTAGCGAAGGCGCATAAGAGTCATGCACCATCTCATAAATATGGTGCAAACTGGTGAACGGTTTTTCTTCAACTTCTAACACATGGTGAATACCGGGAATGCGCGTCAGCATGTCACAAATTTCGTCGTGTTTCGTTTCCCCTTTAACACGCACTTCAATGTTATCCCAATGACGGACAACCGCGATTTCTTCGCCCAACGGCTTCAGGACATTACGGATATTGCTGGTAAGGATCTTAATAAAACGTAGCCTAACGGTCTGGCTTTTAATCGTAATTTCTGGGAATAACTTAATGATAAACTTCATAATAGCAGCATGTTAATGTTATAGGGGCAAGTGAACGTATTTTAAAAGTGACACACGTACAGGTTACCAATTGTCAATAAAGAGGCGTATTATAGCACTATCTTGTGTGTTGAATCTAAAAACACCAATAATAAATTGTATCCAGCGCGAGACTAAGTTAGTCTGCTCAATTAATACAATCCTTTGATTGAATGATTAAATATTTGTGGTTAAAGAAAGATGGCTAAAGAAAAATCTCAGCAAGTACCTGTAGTTAGCTTCGAAAACTCACTCAAAGAACTTGAGGAAATTGTTTCTCGCCTTGAGTCTGGCTCACTACCACTTGAAGATGCGCTCAATGAGTTTGAACGAGGCATCCAAATCGCTAAACAAGGGCAAAAAGTCCTGCAACAGGCTGAGCAACGCGTGCAAATCCTGCTTAGCGATGATGAAAATAAAGCTCTTGATGATTTTTCACCAGATACCGAATAAATTATGTCCGAACAACACCCTAATAGCTTCACGATACAGCAACAACAAGCGTATGAGCGAGTTAACCAGTATTTACTAAATGCCTTAGATGCGCTTCCTTTCTCTGATTTACCCCTTGCCGCTGCCATGAAACATGGTGCACTACTTGGGGGGAAACGCCTACGCCCGTTTTTGACCTATACTGTAGGAAGCATGCTGGGTGTCGATTCTGTTAATCTTGATGCGCCAGCGGCAGCGGTTGAGTGTATTCACGCCTACTCATTAATTCATGATGATCTCCCTGCTATGGATGATGATGACCTACGGCGTGGGCAACCCACTTGCCATATCAAATTTGGTGAAGGGAATGCCATTTTGGCGGGTGATGCGCTACAAACATTAGCCTTCCAGCTACTGTCTTCCGCAGAAATGCCTGATGTTACTGACAAAGACCGAATTGCTATGTTGTCAGAACTCGCTTATGCCAGTGGTCTAGCGGGTATGTGTGGTGGTCAAGCACTCGACCTTGAGGCTGAAGGCAAGCGTGTTGATCTTGCAGCCCTTGAACGTATTCACCAACACAAAACGGGTGCATTAATACGAGCAGCTATTCGTATGGGTGCTTATGCCGCTGGAATAAAAGGACATAAGGCACTACCTGCATTAGATAAGTATGCAGAATCTATTGGCCTCGCATTCCAAGTACAAGATGATATTTTGGATGTGATTGGTGATAGTGAAGTGACAGGCAAACGCCAAGGCGCTGATGCTGAGCATGAGAAAAGCACGTATCCATCTTTGCTAGGACTTGAAGCGGCTCAAGAAAAAGCTCGCGAGCTGTATTATAATGCGTTGGAAGCGTTAAAAGCCATTGAAGCAGAAGGCTATAATACACAAACTTTAGTCGCCCTAGCGAATTTCATTATCGAGCGTAAAAGCTAATCTTACATACTCTCAAACGATTAAAGATGCGGCTAGGCGAGAAGCGAACAAGTTGCTAGGATCATACAAAAATCTATGGTCAGCACGCGTGAACATAGTCAATAACGCTGCCATCGAGATCATAACGAGTATACAATGCTGCTTTCTATTCATACTATTGATAATAAAAGTGGCATAATAGCTAAATTCAAACGCTGGAATTAACCAGCGTTATTACCTTATTAACAATTATAAATAGTCGTGGGCCCCCTAATGAGTATTGATATCGCTAAGTATCCAACACTAGCGCTGGCAGAAACACCGGAAGAGCTACGTCTGCTGCCGAAAGAAAGCCTGCCGAAGCTGTGTGATGAACTCAGGCAATTTTTACTTAGTAGTGTTGGTCGATCTAGCGGTCACTTTGCCTCTGGTTTAGGCGCCGTTGAACTCACCGTTGCATTACATTATGTCTATAAAACTCCTTTCGATAACCTTGTCTGGGATGTGGGCCATCAAGCCTACCCCCATAAGATTTTAACAGGTCGCCGAGATCGCATTGATACCATTCGTCAAAAAAATGGTTTGCATCCCTTTCCTTGGCGTGACGAAAGCGAATATGACGTATTGAGCGTTGGTCACTCATCAACCTCAATTAGTGCCGGTTTAGGTATGGCCATTGCCGCTGAAAAAGAAGATAAAAACCGCAAAACCGTCTGTGTCATTGGGGATGGTGCGATTACTGCGGGTATGGCATTTGAAGCCATGAACCATGCCGGTGATGTTGCTCCTGATATGTTAGTCATCCTCAACGATAACGAAATGTCGATTTCTGAAAATGTTGGGGCGCTGAATAACCATCTTGCTCACCTGCTCTCTGGCAAGCTCTACACCACTTTGCGTGAAGGTGGTAAAAAAGTGTTTTCTAATATGCCGCCGATTAAAGAGCTATTAAAGAAAACAGAAGAACATATCAAAGGCATGGTCGTTCCTGGCACCATGTTTGAAGAGTTAGGTTTTAACTACATCGGCCCTGTTGATGGTCACGATGTCGTTGCGCTTGTGCAAACCTTGAAAAATATGCGTGATCTGAAAGGGCCTCAGTTCTTACATATCATGACCAAAAAAGGTCGTGGCTATGAGCCTGCTGAAAAAGATCCGATCAGTTGGCATGCTGTTCCTAAATTTGATCCAAGCACATTTACCCTGCCTAAGAGTAAAGAGACCCGTCCTACATTTTCTAAGATTTTTGGGGATTGGCTATGCGAAGAAGCCCAAAACGATGATAAGCTCATGGCTATCACACCGGCTATGCGTGAAGGGTCAGGAATGGTGCGTTTTTCCAAAGAGTACCCTAACCAATACTTCGATGTCGCCATCGCCGAGCAACATGCCGTTACCTTTGCCGCTGGCTTAGCTATCGGTGGTTATAATCCGATCGTCGCGATTTACTCCACTTTCTTGCAGCGCGGTTACGATCAAGTGATCCATGATGTTGCGATTCAAAAAACCCCTATCTTATTTGCCATTGATCGTGCGGGGATTGTTGGGGCTGATGGCCAAACTCACCAAGGGGCATTTGATATCTCTTACCTACGGTGCATTCCAACACTCGTTATCATGACGCCAAGTGATGAAAATGAATGCCGCCAAATGCTACATACTGGTTACCATTATAAAGATGGCCCTAGCGCGGTACGCTACCCTCGCGGAACAGGCACTGGAGCAGAATTACAACCTCTTGCACCACTACCAATTGGTAAAGGGGTCATTCGTCGCCAAGGGGAAAAAATTGCCATCCTCTGCTTCGGTACATTACTCAAACATGCGCTCGTCGCTGCCGAAGCGCTTAATGCAACCGTTGTTGATATGCGCTTTGTTAAGCCATTAGATGAAGCACTGATCCTCGATATGGTAAACAGCCATGACATGTTAGTCACGCTAGAAGAGAATGCCATTATGGGTGGTGCAGGCAGTGGTGTTAACGAATTTCTGATGCGCGAACATAAGATGATACCTGTATTAAATCTTGGTTTACCTGATTTCTTTATACCGCAAGGCAGCCAAGAAGAGCTTATTGCGGACTTAGGTCTCGATAGTCAAGGTATTATTCACGCAATCGAACAATATCAGCAGAAATCATAACCTATAGTAAAAAACAGGTATTGTGATAATAACAATACCTGTTTTTCTCAATATTCTTCCTTAATCGATCTTCCATTACAATCCCCGCTTCCTTATGTGAAATTTCATTTTTCTTATTTAAGATAAAATTATTTTGATCATCGATAAGATCAAACTAAGCTAAAATTCTTTTAAAAGGATCTTGCTTTTATCTCAAATAAAGTTCAGTATGAAGTTAATACCCAATTACCCTCATAATAATTTTTGTCATTATTGACATAAATGTCTCATATTTATATGAGATATACGCCTCATTTTTATTTTAGCTGCCTTTTGGCAGCTTTCTTTTGCAAAAAAGAAAATAAATCAAATAGATTCAATAGATTAAGTAATTCCCTCTAATTTTCTAATCGCTATTTTTAATATCCTCTATCTAGAACCTATTATATTTTTCTATAAAAAATCACGGTAATGACCTCTTTGTAATCTATATAAAATAACAACACGGATTATTACGATAACAAAAAGATCTTTTTTGATCGCTTAAAATAAAAAACCCGTCTCAATCACTGACACGGGTTCACTAAACAGCATGATTATTTTATCAACTTAACTATTAACATCTGTTAATGCAAAATGATCAAACCCTTTAAGGGCAACATCAACCGCCTGATTATCACAATAATAACTGATCCCTTCTGATTGCGGTTTTATTTGACCAATACACGTAAAATTAGCGCCTGTATGAGCCAATGCTACTTCTAAAGCACCACGATTAACTTCAGGGATCGTAAAGCAAAGCTCATAATCTTCACCACCACTTAACGACCAAATGCGTGCTTGCTCTACAGAGCAGTTTTGTTGCAACGCCTCGGAAAGTGGTAAAGCATCAAGATTAATACGAGCGCCACAGCCGCTAGCCTTGAGGATATGATTGAGATCGGAAATTAAACCATCAGAAATATCAATCGCGGAAGAAGCTAAGTGGCGTAACGCCTGCCCTTGTAAAATACGCGGCTGAGGACGCAGATGACGCCCAATTAGCCATGACTTTTGGCTCTCATCAGCAATATCTAATTTCCCCTGTAATATTGCTAAACCCGCAGCGCTGTCACCTAGTGTGCCCGTCACGTATATCCAGTCGCCATTACGGGCTCCTGAGCGTGACAATGCTTTCCCACTCGGTACTAAGCCATGTACGGTATAAGTTAGGCTCATTGGTCCACGCGTTGTATCACCGCCAATTAGCTGCATACCGTAATAGTTAATTTGCTCAAATAAGCTATCGCTAAATTGCTCTAACCAATCTGGATCAACATGAGGTAGTGTGATCGCTAGAGAAACCCATGCCGGATCTGCTCCCATAGCAGCAAGATCACTTAAATTAGACGCTAATGATTTGTAAGCAAGATCGGCTGGAGAAATTTCAGGAAGGAAGTGGATACCAGAAACTAATGTATCGGTGCTCACAGCAAGCTGCTGTTTTTCTGGGATGGTCATCAACGCACAGTCATCACCAATACCAATATTCACATCCCGTCTGTTTGTTGTTTGACGGTTAAAGTAACGCGCGATGAGGTCAAATTCGCCATATGACATGGTAGCTTTTCCATTTTCGCTATGCCCAGTTATCAACTTCATCACTGATAATTAGACATAAAAGACAAAGATAGGCCGGAACCCAGCCTACCTCATTACTACTGTGGTATTACAGGAGGGAACCCTGATCAATTTTTATTTTTTACGACGAACAGAAGGCGCAGCCTTATCGAGAACACCATTCACAAATTTATGGCTATCTTCAGCACCAAAAACTTTGGCTAGTTCAATGCCTTCGTTAATTGCAACTTTATAAGGCACATCTTCACGGTAGCTTAGTTCATACATAGCAACACGTAAAATCGCTTTCTCTACCTGCCCCAACTCTTCAAGCTGGCGAGATAGGAAAGGAGCCATTAGCTGGTCAAGCTTAGCAGCGTTATTGGCGACTCCCGACAACAGTTCACGAAAATAAATAACGTCAACGTCAGACATGTCCTGTTCAGCAATAAATTCATATTCCACATCGGAAACATTATTACCGGATAATTGCCATGAATAGATGGCCTGTACAGCACACTCACGAGCGCGGCGACGAGCAGCAGGTTTCACAAGATTCCCCTTAAATAAAAACTAAATCAGCCTTTTACAGCTTTAAGTACATTAATCATTTCTAATGCCGTCAGAGCAGCTTCAGCGCCTTTATTGCCAGCTTTAGTACCAGCACGTTCAATGGCTTGCTCAATATTTTCAGTCGTCAAAACACCGAAAGTGACTGGCACTTCACTGTTCATTGCGACATGAGAAAGACCTGAACTGCACTCGCCTGCAACATATTCAAAATGCGCAGTTCCACCACGGATCACCGTGCCTAATGCAATAACAGCATCGTATTTTTTCGTTTCGGCCAGTGCTTTAACGGTTAATGGTAGCTCGTAAGCGCCTGGCACCCAGACAACAGTGATGTTATCTTGAGACACTTGGCCGATACGCTCTAAAGCATCAACAGCACCGTCCAGCAGACTATCATTAATAAAGTTGTTAAAACGAGCGATTGCAATGGCGACACGCGCTTGTGGCGCGGCAACAACACCTTTAATTACGTTCATAGCCTTCCTTTAATATTAATTATAACCCGCGGGGCGCGGATTTTATCACATTCTTTCGTTAATCGCGTGGTTGAATTTTAGCAAAATGATAAAAAACTTTTATTACCACACAGGACGTAGCCTGACACGCAGGTCATCACCGACTTTCTGCACATCAGTAAATTCAAATTTTTGTGCATCTGACAAATGTGCAAGTGCTGGAATATTCACCAAACCTCGCGCTGTATCCCCTAATAATTTAGGAGCAATATAGACAATCAGCTCATCCACCAAACCAAGTTTTAACAATGAGCCAGCGAGTATTGGTCCTGCTTCAACCCAAATGCTATTCACATTTCGTTTAGCCAACTGCATCATCAAGATCACAAGGTCAATACCATTATCATCAGATGGAATAGCAAGCTGTTCAACTTGCCCCTGCCAAACCGCATCAGGCTCGGGTTGAGAGCGAACTAACCAACATTCACCTGCCAATTGGGTGACCTTATGTTCCGCCGTGACGCGATTATGGTTATCTAAAACAATACGAATTGGTTGACGCAATGTGCTTTGCGGATAAACAGCTTGTATCTCGGCAGGTAATTCATTCCAACGTACGGTCAGTGAAGGGTTATCTGCCAGCACAGTACTACTGGTACTCAAAATTGCACTCGCTTGCGCACGCAATACCTGTACGTCCTGCCTTGCTGCTGCTGACGTGATCCATTTACTTTCACCTGATTCTAAGGCCGTTTTGCCGTCAAGGGAGGCTGCAAGTTTCAGTTGAACATAAGGGAATGCTGTACGCATACGCTTTAAAAATCCACGGTTTAATGATTCCGCTTCTTCCATCAATACGCCACTTGCGGTTTCAATCCCCGCTTGAGAAAGCATATATAATCCCCGACCTGCAACTTGAGGATTGGGGTCTTGCATTGCTGCCACAACACGACGAACACCCGCATTAATCAAAGCCTCAGCACAAGGTGGGGTACGACCGTGATGACTGCATGGCTCTAATGTTACGTAGGCGGTAGCGCCTTTCGCTTTCTCTCCTGCCATGCGTAAGGCATGAACTTCAGCATGCGGTTCACCCGCTTTTTGGTGATACCCTTCACCAACAATTTCACCATCACGTACGATAACGCAACCCACATTAGGATTTGGTGAAGTGGTAAAACGGCCTTTTTGGGCAAGCTCAAGTGCCCGCGCCATATAGATGCGGTCTTGTTCAATCATGTTCTTAATCCTGTAATTTAGCGATCTCTTCGCCAAACTCCCGTACATCTTCAAAGCTACGGTAGACTGAAGCAAAGCGGATATAAGCCACTTTATCCAGTTTCTTCAGTTCATCCATCACTAAATTACCAATCATTTTAGAAGGGAT
Organism: Providencia sp. PROV122; assembly: GCF_028482365.1. Taxonomy (NCBI): domain Bacteria; kingdom Pseudomonadati; phylum Pseudomonadota; class Gammaproteobacteria; order Enterobacterales; family Morganellaceae; genus Providencia; species Providencia sp. PROV122. The sequence continues at coordinate 184,246 of NZ_JAMPQI010000002.1, read as the reverse complement.
TTCACGTTCCCCTGTTGCACGTAGTTGTGATTTGATAGAAATAATGGCCTGTTCAACGGCATCAGCACTTACGGGCCGTTTTTCCAAGGCCTTTTGCATACCACGACTTAGCTTTTCTTCATCGAAGGGTTCGCGTACTTCATCACTTTTAATTACCCGTGGCATAACAAGTTCCGCCACTTCAAAGGTGGTGAAGCGTTCATGGCAAAGCAGACATTGACGACGCCTGCGCACTTGAGAGCCTTCTCCAACCAGACGCGAGTCAATTACTTTCGTATCTACAGCAGAGCAAAATGGGCAGTGCATAGTGTTTCCTGATTCTTATTTCGGGTAAACAGTGTAACCCAGAGCTTAATAAAAAACACCCCGCAAGACTGTACATTTGCAGTCTAACGGGGTGTTTTCATGTTTAAGCCATCTTTTTAGAACACACCAGACGGCTTTCATTCAGTCACCTAAGCCACCGACTTTCACCCAATGGGGATTACGGTAGTAAAGACTCTTGGTCAGCACCTTCTTTCTCAACTTTCGGTGGAAGTAAGTGCTCACGTTTCATACCCATTTTCAGTGCTAGTGCAGAAGCCACATAGATAGATGAAATCGTACCGATGGTTACACCAATTAACATGACCAATGAGAAGCCTTCTAACATCGCGCCACCGAAGATATACAGCATCAGCACCACTAACAGTGTTGTTGCAGATGTCATAATGGTACGGCTTAAGGTCTGTGTTAAAGAGACGTTCATAATTTCATACGGTGTACCGCGACGAATTTTACGGAAGTTTTCACGGATACGGTCAGATACAACGATACTGTCGTTCAGTGAATAACCAATAACGGACATCAATGACGCCACGATGGTCATATCTATCTCAATATGGAACAAAGATAGAATACCTAACGTAATCACAACGTCATGGGCAAGTGCTAATACTGCACCTGTCGCTAGACGCCATTCAAAGCGGAAACCAACATAAATCAAGATACAGATAAGCGCCGTTAACAGTGCAAGTGCCCCTGTTTGAGCAAGTTCTGCCCCAACACTAGGCCCCACAAATTCAATACGCTTCACTGTCGCTTGCTCATCAACATTTTTATTGATGATAGTGATGATCTCTTTACCGACTTCTTGACCTGCAACCCCTTCAATAGGTGGTAAACGGATCATGATGTCACGGCTGCTACCAAAATTTTGGATTAAAGGATCTTTGTGAGCCGTATTAGAAAGGCTGTCACGAATTTTATCCAAATCAGCTGGCTGACTCAGGTTGACTTCGATGACTGTACCACCAGTGAAGTCAAGGCCCCAGTTAAAGCCTTTCATCCCAATAATCGCGATAGATGCGATCAGTAATACAATAGAAATCCCAAAGGCAACGTTGTCCCAGCGCATAAAGTCATAGACTTTACGACCATAGTTCAATTGTTCAACAGTATAATCCTGTGCCACAACGTGCTCCTTAAATTGACAGCTTGTTGATACGTTTACCGCCATATAGCAGGTTCACGATAGCACGTGTACCAATAATAGCTGTAAACATAGAGGTGGCGACACCGATAGCTGTCGTAATTGCAAAGCCTTTGATTGACCCTGTACCCACTGCATACAGAATAATTGCAGTGATAAGTGTAGTCAGGTTTGCGTCGATAATACTTGAGAAAGCGCCTTTATAGCCTTCATGAATAGATTGCTGGACTGAACGCCCATTGCGCAACTCTTCTTTAATACGTTCGTTAATCAAAACGTTAGCATCGACGGCGACAGCAAGGGTCAGTACGATACCGGCAATACCTGGCATGGTCAGTGTGGCGCCTGGTAACAAGGACATCACCCCAACAATCATGATCAAGTTTGCAAACAACGCCGTACTCGCAATCAAACCAAACTTACGATAGTAAATAATCATAAATAAGATTGAAGCGAACAAACCAGCTAAACAAGCTTTTAGACCTTGTTCAATGTTTTGTAAACCAAGAGTCGGCCCAATAGTACGCTCTTCAACGATTTGGATTGGCGCAATTAACGCACCAGCACGTAGCAATAGCGACAATTGACGAGCTTCGTTTGGATCAGTGATCCCCGTGATACGGAATTGGCTTCCGAAACGCGCAGAAATATTCGCCGCGTTAATCACTTTCTCATCTTTCATCAAAATTACACGGCCTTCGGCATCTTTTTTCCCGCTGTCTTTATATTCAACAAACAGCGTTGCCATTTGTTTACCCTGATTGTCACGGGTAAAATCAGACATGACAGAGCCACCCGCGCTATCAAGGCCAATACTTACTTGTGGCGCACCATTTTCATCACTACCTGAAGTTGAGTCAGTGATGTGGTCACCAGTCAGGACGACTCGCTTATACAGAACGTAAGGGAAGCCATTACGATCATACTTAACCTCAGAATCGCCCGGCACACGGCCATTTTCTGCCGCTGCTGGGTCAACACTTTGGTTAACTAAACGGAACTCTAAGGTTGCCGTTGCCCCTAAAATTTCTTTGGCACGCGCGGTATCTTGGATACCAGGTAACTCAACAACAATACGCTCCGCACCTTGGCGCTGAACAAGAGGTTCTGCAACACCCAATTGGTTTACACGGTTACGAATAATGGTAATGTTTTGAGATACGGCATAGTTACGAGCCTCACGTAGACGCTCATCCGTCATAACTGCAGTCATGGTATTATTGTTACCATTAGAAAATACAAGATCTTGGAACTTACGAAGGAGTATTTTCTCTGCTTGGCTACGATCATCAGCATTACGGAAACGGATCTCAACGCTGTAATTGTCGCCTTTACGGATAGAAGAGTACGGAACTTTTGCTTGGCGCAAATCGTTACGTATACCGTCCATGTTTTGTTCCTGCAATTTACTTAATGCAGTGTCCATATCGACTTCCATGAGGAAGTGAACCCCACCACGCAGGTCTAGACCGAGTTTCATCGGCTCACCACCAACAGCTTCTAGCCATTTAGGTGTTGCAGGTGCAAGGTTTAATGCAACAACATATTGGTCACCCAGAGCGCTAACCAGTGCTTCACGAGCGCGCAATTGAATATCCGGGTTGTTGAATCGGGCAAGTACAGCCCCATTTTCCAAGGCAATAGATTTGCTCTGGATATTGTCTTTTTCTAACGTTTTTTGGACTTGGATCAGCGTTTGCTCATTGGCGGCGGTTCCCCGCACGCCAGTGATTTGAACAGCCGGATCCTCACCATATAGGTTTGGAAGCGCATAAAGCAGACCGATGAGGATCGCAGCGATCAGCATCAGATACTTCCACAAAGGATAACGGTTTAGCACGGCAGTTCCCTTCGGGAAAAATCAGAAATTAAATACCTTTCATTGTGCCTTTAGGTAAAACAGCAGCAACGAAATCACGTTTGATAGTTACTTCGGTGTTCTCACTCAGTTCAAGAACAACATAACCATTATCAGAAACTTTGGTTACACGACCAATCAAACCACCTGTTGTTAAAACTTCATCGCCCTTAGTGATTGACTCCATCAGTTTACGATGCTCTTTAGCACGTTTTTGCTGTGGACGTAAAATCATAAAATAGAAGATCAAAGCAAACACGGCGAGCATAATAATCATCGTATACGGGTTGCCCTGTGCTGGCGCGCCTGCAGATGCCGCTGCTTCAGAAATAAAAAAACTCATTCAACTTTCCTCATTGTTATTGAACGCTATTTAAAACATAAGTACAGCAAAGCTTAATATGCTACACAGATTAAGCTCATTTCGCACTTAAATTCATTCCATATTTAATGAAGGTTGGCTTTTGCCAATCTTCTGATAGAAATCTTTCGCAAACTCTTCAAAGTTACCATCTTCAATCGCTTGACGAATACCAGCCATTAGACGCTGATAATAACGCAAATTATGAATGGTATTTAGCCTTGCGCCAAGAATTTCATTACAACGATCGAGATGGTGTAAATACGCACGACTATAATGACGGCAAGTATAGCAATCACACTCAGGATCGAGTGTTGAAGTATCCGATTTATACTTCGCATTGCGAATTTTTACCACGCCATTCGTGACAAATAAATGACCATTGCGCGCATTTCGTGTTGGCATCACACAATCAAACATATCGATGCCACGGCGAACACCTTCAACTAAATCTTCCGGTTTACCAACCCCCATTAAATAGCGAGGTTTATCCGCCGGAATTTGTGGGCATACATGTTCTAAGATACGATGCATATCTTCTTTTGGCTCGCCTACCGCGAGGCCGCCTACAGCGTACCCATCAAAGCCGATCTCTACCAGCCCCTTAACTGAAATATCACGTAAATCTTCGTAAACACTACCTTGAATGATGCCAAATAGTGCGTTTTTGTTGTTTAATTCATCAAAGCGTTGACGGCTACGTGCAGCCCAACGTAAGGACATCTCCATGGATGTCTTCGCGTAATCCCAATCGGCAGGATATGGCGTACACTCATCAAAAATCATCACGATATCTGAGCCGAGATCGTATTGAATTTCCATTGACTTTTCAGGGCTTAAGAAGATTTTTTCACCGTTAATAGGGTTACGGAAATGCACACCTTCTTCTTTAATTTTACGCATAGCACCAAGGCTAAAGACTTGGAAACCGCCTGAGTCAGTCAAGATAGGACCTTGCCATTGCATAAAATCGTGTAAGTCACCATGCAATTTCATGATCTCTTGCCCTGGGCGCAACCATAAATGGAAGGTGTTACCAAGCAGAATTTGTGCACCTGTTTCTTTGACCTCTTCTGGGGTCATCCCTTTGACTGTTCCATAAGTACCAACAGGCATAAAAGCGGGGGTTTCCACCACGCCACGCTCAAAAATCAAGCGCCCACGACGCGCATTGCCATCCGTGGTTTGTAATTCATATTTCACGTTTATTTCTCCTAGCAGCAGAAAAACAGTCTGTTGCTGATATTAACTTTCACAGGCGAGCAGCTTATCCACCGCCTATCTAACTCACATTACTGCCCAATCTGCTCAAAACGAGCATCAGGATTACGCGTGATATACATAGCATCACCATAACTAAAGAAACGATATTTTTGTGCTACTGCTTCTTTATAGGCCTGCATAGTATTTTGATATCCAGCAAATGCAGAAACTAACATAATCAGTGTCGATTCTGGCAAATGGAAGTTGGTGATCAAAGCATCAACCACTTGATACTCAAACCCTGGATAAATAAAGATTTGGGTATCATCAAAAAATGGGGCAATGAGCGCATCTTGGCTCGCTTTTGCCGCACTTTCTAATGAGCGTACAGAAGTGGTTCCGACAGCGACCACACGGTTACCTCTCGCTTTACATGCCAATACGGCATCCACAACCTCTTGTGGCACCTCTGCATATTCAGAATGCATGACATGATCTTCGATAGTGTCAACACGCACGGGTTGAAAGGTTCCCGCGCCGACGTGTAAGGTGACGAACGCCATTTCAACGCCTTTTTCACGTAGTGCATCCAATAAAGGCTCATCAAAATGCAAGCCAGCGGTAGGAGCTGCAACCGCGCCAGGACGTTGGCTATAAACGGTTTGGTACAGTTCTTTATCCGATTCTTCATCAGGGCGGTCGATATAAGGTGGTAATGGCATATGCCCGATTTCATTGAGGATACTCAATACATCGCGCTGATCATCAAACTGCACTTCAAATAAAGCCCCATGGCGCGCAACCATAGTCGCATTAACGCTTTCATCTTCACCTAAAATCAGCTCTGCACCCTCTTTCGGGGCTTTAGATGCCCGAATATGAGCAAGTACGCGATGCTCATCCAGCATTCGTTCGACCAGCATTTCGATTTTGCCACCGCTCGCCTTACGACCAAATAGCCTTGCTGGAATGACTCGCGTGTTGTTAAACACCAGCAGATCACCGGGTGACAGTTTCTCAAGGATATCCGTAAAAATACCATGCGTGAGCTGCCCCGTTGGGCCATCAAGGCTTAGCAGTCTACATGCGCTTCGCTGCGCTTGAGGATAATGGGCAATTAATTCTTCAGGTAACTCAAAAGTAAAATCGGAAACACGCATTGTCTTAACTTCAATCTAAAAAAACAGGCGACTAGTCTAGTGCTGAGCACTCAAAGGCGCAAGAAATAAGCGTATTTTTGCCGAAAAAACCTTCAATATTTAACAAATATTTCTCAAGTCACGAAAATTTTCTTCCTTATGTCATCGCTGCATCGCTGTTTGCTATTCGATTTCGTGCTAAACGGATATCTCTAGGCAATTTCAGATCCGTGTTAAAACAACAGACCATAGACATCTAAAGATGCGTGCACAGTAAACGGGCTATAATTTACCAAGCATCGAGTATATGATATCAACATGAACTTTCTTGCTCACTTGCATCTTGCCTATAAAGCGAATAGCTCCCTATTGGGCAATATCATGGCCGACTTCGTTCGTGGCAACCCAGAAGGCCATTATGCGCCCGATGTTGTCGCGGGGATCACTATGCATCGAGCCGTTGATAAGGCGACAGACTCTCACCCTTTAGTCAAAGAAGCGCGCGCACTGTTCAGGCCGGATTACCGTCGGGTCGCGCCGATCACACTTGACCTTGTATGGGATCATTTCCTCTCATTGCATTGGTCTAAAATCGAACAAACTATCGGATTGGCCGATTTTATCTATTATGCACGTCGCCAAATTGAACCTAATCTGCGTCATACGCCTGAAAAGTTTCAGGAGTTAAATGAGTTTCTCTGGCCCCAAAATTGGTTAATTCGCTATGCAGATAAAACATATATAGGGCAATCGTTGAATGGAATGGCACGTCGGCGGCCTAAACTACATGCGCTTAGCGGCTCTTTTGATGACTTTTTATTGCAATATAAGCCACTTGAACAGATTTTTTTCCAGTTTTATCCGCAAATGATACAACAGGCTGAACAAGGAATATTTGTCGGTCACCTCACAACACTGAAGCCTTGATCAATTATCACTTGTACTTTACCGTAATAAAACTATTGTATTGATATCAATTTGTTAAATAAGTATAATTGATAGATAAAAACTATCACAGAAATTGGTATTTATACCTTTATTCTTTGTAGGGAATTTCATATTCTCTCTTGATATATTGCCTAAATAATTTGAACGGTTTGTTGGCAACCAGCGAAAGGCTTCCTAGCAGCAAAATAGCGCTATTACTAGGCACCTAACGCGGTCCAATAAGTGGTTTAAACTATTATGGATATAAAACCTTTAATTCAAACTCATAGGAGTAAATTATGGTTCTGGTAACACGTCAAGCCCCTGACTTTACTGCTGCAGCTGTTCTAGGTAACGGTGAAATTGTTGACAACTTTAACCTGAAAAATCACCTAAACGGCCGTCCAGCGGTGATCTTCTTCTGGCCAATGGACTTCACTTTTGTTTGTCCTTCAGAACTTATCGCGTTCGACCACCGTTATGAAGAATTCAAAAAACGTGGTGTGGAAGTAATCGGTGTTTCTTTTGACTCTGAATTCGTTCACAACGCATGGCGTAAAACTCCTGTTGATAACGGCGGTATTGGTGAAGTGAAATACCCAATGGTTGCTGACGTCAAACGTGAAATCATGAAAGCATACGGCATTGAGCACCCAGAAGCTGGCGTTGCTCTGCGTGGCTCTTTCTTGGTCGACAAAAATGGCGTTGTGCGTCACCAAGTCGTTAACGACCTACCACTCGGCCGTAACATCGATGAAATGCTGCGTATGGTTGATGCGCTGCAATTCCACGAAGAGCACGGTGATGTTTGCCCAGCGCAATGGGAAAAAGGTAAAGAAGGCATGAACGCATCACCTAAAGGTGTTGCTGACTACCTGACTAAAAACGCAACTGGCCTATAATTCATAGCGTTTACTGTTTTTATGGATCGGCATAAACTTCGGTTTATGCCGATTTTTTATTTTTGACAATCCCATTTGCCCGCTTTTACTTTATTCTCTGCTTTTTATTCGTCTTTTTTCAAATAATTATTGCTAGAAAGTTCTTAATTGATGCTAAAGAACAATATATCTGAGGATATATAGCGCACCATACTTTTACAGGACTGCTATTTATAATATGGTTACATTTATCCATAAATAGTTACATTTTTAACTCAATATAGCGTCAATCGTAAAGTAGGAAAAAACGATGAAATTTAAACTGTTAGCATCGGTTGTTATAGCTGGTACTTTGCTTGCAGGCTGTGATAACAACCAAACAGCCTCTGAAAGTAATTTCAAAAAATCCATTCAAGATTATCTCGATACTAAATCGGCTATTTGTATCAATACTGGCCCATTCCCTGCTGAGCTTTTAGCACAAGCAAATACTCGAAAAATAGAACAATTAGATAGTTTGGTTGATGCTGGATTATTAAACAAATCAGAAAAAAAAGTCGTTATCAAAGATATGTGGGGAACAGAACAAACAGGTGAAGGTGTTGAATTTACCTTAACGAGTGAAGGTCAAAAATTCTTTGATGAGGCAAAAGCCGAATTTTCTGGGCGTGGCAGCTTCTGTACAGGTAAGTTAGTGGTCACTGAAGTCACGAATTTCACAGAGCCAGCTGAGCGCGGTGGTCAAAAAATCTCTATCGCTAACTTTAAACAAAAAATCGAAGATGTGGCACCTTGGGCCAAAAATGAAAAAGTCATTGCCGCCTACCCACAAATCAAATCAACTCAAGAGCGTGCTGAAAAATCACAACAAAGCCCATTGGTACTGACCAATAACGGCTGGATCCATATTGCATTGTTCAACCAAAAATAAATTGGTCTCCCTAAGCAGAGCCACGATCAGGCTCTGCTTAACCCATTGTTTTATATTTTTAAGTTAATTTTTTCACTACATTGTTAACATTTCTCGATTGTATCTTTCAGTCTCTCCAGCTATTTTATGCTATACATAAAGAACACAATTAATTAACAAATGAATCACATTAGTTAATTGTGTTACTCAATTTCATAAAAAGCCCATTCCATTTTATTCATCGGGAGATACGAATGATAAAAACATCATGGCGCCCCTCTGTCCTATTACTTTCACTGCTTATCTCACCTCAACTCTTTGCCGCCTCAGAACCTGCTGTCGAGGCCAAAAAAGGAATGGTTGTGTCTTCTCAACACCTAGCCTCTCAAATTGGTGCCGACATCCTTAATGCAGGCGGTAATGCAGTTGATGCGGCTGTTGCTGTGGGATATGCCCAAGCCGTGGTTAATCCATGCTGTGGGAATATTGGTGGCGGCGGATTTATGACCATTCACCTTGCTAATGGCAAAGATCTTTTTATCAACTTTAGAGAAACCGCCCCAGAAGCCGCTAGCGCTAATATGTACTTAGATAAGAATGGTAATTTAATAAAAGATGCCAGCCTCTATGGTTACCTCGCATCGGGGGTTCCGGGAACGGTAAAAGGGCTTGATTATGCGCTCGAAAAATATGGCACAATGAGCCGCCAGCAAGTCATGGAGCCGGCAATTAAATTAGCCAGAGAAGGTTTTGTTTTAACGCGGGCAGATACCGATGTCCTAGATACCACTGTCGATCGCTTTAAGCAAGACCCAGAAGTCGCACGCATTTTTTTAAAACCTAATGGTAGTGCCTTTCAACCCGGCGATCTGTTAGTACAAACCGACTTAGCCAATACCCTTGAAAAAATTGCGAAAGAAGGCCCTAAAGCTTTCTATGAAGGCGAAATACCGAAGATCGTAGAAGAAGCGTCTAAAAAGAATGGGGGGATCTTAACCGCAAAAGATTTTGCTAATTATACGATCACCGACACCACACCAATTAGCTGTACCTATCGAGGCTATAAATTTATTTCAGCACCACCGCCTAGCTCGGGTGGGGTAACCATCTGCCAAACACTCAATATCTTAGAAGGCTATAACCTTAAAGAGATGGGGTTCAATTCGGCAGAATATATTCATACTCTCACAGAGGCAATGCGCCATGCCTACATGGATAGAAACACTTTCCTAGGCGATCCGGCATTTGTCGATAACCCAACCGACAAGTTATTGAGTAAAGCCTACGCAGAAGAGCTACGTAAAGAGATCAAACCTAACCAAGCAACGCCATCAACACAAGTCCAACCCGGTGTAGGGCCACATGAAAAACCAGAAACCACTCATTACTCTGTTGTCGATGACAAAGGTAATGCGGTTTCAACGACTTATACCATCAATGGACGTTTCGGCTCCGTGGTGATCCCGCCTGGTACAGGGTTCTTTTTAAATGATGAGATGGATGATTTCACCACCAAAGTCGGTGAGAAAAATATGTATGGTTTAGTTCAAGGTGAAAGAAACGCGATTGCTCCTGGTAAGCGCCCACTATCATCGATGAGCCCAACCATAGTGACCAAAGATGGTAAAGTGTTCTTAGTGCTCGGCTCCCCAGGCGGGTCACGGATTATTTCAATCACATTGCAAACCGCCCTAAATATCATTGACCATGGAATGCCTCCTCAAGAAGCCGTGAACGCACCGCGTATCCACCATCAATGGTTACCCGATGAAGTTTACTATGAGGAGCGTGGTGTCTCTAAAGATACCTTAGCGTTGCTCGATAAGATGGGTTACAAAATGGTAGAACAAACACCATGGGGCGCAGCAGAGTTAATTATGGTGCCCGTACCGGATGCTAAAGGAGATAAAACAGACTCATCAGGCAATGATGCCGCAGTTTCAGGCAAAGTTCGCCAAGGCTATATCTACGGTTCAAATGATGTTCGTCGTCCAGCCGGTAAAGCCGTTGGTGTCGATTAAAATCCACATTTAAAACAAATGGCGGGATAACCCGCCATTTAAATGATTAGCTAAGCGGGGAGACCCGCTTAGTGTTATCTACTAAAAAATCAACAAATTGATATTTTTAATGGTTTTCACAATCTCTTATGGCCGCAGCCAAACACCTTGATGTTGACCCACGACCTGAAATTACCTTGCGTTATTTACGAATAAAATTATCCACAATAAGGCTGATCGCTTCTTCACTACGACCATGTAAAACCGCTTTTGCCGTATAAAGCCCCATACCGACAACACTATTAAGCTCTACATTCGGTGGCATAACCAATTCATTCGGTGAAGTATGCACGTTTAATACCGCTGGGCCATTATAATTTAGGAAGCGGATAACAGCGTCCTCCAATGCTTCTGGGGATTCAACTGATTCACCAAACATCCCTAACGCACTCGCCAGCTTACCAAAATCAGGGTTTTCTAAATCGGTATAGTTATTCAATAACCCTTCAACTTTTTGTTCTAATTCAACAAAGTTAAGCGATTTATTGTTGATGATAACGATTTTTGCCGCCAATTTTTCTTGCGTCATAGTGAGTAGATCGCCTAATAGCATCGCTAACCCACCATCACCTGACATAGAGATCACTTGGCGATTAGGAAACGCTTTTTTCAATCCTAATGCTTGAGGCATTGCGTTAGCCATGGTGCCATGTTTTAAGCTCGTTAATGTTCTTCGCTGCCCATTGGTATTGATATAGCGCAGCATCCAAACCATTGCAGAACCCCCATCTGCCGTAAAAATAGCGTCGCTATCTGCATGCTTATCGAGTAGCTGAGCAAGGTATTGAGGGTGGATGACATGAGCTTTCGCCCCTTTTTCTAGCCAGCTAATTTTTTCGAGTGTCTTTTTGTGCAAATCGACAGATTTACGTAAAAACTCATCATCGGTTTTATTGTCAATTAAAGGCAATAATTGCAATAAGGTTTCATTGACATCACCATTAAGCCCTAAATTGACAGGGTGGCGTTTACCGATATTTTCTAAATTAATATCAACTTGTACGATGGTTGCTTTTTCAGGGAAAAATTGAGGCCATGCGAAATCAGTACCTAACAGCAGCAAAGTATCGCAGTTTTTTAACATGGTAAAACCGGACTCAATACCGATCATTCCCGTCATTCCCACATTATATGGGTTATCATATTCAATAAAATCTTTGGCTCGTGAGGTATGTGCAATTGGCGCTTTTAATTTTTCTGCCAATTGAAGAAGTGCTCCTCTGGCATCTTTACTACCAATCCCCGCATAAATACCTATTTTCTTACCTTTATTTAATACATCTGCCAGCGCTTTAATATCTTCTTGAGCAGGGATAATTCGCGGTTGATGATAATTGACGGCTATTTTATTTGGATAGTCTATTTCAGACTTACTTATATTTACTGGAAGAATAATAACAGCGACACCTTTTTGACTTAAAGCTGCACTAATGGCATTTTTTGTCACTTCAATCGCTTTATCAGGGCTAATAATTTCTTCGCAGAATACTGAGCATTCACTATAAACGGATTTAAAATCGACGTATTGAGGGAAAGAACTATCGGTTGTATTAGTATCTAATTGGCTTGCAATCAAAATAACAGGCGCGCCATTGCGATGTGATTCATATAATCCATTAATAAAATGTAAGCTTCCAGGTCCACAGGAGCCTGCACATGCGGTGAGTTGGCCTGAAATAAAGGATTCGGCACCGGCGGCAAATCCCCCAACCTCCTCATGCCTTACATGGATCCACTCCATCTTACTTTCATGTATCGCATCCGTGACATAATTTAAAGTATCACCAACGATGCCATAACAATGCTTCACACCTGAATTTTGGAGAATATCAACAATCACGCTAGCAACATTTTTTTTCATGCAAGGCTCCAATAGCAGATTATTTCTTATAAACAAAAGATCACAGATGACTCTTGTCTACATATTTATATTATTAATATCACAATAAGTAATAACTGCAATTAAAAGCACTATTTTTATTTTAAACCTTTCTTTTTATGATATTTTTCCGTCAGAATAAGAAGTAAAAAAGGAGCTAATAAGCTCCTTTTTCTATTATTGAATATTGATATTTTTAGGCTTGTTTATGTTCGGCTGCGGGTGTGATCACTCGGTCACAAATTGCCGCTACAATTAACACCACAAATGATGGTAATAACCATGCCAAATCTTGTTGATATAACGGAATTCCAGTCATCCAATCAGGAATATACGTTTTCAGATGATCTGACGCTTTCGCTGCACCAATTAACCCCACAATAAAACTGGTCAACATGGTTGGGGCAATCACCACACTTGGGTTACGCCACCACTTTAAAGTAAAGCTTAATAAAATAAGCACAATACAAGGTGGGTAAATCGCCACTAATACAGGAACAGAAAACGCAATCAGTTTACTTAATCCAAGATTAGAAACGACCATGGAGAATGCACCAAGTACCAAGACTAGCGTGCGGTAAGAGATTGGCACATAGCGGCTAAAGAACTCCGCGCAAGCACAGGTCAAACCAACAGCCGTCACCATACAGGCAACAAAAATCAATACGGCAAGGAAGAAGCTACCATAGTTACCAAATGTATACTGAACATAGGCATGCAGAATATCAGCACCATCTTGAGGGTTTGGAATAATGGATGCGCTGTTTTCACCTAATTTAAATAGTGAAAGGTAAACCAGTGTCAGTAGCACTCCCGCAATCAGCCCCGCCCACATGGTATAGCGGGTCAGTAGTGAGGAATTTTCGATACCTCGCGAACGGGCCGCATTAACAATCACGATACCAAAAACCATTGCCCCCAATGTATCCATCGTCAAATAGCCATTGATAAAGCCATTTGAGAAAGCCATATCGCGATATTCATCTGTTGATAACATAGGTTGACCTGCCGGCCAAAGCACAGCCGCAACACCAAGGATAGCAAGGGCTAACATTTTTACAGGTGCCAGTATGTGACCTACACTATCCAGTAGTTTACCTGGGTATAGAGAAATACCGATGACTAGCACAAAATAGACTGCACTATAAATTAATAATGATATATCTGATTCGCCACCAAGTAGCGGTGCAATCCCCACTTTGTAAGAAACCGTCGCAGTGCGAGGCGTGGCGAATAGCGGGCCAACGGACAGATAAGCAACAACAGCAAGCAATAGCCCCGCCGTTTTACCAACAGGTGTACTTAGGGCTTCAATACCCCCACCCACTTTGGCTAATGCCACAACGGTTAAAACAGGCAACCCCACACCTGTAACCAAAAAGCCTAGCGCGGCAGTCCACACTTGCTCGCCAGCCTGTAAGCCAACCATTGGTGGAAATATGATATTTCCAGCACCAACGAAGAGCGCAAAGGTCATAAAACCTAAGGCAAGAATATCTCTGGATGTTAAACGATGAGCCATATTTTATGTTAAATCTTTGTAACAGTGTTAGAAAATATAGAGTAACTAATCAGTAACTCTTTGAATTATAAATGGCGGTATAGAATTCTAATTAACAAGTTGATAAACAATACAATGTGTACGATTTATCACATCAGGCAAGATTAAAAATCAAAAAACAGAAAAAATCGCCAATAACTGGCTACAAGTAAAACTTTTATAGGGAAAAAAGGCAATAGCAAACCTAAAAACAAGAATAAATCTCTAAAGTATTTTTTATAACTAGTGATTACTGTCAGTAAAATAAGAATATGCGCTATATGATTTGAACAAAAAACAACCAATTAAACCATTATTTATCTTATCTTTTAAATCGATTATGGTTTTGCAAAGCGAAATATAGGTTTTTTAGAAAACAGAAATTTTTAATAACCCATCACAAATATAGAGAGATTCATTTTTTAAATAAGAAGGAGCGACATATCTGGCGGTGATAATGATATGTTGGATTGGGTCGATAAGAACGGCTGTTTACCGCCCTCATCGAGGTATGTCACGTCTTTAATGAAGTGTTTTAGCTGTTTTTTTGTCTGATACGATCAATACAGGAGGCAGGGTAAAAGAGAATTCGCTCCCCTTGCCTAACTGACTGGTTATCATTAATTGGCTATTATGATGCTGCAAAGCGTGTTTGACGATCGCTAAACCAAGCCCCGTTCCTCCCCCTGTTTGGCGAGACCTCGCCTTATCAACACGGTAGAAACGTTCAGTTAAACGTGGAATATGCTCTGGGGGGATCCCCAACCCATTATCAGCAACGCCAAAACGTGCCCCATTATGTGTTTTCTGCCAACTGACTTGGATCGTTGTCCCTTCCGGTGTATGCATAATGGCATTATAGACCAAGTTAGCCACCGCACTACGAAGCTGCTCTTCATTACCGTAAACATACAGCTTTTCATCAACCATAAATTTAAACTGTTGCCGCCCTTGGCTTAAACTCATCGCTTCCTGTTCAATCATTTTTAAAATTACAGGAATATTTACCTGCTCATCTAAATTAATATGAGGCGCCACTTCAATGCGAGATAACTGTAACAGTTGTTTAATCAAATTATCCATTCGATGCGCCTGCTCTTGCATTACCGTTAACGCTTTTTTGTTGGCAGCTGAGGCATTTTCTTGATCATCTAATACTTCAAGATAACCTTGGATCACCGTTAGTGGTGTGCGTAGTTCATGGCTGACATTCGCAAAAAAGTCTCTACGTGCTTTTTCTAATCGGCGCTTTTCCGTGACATCCCTCGCAACCATTAATAGCTGACCTTCGGTATAAGGTAAGACACGAAATTCAACAATAGCGCCACTGTTTAGCTCTATCGTTAACGCTTGTTCATAGTTTTGTAATGTAAAATAACGGCTGAAATCTGGATAGCGTAATAAATTAAAAATCGGTTGCCCGCTATCTTCCGGCCAGCGAAAACCTAATAAATGTTGAGCATGGCGATTACACCAAAAAATATTCCCTTCAAGAGTCATCATTACGACAGCATCAGGGAGAGATTCTGCGCCACTGCGAAAGCGTTTGATCAACTGCCCTAATTCACGCCGACGTTTTCGGTTGCGCTGCTGAAGCTGATAGATCCCATAAAAGATTGGCTCCCAGCCGCCTTTACCATCAGGGGGCAGCATGCTCCGATCAAGCCATAACCAATATGACAACTTCATCAAGTTATAACTGTGCCAAATCAGCGCTGCGGTCAATGAGATGACTAAAAGCCATGCAAGATGGCCGATAAAAATCGATAAGATTAATGCAGGTAAGATGAATAAAAACAGCCCCCAAATTAGCTGTTTCCATGATAGGCGTTCAAGCACTGGTATCTCCTGTTATTGATCAGTAACGCACTGAGAAGCGATAACCAGTACCACGCACTGTTTGAACCATTTTATCATGCCCTTCAGCCTCCAAGGCTTTTCTGAGGCGGCGGATATGCACATCAACCGTTCTATCTTCAACATACACATTCGCTCCCCATACATAATTGAGTAACTGCTCGCGGCTATATACTCGTTCAGGGTGAGTCATAAAGAAATGCAGCAGCTTATACTCCGTCGGCCCCATATCAATAGGAGTGTCATTACTGCTGACCCGATGAGACGTTGGGTCTAGTGTTAACCCGTTCATTTCAATAATGTCTTCTGTTGCCATCGGGGAAATACGGCGTAGAATGGCTTTCACACGAGCGACAAGCTCTTTGGGTGAAAACGGCTTTATTAGGTAATCATCCGCCCCCACTTCCAAGCCTTTTACGCGGTCCTCCTCCTCCCCTCTTGCGGTTAACATCATCACAGGAATATCGCGCGTATCACTGTCACGTTTCATGTGTTTAATCACTTGAATGCCTGAACCACCAGGGATCATCCAATCTAATAAAACAAGGTCGGGTAATGGATCAACTAACTGCGCGATGGCGGAATCATAATCATCAGCTTCAATCGACTGAAAACCATTCTGCTCTAATACAAAACAAACCATTTCTCGGATGGGCGCTTCATCTTCAACCACTAGAATGCGTCTTGCCATGATTAATCCTGTAAATAAGAAGAGATCATTAAAAGTGAAAGCATTATGCGTCACTTTTATGACAGAATTATGAATACCGTCATCAAATAACAATAATCCTTTCTATATTAGCGGTAAATTGTCATTTAAGTGAAACATTCTCGTCATACTTTACATCGTCGCGCCTGCTGCTTCGCCTATCGTTATCACATTGAATTGTCTGCTTGTTCAGAGATCCCCTTAAAGGGTCATGATAGGGTATACTGAGCATAGTATACATATAAAGTCGTAGGAAGGGGCCTTCATGCGTATTATCCATACCTCTGACTGGCACCTTGGCCAGTATTTTTTCACTAAAAGCCGCGCAGCCGAACATCAACAGTTTTTAACTTGGCTTATTGAGCAGGTTAAACTTCATCAAGTTGATGCCATGATTGTTGCGGGAGATATTTTTGATACCGGCTCCCCCCCAAGTTATGCCCGTGAGCTTTATAATCAATTTGTCGTCTCGCTACAGCAAACAGGCTGCCAATTGGTGATCCTAAGTGGTAACCATGACTCTGTTTCCGTCTTAAATGAAACCAGTTCACTGCTTGCCTATTTGAATACGGATGTCGTCACTTCAGGAGCAACGCCCCATGTGATCACATTAAAGAATGCACAAGGGCAACCCGGAGCACTGTTGTGTGCGATCCCTTTTCTACGCCCTAGAGATATTCAATTAAGTGTTGCAGGACAGAGCAGTGAAGAGAAGCAGCTATCATTACAAACAGCCATTCGTGACTATTACCAAGCTAGCTATCAGCTTGCCGAGCAGCAGCGGCAAACTATGGGGTTAGATATCCCAATTATCGCAACGGGGCATTTAACGGTTGTCGGGGCTGAATTGACGGACTCTGTGCGTGATATCTATATTGGTACTTTAGACGCATTTCCCTCTGCCGCTTTCCCTCCGGCTGACTATATCGCCTTGGGGCACATTCATCGTCCGCAAGTTATTGGTCAACAGCAACATATTCGTTACTCTGGTTCACCGATTGCATTAAGCTTTGATGAAGCGAACCAACAAAAAAGTGTTTGCTTAGTGGAGTTTGATGGCCGCGAACTGTCGCAAATCCACCAACTTGCGATCCCAACTTTTCAACCTTTGCAAACACTAAAAGGGTCACTTGCAGACATTCAAAATCAGTTACATGCACTCTCTATCAAGCCAGATACGCCCCCAGTTTGGTTAGATATCGAAGTCGCTTCACAGGACTATCTTGCTGATATCCAACAACGTATCGAAAGTATTATCAAAGGCTTACCCGTTGAAGTTGTATTGTTACGCCGTGCACGTAAACCACAAAACCCCCAACAAGCTCTCGCTAATGAAACCTTAAATGAGCTTACCGCCGAAGAGGTATTTTTGCGTCGTTTAGCGGAAGAGTCGCTAGATGATAAAGAAAAAGAGCAGCGCTTATTAGTACTCTTTAGGCAATCTTATGACGCTTTGCGTGCTGAGTTAGAGGGAAATTCATGAAAATCTTAAGTCTACGCCTAAAAAATATTAACTCTCTAAAAGGCGAATGGAAAATTGACTTCACCCAAGAGCCGTTTGCTAGCCAAGGATTGTTTGCGATCACAGGCCCTACTGGAGCAGGTAAAACCACCTTACTAGATGCTATTTGTCTCGCACTCTATCACCAAACACCTCGTTTAAGTACGCTATCCGTTAAACAGAATGAGCTTATGACACGCCATACTGGCGAGTGTTTGGCTGAGGTGGAATTTGAGGTCAAAGGTATCGCTTACCGCGCATTTTGGAGCCAACGACGAGCCAGCAACAAGCCAGAAGGAAAATTACAACCGCCAAAAGCCGAGCTAGCGACTGTCAGTGACGGCAAAATCATTGCGGAAAAAGTCAGTGACATACGAGAACAAATTGTTCAGATCACAGGGCTAGATTTCGGACGGTTTACAAAGTCTATTTTGCTTTCACAAGGGGATTTTGCCGCCTTTTTAAATGCGAGCGAAAAAGAGCGAGCCGATCTGTTAGAAGAGATCACCGGCACGGAAATTTATAGTCAAATATCCAGCTATATCTATCGCCAGCACAAACAGGTCAAAAATGATTTAGAGATTTTAAAAGCTCGAGCGCAAAGCATTCATTTGCTCACCGAAAGCGAACATCAAGCCCTCATCGAACAACAAACCGTATTAGCAGACCAAGAAAGGCAGCTTAATCAAAAACGAACGCAAAACCAACAAGCGTTATATTGGCAGCAACGCCAACAACAGTTAACTGCCCGCTTACATCAGTTAGAGCTTGATCAACAGCGGGCTGAAAAGGCATATCAAGACGCTGAGCCTCAGTTTAAAAAACTCTCAGACAATCTGCCTGCCGAAAATTTGCGTCCTTTATGGCAGGATGTGGAACGCCAACAACAGGCATTAAATGAATTATTAGAGAAGCAACAGAGCCTTTCACAACAGAGTGAAAATAACACTCAACAACTTGCGCCTTTACAAGCACAACTTGCTCAAGTCCAACATGAGCATAGCCAGCACCAAAATTATGTTCAGCAGCAAACCGTGTTGATCGATACCCACGTTCGCCCATTAGATAATGCGATTCTTCATCTACACCAACAGATTAAAGAAATTTCAGAACAAAAAGAGCAATATCACACGGAATATCAATCGAAGCACAGCTTAATTACTCGAACCCAACATCAAGCTCATTTGGACCGTGAAGAGTTACAGCAAATTGAACATTACCTACAGCAACATCCCCAAGATGCGGCTATTACCCAACAAATAGGTTTATGGCGGCAACAAGGTCAATTTATTGATGAATTGAGTCAAAAAGTACAAGCCTTAGAGCAAAAACAACAACTACTGCAACAAGAGCAGTCAGCATTAGTTAGCGAGCAACAACAGCAAATTGAGCAAAATGCCCAAACGCAGCACCAACTTGAACAGGATACTGCGGCATATCAACTCGTTGAAAGTCGCTATCTAGAGTGGCAAGAAAAACAAGATATTGAACAACTTAATCAATCAATAGAACAGCTACACACCAGATCACAACATGCCCAACTTTTACCTTTATTGTTATCTCAATGGCAAGAGCAGCAAAACCAATTAAAAATCAAACAACACCAGCAAGAGGAGCTAACCCAATCAATTTCTCAGGCTGAAAAGCAGCTCCAGCTAACTGAAATACAAATTACGCACCTTCAGCCTCATTTAACAGATTTGAATGCGCGGTTACGCTTAGAGCAGAAAATCGTCAGTTTAGAAAAGGAGCGCCAACAACTTATTGCGGGTGAGCCTTGCCCACTTTGTGGCTCTACCGAACACCCTGCAATTGAACAATATCAATCTGTAGAGCCAACGCAAACTGAACAGCGCTTAATCGCATTAACCAAACAGTTAGAAGAGCTTAAGCAAACGCAAGTCACTCAACAGTCGCTACTGCAAAGAGAAATGCAGCGCCAAGCAGAAAATCAACAGGCACAACAGCAGCTTATAGCTCAAGAGCGTCAACTGCGAACACAATGGATGACCGCGTGCCAGAAGGCTCTCACCCCTGAACTGACCACGACTCATGCTGCCGTAGAGCAGTTGCTCACGGATATCCAAAAACAGTTATCAGAGAAACAGCAGTCATTACAGGCGTTCACCGCCCTCGAACGTGAATATCAACAACTTAAACACCGATTACATGAGCAGCAGTCATTAAATAAACAGCAACAATCCTCGCTCGCCTTGCTTACTGAACGAATTAAGCATCAGCACCAACTTATTGATGAAACACAAAAAGAGCATGTCGTACACCAACAGCGCCATAATCAGCAGCAGCAACAGCTCCACGAGGCTTTGGCTGAATTTAGGTTGCCTGAAAGCGAAAGTTTTGAACAGTGGTTTACGTTACTAGAGCAGCGTGGTCAGCTATATGCTGCGAAAAAACAAAGTGCACAAGATATTAGCCAAAAAATAGCGGTCGCTGAGGCGACGTTGCAAGTTGAGTTAGCTCAACAAACCCATTTAAGTAAACGGCTAGAAAATACGCAACAGCAATTGCAACAGTTACAACAACAGGTTGAACAAAAACAGGCGGCACGGCAGCTATTACTTGATGGGCAATCTATTTCACAATTTATGGGTAGATTGCAAGATCAGCAAAACAAACTGGCTCATCAGCAACAACAACTTAATGAGCAGGTCACGCATCATGAAAAACACTTAGCTTCTCTAAAAGGCAGCCTTAACGAGGTCATCACGACGATAGAAAAGACACGATATCAGTTAACCACAGCACAGCAGCGCTTCGAGCATGCCCTTTCGACTAGCCCATTTGCAACACAGCAAGCATTCTTAGCCGCACTATTATCGCCGGATGAAAAGCTGCAACTTGAACAATTGCAACAACGATTACTCCAGTCACGTTTACAAGCGCAAACCCGTTATAAAGAAGGTGAGCGCGCACGACAAGAACATTTGGCCCAAAAGCCCGATGATCATATTGAGGTAAGCTTGGAGGAGTGGCAGCAAGCAATTATTCAGCTTGATGAGGAGATTAAAAATCTCAATAAACAACAGGGGCAGATCTTCAGCCAACTCGAAGCAGACAAACAACAACGTCACCAACAACGTGGCTTATTACAAGAAATCGAGCAGAGCCAATCCCACTATGAAGATTGGGGATATCTCTGCGAACTGATTGGCTCAGCAGAAGGAGATAAATTCCGCCGTTACGCGCAAGGGTTAACCTTTGATTGCCTCATTTCTCTCGCTAACCTGCGCTTGGATAAGCTACATGGTCGCTATTTGCTAAAACGTAATCATAATGCGGATCTGGAATTACAAGTGATTGATGGCTGGCAGGCCGATACTATCAGGGATATTAAAACCCTCTCTGGCGGAGAAAGTTTCTTAGTCAGCCTAGCGCTTGCTCTCGCATTATCGGATATGGTGAGTAACAAAACTCAACTCGAGTCTTTATTTCTCGACGAAGGCTTTGGCACACTCGACCCTGAAACATTAGATATTGCCTTAGATGCGTTAGAAAGCCTGAATGCATCCGGAAAAACGATTGGGGTAATTAGCCATGTTGAAGCGATGAAAGAGCGAATTTCTGTACAGATCCCCGTGAAAAAGACCAACGGCTTTGGCTTTAGTGAATTACCTAGCCGATATCGTATCCGTTAAAATATAAATGGCGCTTTATCATAGGAACAAGACATTCCTAGATAAAAGCGCCTTACCACATCAATCAAAAATTTCTTTCAATTTTCTATCATGAAGGGCTGATAGATGCTCCCCAATGTAATCATAAAAAATAACAATTTGTATTTAATTGATTTTAATAAAAAACAATTAAATTGACTCAGCCGAAAAATTTGAACCTTACCGTTAATTTTTTTTTCTATGATTTTCCCTTCACAGCGCTATAGTAATACTTAACAAATAGCTAGGAGACTCACATGTCAAACGCATTTATTGAAATGATTAAAAATCGTCGCACTATTTATAACCTCGGCGATGCATTACCAGTTTCTGAAGAGCATGTTACAAAATTAATTAAAGAAGCAGTAAAACATTCACCTTCTTCTTTTAACTCACAAACATCACGTGTTGTGATCTTATTTGGCGCAGAGCATAAAAAACTGTGGAACATCACCAAAGAAACATTGCGCGCCATCGTGCCAGAACAGGCATTTGCAGCTACTGAACAAAAAATTGATAGCTTCGCTGCGGGTGCTGGCTCTATCTTATTTTTCGAAGATATGGCGGTCGTGAAAGGCTTACAAGAGCAATTCCCACTTTATGCCGACAATTTCCCAATCTGGTCAGAACAAGCCAGCGGTATCGCACAATTTGCGGTATGGACAGCCTTAGCGCAAGAAAACGTCGGGGCATCACTGCAACACTATAATCCACTCATTGATACTCAGGTACAAAAAGAGTGGGGAACACCTGATAATTGGGTACTACGTGCTCAAATGGTATTTGGGTCAATTAATGCTCCTGCGGGTGATAAAGACTTTATGGATGATGAAATTCGTTTCAAAATCTTTAAATAATCAGAATAAAATTCGAATAAAAAGCCCTTGTTGATTAAAACAAGGGCAAATCACCTGCCAAATAATGTGATATATCACTTTTCAATACCAGCCAACACCAAGGGATCCGATTATTATTGATATGCAATATCAATTAGTTATTCCACAACCCATGCTATCAAACGCTAATCCTTTAGAATATAAAATCAATTAATAGCAATCTAATAAAATTTCATATTGATAATCTCTATTAGATACCGACTTATTGTCGGTATCTATCTATTTTTAGCCATCTTTTTAGAATATTGCACTAAATAAATTCGTTTAAATTTCATACTGTTACAAAATAAACTAAATAAAATCGATATTTTATTAGCATAAATCATATTTTTTACTCGTATTTGAACTAAACTAGTCAGTGAGAATTTTGTAACGCGCTACTCGTGTTATTTAACTAGCGCTAGTTCAACTAGGAGGTAGAAGCAATGAAATGTTTATCCTCAATTGTAACAGTGACTGCTTTACTCATTTCCAGTTTTACTTTTACCCATGCTGCAACCAATCGAATCGGAGGTGGAACCATTACTTTTATTGGCTATGTCTATGAGCCACAATGCGCAGTTAAAGTATCCAGTAGCGAACAAATTGATCTTGAATGTTTCCGCAATGGTAAAAATATCACCAAAACCAGTTCACTTAAAAATGCCAAAAAACTCAGTTCTGATTTTGTAAAAGTCGAATATAATCAATTCAACAATAAACCCACTCTAAATGTGACCTACGATTAATGCTCTTTATTTATTAAAAGAGTTAGCGAAATCTTGCTAACTCTTTCAACGATACTAAATTAACTAAGCTTTTATTTGATAGTTAAATTTAATTAGTATTTAACGTTATGGTCATTTTACTGTTTGCTTTACCTGGTTTAATTGGCTCAGTTCCATAACGAACATAGCGTGCCGTAAAGTTTAATAGCAGCTCATGTGTTGCAGCGCCTGTCGTTGGCACAGAAACGCTAGTCCAATTATTTGCTGTAGGAATTGGTGAATCAATTGCTCCTAAACGAAGTAGTTTATTTCTCTGCCCCGATGAATTTAATATTTCTATCGCGACCCCTTTTGCTGTCGAGCCTAAATTAGGATCTAATAATAAATAGTCAACCTCATTCATAGCCCTATTTTCTTCACCAGGTGCAAAACCATAACTAATTTTAGCCCCTTTCTGACATTCTAATGTGAAAGAAAAAGGAGTAGGAGTTGATGGAATATCATTTGATGAATGGCTACCTAAATAAACGGTTGATGTCGACGATTTCAAACCACAAGTTGTAACCTGACGTCCCCCGACTGGACGCTGACGTATTTTAAAAAAAGTGTAGCCTGCGGGTTCATAGTTATTATTTATCGTATTATTGATCCCAGGGCCTTTGAACCCAACAACCCCTCTATTAACGACCCCAACGGTACCTAACGAGTTACCACTGACATTTTGCTGAGAGCGAACCTGTTCAATAGAAAGACCCGAAAAATGTTTCAGCTTAATATTAATTTTTTGTGGGTTATCAGGATCTATGTCATATGCCATAGGCTTCGCATTCACCACATTATCAAATTGATATGAAGCATCTCTATTCATACCTAGAAATAGTTCAAAAGCCATTCCTTGAATATTCGTTCCCCAATATTTTATATTGTCATACGTAAACGCGGGAGCGGCGTTATCGAAAATATAAGTTTTAGGTAAATAGTATATTTCAAAAATAGAGGATGCATCAGCGATATCACATTTAAAAACGACACGATCTGGCGGAGCGCCCATTAATGATGCCATTTGAGTGCTCGTTATAGAATCAAAAGCAATTCTTGTTCCAGCAGGCTGAAATTGTAACCCATATATACTGACGTCAACCTTAGAGCCAATACTCACTTGTGTTCCAGGTATCCCACCATTTTGGATAATACAAGTGGAATTTGCTGTTCCAGCGAAAAATAAAATCATAAAACCAATTGATGTTATGGCTCGTTTAGATATAAACATAACGCCCCCAAAATACTTGTTAACGAATAAGTCTTTTTTAAAAACTTATGGGTAAATTAATAAAAAACATAATGATTAATAAGCCCAATACTGAATAGTTAATCTTTAAAAGATACTAATTTTCATATTTTAGAAAAGTATCGGAACTTATTAACCCTAAAAACCGTAAATTAAATAAGGCACAGTAGCACTTTAAGAAATCATTTCTTCTTAAACAACATACAACCTTAATAAAAATAACAAACAGATTCAGAAATAGAACTATTACTTGAGATGTTATAATCAAACTTACAACGTTGATGACTACCTTCACCCCATTTAACAATAACTGTTCCTTGTTCAGATTGAGAATTAAAATGTACTAAGCCACCTTGCCCAACTAAACCAATCTTATTATTATTTTCATCATAAATATCGGCACCAAACGGCACTGCTTTTTTATCTTGTAAAATAATACGATAAGTAATGTTGTTACCTTTTTGTGTATTAAATTTCACTAATACCGCAGACCCTGCATAAGGTGCTATCTTGGCTAAGTTATTATCTAATTCAACATCTGTATCCATATTTTCTGTATTAAGATACAGTGTATTATATTGATAAGGTACTAATGAAGGTACAACGGCTTTTCCGCTATCATTAATAACAATATTACTCCATGAGGCTACTGATGCACCTTCCGCTTCATTAGCTTCCACAATCGCAAAAGTATCACTTAAATAACGAGATGGAATAACGCCACCTTGATAAGCCACTAATGCACCACTTGCTCCCACCGATAATGACTTGTAATTATTACCTTGTGAATAACCCGCGTTTACAGAAGCCGAAGAGAAATCTTTCTGAATATTTCCAGAGAAGCTACTGTTTGAATTACCAATATCACTCGCTGTCGCGTTCCAAGAAATAGAATTATCTTCACCGAAAGAGCTACTAATTGTCGTATTATTTGACCAACGATGATCTGAATCAGAACGTGTTATGGAGCTACTTAATAACGTATTCTGTTCTGGATACCAAAGTGAGAATGGTACAGAGACGTTAAACATATAGTTATTATCTCCACCCTGATCGCCATTTCGATACATTTTTATATAGGTAAAGCTATAACCAATACCTTTAAAGTTATTCATATAGCCAGCTTGCAATTGCTTAGTATCTGGCAAATTATCACGCCAAGTTTGCAATGAACCACTGACATACACAGTACCATAATCCGCTAAATTTTGGTTAACCGTTAATACATATTGGGAACGTCTTGGGTTAATGCTTTCGCCATTAAACAAATAACTATCACGATAAGAACTTGCTTCATATAAGCTTAAATAGTTCTGCGATTCATAACGGTAACCAGCTAACGCAATATTTGTACCAGTGGCATTAATGTCTTTATTCCACGTGACTCGCGCACGAGCACCGTTATAAGTACGTTTATTGTCTAATTCAGCTTTTGAGCTTGCCATATCAAAGCTAAATGCACCGACTTGTGTATTAACCGCAAAACCTAATAACCCAGATTGGTATTTATTGGAGTACTGCACCCCTGCAAATGGCGTTAGAATATTACTTAAACCATATTTTATTGTTGATTGAGCAAAAATATCGGAAGAAGTATGATCACCCCGTAACTTACCACTCACAATGCTATAATCAATCTGACCCGGCCTTAATAAACCTGGTACCGTTGAGAATGGCACGACAAACGTGGAAACACTGCCATTTGCTTCAGTCACTTCAACAGTTAAATCACCGCCATAACCTGTTGCATAAAGGTCATTGATCGTAAATTCACCGGGAGAGACATTCGTTTCGTATATTACAAAACCATTTTGTATTATTCTTACCCGAGCATTACTATTTGCAACCCCCCTAACTGTTGGCGCAAACCCTTGCATTGATTGTGGACGCATTCGGTTATCAGTCGCTAATTCAGCACCGGTATACGAAAAGCTATCAAATAGGCTTCCATCGGTAAAAGATTGCCCAACCGTTAATTCACTTTTTATTTGTGGAATAGCTCTCTGAACATACGTTCTGATGCTTTCATGATGAAATTTATCATCTTCATTGTATTGCAAATTAGATTGATGGCGAATTCTAAACAAGCCTAAATTAAGCCCAGCCGATATATTTCCGTAAGCAGAATGTTCGTCCTTACCATGACTACGAGTACTATACCCATTAAGGTTATAGTTCATAAAAAAAGCAGGAACCCCTTCATTAAAAGCACTGATTGGTACAGAGCCACGTGCTGAATATTCCACCATTGCTTGAGGAATTAAAATATCTAATCGTAATATATCTTGCTTTAAATTAACTTGAACATCTTTTGATAATGATTTTAAGTCTTCACATTCACCATTAGACTCTATTAGCCCTAAATATTCTGGTTTTATGTTAAACCCATCAACATCTTCTTTGGTTAAACAAGGAACAACACGTCCCTGTTCATTTTCATAAAATCTAATCTCTTTATTATAAAGAAATTCATTATTTAAATATAAATCGACATACCAATTACCTGGAGTAATTTGGTCTTCTGTTAATTTATCTATTGATATATCTTTAGCATTACCTAATAAGAACCCCTCATTGTAAGAGTATTTCTTTTCATTTTGGTTTTCTTCTACCGCTAATGCAAATCTACCATACCCTAAAGACAAAGAAACAAGAACAAAAAGTAATTTTATTTTCATAGCAATACCATTTATTATAAATTAGACTCGTAGGAATCTAAGCCACCATAATCATTAATGACTGAGTAGCTAACTTTTTTTGCATTAATAAAATCATTGGGTATTGCTACACCTTTTCCTCTATTCAGATAAATATCAGAGAATGGCGCAACCATATTCCCTTCTAAGCTTAACTTTCTATTCCCTTCAGATAATGTAACATCCTGAAAAGTAATAAACCATGGCGAGTTATTTTTAACAAGCAACTCATTTCCTTTTGCCGTTTTCTTTATTGAGAAAGAAAGTTTTTCATTAACCTGTGCAGGCATTTTAATGTCTGTTGGTCGATAAAATAATTTCACTCTTGTTCGAATGGCAATTTGCATTGTATTCTTATTTTGAGAAGCAGTATCTTCATTCTCAGGTGGAATTTCTAACACGTTCAAATAAAAAATAGACTCTTTATCTTTTGGTAAAGAATCACCAAGATAAGTTAACCTTAAATTTTGACCTGCTCCAGCAGACATTTTAAATATCGGTGGTGTAATTGAAAATGGAGTTTTAATATTTTCAGGTAACTCATTAGGATCTCCATTATCTAGCCAAACTTGCACCAAAGCTGGCCATTTATTATCATTAACCAACTGTACTGTTTTACTTTTAGATTTTTCATTATATATAACACGAGTGCCATTAATAATAACGCTGGCATACATGGATGTTGATACAATGAATAATGAAATAAATAAAACGATTTTATTTATGATAGATAGCCTAGTTATCATAATGACCTAACCCTACTCTAAGTTGTAATAATTTAGTCTTTTATTGATCTGCCAGGGGAATGATTCCCCCGGCAGAATTAACTTATTATGGATAAGTCAATGTATAGTTAACTTGTGCTGTAACAGCACCTGGAGCGGTTACTACATCTTTCGCATAATAGAATGCTTGGTATGCCAATGTAGCTGCACCATTAACGATTGGCTGGCTACCTGCTGGCGCGCCGTTTACTTTCGCAGCGTTACCAGCTTGGTCTGCTAAACCGATCTGTACGTTAGCAGGTGCAGTTGTTGGGATAAGATTACCAGTTACTGCATCACCACTTGTCAAACTTTCGAAGTTTGCTGCTACATCAACACCACTAACGCTACAGTTAGCCAGTTCGATAGTGAATGATGTATTACCTGCTGTTGCACCAGCAGAACTCAATGCAGTAGTCGATACTGTTGGCAGAGTGACTGTGAAGTCACCACCATTACCCGTAGTGACATCACAAGTTGTTGCAGTGATTTCACCATTGAACGTAATAGTACCATCTGCCGCTAATGCTGATGCCGAAATTGACGATGCAATGAATAAAACTAAAAGTGATTTTTTCATATTTAACCTTTGTTAAGATAAAACAATTCCAATCCTTTATTATTAAAAATAAGGACAACTGACTACACATTTAAGTAAGAGCTAAATCCATTTAAGACAACATTCCAAAAACTAAATAACTAAATAACTAAATAACTAAAGTATTCGCGACAAATATATTTTTATCGTAAATAGTTTTGTCATAATCAGACAATAACACGACGATATCTACATTAAAGGCATTAGCAAATTTTGCTAATGATTCGACATCAATTCTATTAACTCCACGTTCAAATCTAGAAATTTGCTGTTGGCTTATTCCTGTTATTTTACCTAATGCTTCTCCACTCCAACCATTTTGCAATCTCAGTGACTTTATTCTTTGCCCAACAGACAATGAATATTTATATCTTTCATTTTCCATATGCGGGTACCTCTGAATTTATTATTCACACATTGATTCAGATTAGTTCTTGTCAAATATATTACGTATCCATAATTTAAAAACAAATAACACCACTCACGAAAGAGTAAAATATATTATGAAAATAAAAATAGAAACTAGAATTATCGGAAGTCAAACAACGCCAATAAAAACATAATGTTAATCAAATATCCCAAACCAGAATTAACATCTGATTTAGAAATCAACAAGCAATTAAAGAAGATAAAAAATCCACTTAATGTTGAAAAATCAACATTAACACCAAAAAAATCAATTTTATGTATTAATATATATCAACCTATTTGCATTTTTAGATTATCATCATTAATACTCACGATTGGAGTAACTCATTTATATTAAAATTTAATCATAAATCAATCATCAACAATAGAAACTAAAAATAAAAAAGTGCCCCCTTTCACAATTTAAAATTGTGTAAAGTTACCTATTTAATTACATAACTAATATTTACATTACATTATCTTTGGATTTCATCTTGAAAAAGCGTCCTTTATAGAAAATCATTTTTTGAATGATATTATAAAAAATGAGTTCATCTTCTTTTTTTAGAAAAATTTCATATTAAAAAAATGAATATATTGAACAGCACTTTTTGTAATGAAAAAAAATTAATTAACATTAAAAATATATAAAAAAATTAATATTTCTCTTATTGTTTATTTCATTCTTAGATAGAAACACAAACACAATTAGACTAACCCTTTTGTTATATATCAGAATTGTATCTCCTGTTTTCACCGCCTATTAATGACATTTTTCAGCTTTTATCTTTAATAACGAGGTAGTGATTTTATACCTTCAATAAAAAAGCCCCATTATTATTAAAATGAAATTAACAATAACGAGGCTTTTAATGATCAAATTTTAATAATGGTACTAAATTCGATACTGCTTATTTCTCAGTTAAGTCTATTTGGTAAATAGCAAAACCAATATCATCAGTGCCTACCTGTTTTAATGGGTATTGGGCATTCTGCTGAATGAATTTCGCAGCTTTATCACTCTGAGAGGTTTCAAAACGAATATCGAGAGCCTTATCTGTTTTAATTGGCAAGAATGACCAATTATTATCAGCTCTACTGGTAACCTCACCGTGTTCTTTAGAAACTTTCGCAATATAAGAGGCCAATACGGCACGGTTTTCATCTGGGGAAGCAAACGCAATATGATTATCGCCCGTTCCGGCAAATTTACCGCCGTATGCTCGATAATTATTGGTTGCAACTAAGAAGGTAGCTTTCGGGTCTATTGGTTTCCCTTGATAAGTGACATGCTTAATTCTATTCGCCTGTTTATTGACTAGCTGGCAATCTACATCATATTTTGCAGGCTCAGTGAGGTCGATTTGATAATTTATCCCACTGATAGTGTCAAAATTATAAGTTCTAAAGCCATCCCAGTTAATTAAGCTTTGCGGTGATGTTGATTGAGGATCAATACGGTTAAACATACCCGCTGAACACTCCAGCCACTCGACCACTTCGGCACCTGTCGCTTTCACAACCACTAGTGTATTTGGGTATAAATACAAATCAGCGGCATTGCGGAAGGTTAGATCTCCTTTTTCAACCTCAACAAATTCGTCAGGCGCATTTTTACGTCCACCTACTTTGAATGGAGCAGCTGCAGACAATACAGGCAAGTCAGCAAGGTCAGGGTCACCTTGAATATAATGTTTCGTATAATCAACTTGCGCATCATTCACTATCTGTACCGTTGGATCGCTTTGAACTAATGCCAAATAGCTGTACATATTATCGGAGGCTTTTCCGATCAATTTCCCGACAAACTGACGTGTATCGTTATGAGGTTTATCAATGATCTTCGCTAATTCATCATCACGCTCAACCAGCGCTTTTTTGTTGGCTTTATCATAAACGGGTCGAGCATGCGCATTCGCATCAACAACTTTCCAACTGCCATCGTCATTATTGACGACTAAGTCGACGACACCAAGGTGATCCCCCCATTGGCCTGGCATCACCGCTGGGATCCCGTTAACGGTACCTTTGGTAATATCAACACCTTTAATATTGGCGAAATCTTTACTTGGAAATACCCCATGAGAGTGACCAAACATAATCGCATCTATTCCCGGTACTTCACTCAGATAATAAACAGAGTTTTCAGCCATTGCCTTATAAGGCTCTTGTGAAAAACCGGAGTGAGGAATTGCCACCACTAAATCAGCACCTTCTTTTTTCATTTGAGGCACAAATTTTTTGGCGGTTTCCGTAATATCGTTGACCGTCACTTTGCCACTAAGATTGGGTTTATCCCAAATCATAATTTGTGGGGGAACAAAACCAATATAACCAATTTTTAAGTTATGGGTTTTTCCATCACGATCTTTGACGGGAGTATCAACAATAATATAAGGAGTAAAATAGTTTTTACCCGTTTTAGCATCGATGATATTGGCGTTAACATAAGGGAATTTTGCCCCTGCAATTGCCTTTTGCAGATAATCTAAACCAAAATTAAATTCATGGTTACCAAAGTTACCTACAGTATAGCCCATTGTATTCATTAGACTATGAGCAGGATGTAACTCCCCTTCCTCAAGGCCTTTTGCTGCCATATAATCCGCTAAAGGACTGCCTTGAATTAAATCACCATTATCAACTAAGACGGCATTTGTCACTTCACCTTTAGCCGCCTTAATTAAACTTGCAGTACGCACCAATCCAAATTGATCCGTTGGTTTATCCTTAAAATAATCGAAATCAATCAAGTTGCTGTGTATGTCAAACGTTTCCATAACACGTAAATCAACTGTTGCGGCATTGGCATTGAATGCCACGAATAAAGCTAATGCTGATAATTTAAAAATAGTATTCACCGTAATTCCCCTTACGTTGAT
Source organism: Providencia sp. PROV122 (assembly GCF_028482365.1). NCBI lineage: Bacteria > Pseudomonadati > Pseudomonadota > Gammaproteobacteria > Enterobacterales > Morganellaceae > Providencia > Providencia sp. PROV122. Next base: position 152,037 of record NZ_JAMPQI010000002.1, on the reverse strand, counting down.
TTGTGCAAAATAACCCTTGCTTATATTCTCTGTAAAAATAGTACAAACAGCATTACATATAGTGAATGTGTGCGTTCTATTCGTTGATATTTCGATAAGCGTTGATAAACAGTGCCTCTCTTGTCCATCGAAGTCACTGTTTATCTTAATAAGCACTATTTAATCATATATAAGTCACAAAATTATTGACGGTACATAACTATTTAGGCCAAAGCCATGCAGCCCCACGCACCCCACTTGAGTCACCATGAATGGCCTGCCGAATTGGCGTATCACATTCACGACCGAATACCCAGTTTTTCACCAGTGAAGGTAATGTTTGATATAAGCCTTCGACATTACTCATTCCACCACCGAGCACAATGACATCGGGATCGAGCATATTGATAACTTGAGCTAATGCTCTAGCAAGCCGAGATTGGTAATGTGTCATTGCGGCTATTGCATGTGGATCCCCAGACTTCATCAATTCGATGATTTCTGAACCTATTTTGGTTTCACCAGACAATTTACGATAGTCCGCCATAAAACCTGTTCCAGATACGAATAGTTCAGTGCACCCTGTTAGCCCGCAATAGCATTGCTCTTCTTGAAGAAACAATGCGTCTTGGCTATCTTGCCAAGGCAATGGATTATGGCCCCATTCCCCCGCGACCCCATTACCACCAGAATGAACCTGACCATTGATCGCAATACCAGCACCACATCCCGTACCAATGATCACTGCAAATACCACTTTTGCCCCTTTGCCTGCACCATCAACGGCTTCTGAAACAGCAAGGCAGTTAGCATCGTTGGCGACTTTTACAGGCCGCTCAAGTATTCGCGCTAAATCTACATCAAAAAATTGACCGTTGAGCCATGTGGAATTGGCATTTTTCACTTTACCTGTCACAGGTGATAGTGTCCCGGGGATCCCAACTCCCACACTTCCTTTTCTCGCCGTGGCCACTTCGGCATCATGAACAAGACCTGCAATCGCATTTAACGTTGCGTTATAGTCTCCTCTGGGCGTCGCCACGCGCTTTCTAAATAGAGTTTCGCCATTATCATCTAATGCAATCACTTCTATTTTTGTACCACCAAGGTCAATTCCAATTCTCATCATCACACCCACTACTTAGCTATTTTCTGTATCATTGCCTGTATACCCTATCGATTTCAAGCGATTAGCGACAAAACTGAGGCCTATAAACACAACAAATACGCCAAAAAGGCATTTTTTTTCGCTTAATAACCGACAATTCGTTATCATAGCCACCGGCTAAAACAGGTAATCCATCAACAAAGGTAGGTTTTTCATGTGGTTCAAGAATATATTGGTCTATCGTCTGAATCGTGATCTGGCTCTCAGTGCTGACGATCTGGAAAGACAGCTTGCCCCTCTGGCCTATCATCCTTGTGGTAGTCAAGACATGATGAAAACGGGATGGGTGTCACCCATGAAAGGTTCTGATGCTTTGACCCATGCCGCGGGTAACCAAATACTGATCTGTGCCAAAAAAGAAGAAAAAATGCTGCCTTCCCCTGTCATCAAACAGGAGCTACAAGAAAAAATCGAAAAACTTGAAGCAGACCAAGGCCGTAAACTGAAAAAAACAGAAAAAGATTCTCTTAAAGATGAGGTTGTCCATGCCTTATTACCAAGAGCATTCAGCAAATACAATAAAACCTACATTTGGATTGATACCGTCAATCAATTGATTATTGTTGATGCCGCCAGCGCTAAACGTGCAGAGGATAATTTAGCACTATTGCGTAAAAGCCTCGGTTCACTGCCTGTTGTGCCGCTAACTTTTAAAGATCCTATTGAGCTAACGTTAACCGAATGGATCCGCTCAGGCTCTCTGCCTCAAGGTTTTGCCGTAATGGATGAAGCAGAGTTAAAAGCCATTTTAGAGGAAGGTGGCATCATTCGTTGTAAAAAGCAGGATCTGATTTCTGATGAAATTGCGACCCATATTGAGGCTGGAAAATTAGTGACTAAACTGGCTTTAGACTGGGAAGAACGGATCCAATTTATGCTGTCTGATGATGGTTCACTGAAAAGACTAAAATTCAGTGATACATTAAAAGAACAAAACGATGATATCGGTAAAGAAGATTATGCTCAGCGTTTTGATGCCGATTATGTACTTATGACAGGGGAACTGAGCGCCCTGATTGCACGCCTTATTGATGTTCTCGGCGGTGAAGCTGAACATTAATCGATACCATATCCCCAGATGGCAGCAGATGATCCACCGTGTTGCCATCACTTTTTAGACCTCGCTAGCATTGCCACTATTAATTCATTGACTGCCTACTCAATCTCTGGTGAATTGAATTACATCTTGATAACAAAATTATCGCAACGTTTATTTGTTAAATAAAAATAACTAAACGAATCACGTTAACTATCAAAATAAGGTCAACTTCAATCGCAGGAATTGTTATGAAAGAGCTCATCGAACCCGAAGTGGATGAACATTCAGTTGTCACGCTACAAAAAATTACGGCAGATAATTTTTCGGAAATTTGCCTACTCAGCCATACGCTCAGCGAAGCACAACGCGGTATGGTAGCGGATAATGCCTATTCTATTGTTGAAGCTCAATTTTCCGATTGTGCATGGTATCGCGGTATATATGCTGACGATGTTCCCGTTGGTTTTATTATGCTGCATTCGGGGCTAGATGATGACGAGCTTGAATATGATGGAATTATGCTATGGCGCTTTATGATAGCAGAGCCTTATCAAAAATTAGGCTTTGGCCGCGAAGCCCTTCTTCAAGTGATCCGCTATTTAAAAAAGAAAGGCTATCCACGACTTTATAATAGCTGTGGCGAAGGAGAAGAAAGCCCGTTTGAATTCTATAAAAAGCTTGGTTTTATTCCTACAGGGGCTTATTTAGATGATGAATGTGAACTTGTTCTTGATTTAACTAACTGGCAAGAAGAACCGTGATTTAGCAAATAGGGGGATTGCCACCTATTATTATTTAATGATTAACATGGCAATTCATAAGCCTATAATGCCAATATCTCTCTGAGGCGGGAACCTCGAAGCTCACTTCAGCAGATCATCTAACTCATTCAGGTTGCAGCAAGGCGGCAAACGAGCAGATCCCTAGAAGCATACATAAGTATGTCACTAGGGTCTGTGGAAGCCGCCAACAGCGCTGCAACTTAAAGTATGGCAAGTATCGTTATTTCTGGATCAAATAACGTATAGTTGGTCCATCTTGCTGAATATCCAGCACGGTATAACCATAATTTTTGGCATCCAAAGGGATATTATTAATTGATTGTGGGCAATCACTGACCACCTCTAATATTTCCCCTTTTTTTAAGGATGGCATCGCTTCCAATGTCGCTACGGCCGGATAAGGGCAAGGCTCCCCGACCATATCTAACCGATAGTCAGGAATGATTTCTTTATGACTCATACAACCTCCGCTGATGTTGAAACTGGTGATTGACGTTTACGGAAAAAATAGCGTTCCCACACCAACATCAAGATAAATGCTAAAGCTAACAACAGATAAGTCACCGCTAATCCCCCTTGTGGACCAAAGGTTTCTAGCAAATTCACTTTATCGAAGTCTGTTGCTAACCAAGGGCCTAAATCATCCCAATAGTAAGCAAGGATGGTTGCTCCGATAATATTACCGAAACCGACCCACCAATAATGGACTTGCCCTTCTACGGCACGGTACATCCAGCCCGTTTCACAGCCCCCCGCAAGCACAATACCAAACCCAAACAATAACCCGCCAATAATGGCATTCGGGCCAGCCCATAAAATTTTTGGCGTTGCACCTAATTGTACATAACTAAAAATACCAATTGCGCTCACCGCCATACCAATAATAATGGCTTTTGCCATATGTGTTCTTCCGGTGATCCATAAGTCACGAAAAGCGGAGGTGAAACAAATTTGTGCTCGTTCAATAAGCAAACCAAACCCAATACCGCATAGAATGGCGATACCTAATACGGGCGCATCCCATAAGGTATAAAAGCCCCACGCGATCGCGACTAAAAAGATAGTCATCCCTAATTTAAAGCGTTTTTTTGCCACATCTAGGTGTTGTGTTAATGGAGAAGCAGCAGAGACTTTTTTGAGCTTAACAGGGATCCTAAACATCGGCATTAATGTGAATTTAGCACCGAAATAGGAGCCTACTGCGGTTGCGATAGCAAAATACCATGCGTGCAGAGAAAACTGAGGGATCCCAGTAAAAAATGCGGCTAAGTTGCACCCCATCGCTAAACGCGCACCGAAACCAGCGATAATACCGCCAATAATTGCTTGGAAAATACGTATCTTGTGTTGTGGCATACGTAATTTTACGTTATTTGCCCATAACGCAGCCGCAAAACACCCCGCAAACATACCGATGATCATCACACCATCAATTCTATCTAGGGGGCTACCTTCTAAGCCAATGACTTTAAAATATCCCCAGTTTTCGGGGTCAGCACCGAATAACTGCATGATATGCCCACCCCAACGGGTGAATTCACCAGTAACAGCCCAGAATGTACCTGTTAAACCAAAGTAATAGGTGGATAAGATCCCTGCCGCAATAACCGCAGGTAGAGGTTTCCAAAAACGGATGAGATAGTGAGATTTAAACTCAGACCAAGTCATTTTAACGTCCAATTCATTCGCGCCAGAACCTGGCAGAGAACCCCGCCGTTGTATAGCATGCCCGCTTCACAAGCCCCCAATGGTTGCAAGAAAGCAAATTGGCATATTCCCCACAGCAGATAGGGATAACATCATACTCCGATAATTAGTTTCGGGAAGCTATATGCTATAAATATTTCACGGTCTATCCCTTCAATCGCTGATTTTTACAGCAGATATAATAACCTATCGAAAATAAAAGGATGGCTCGCAATACCCTAGGTTGATTATATTGCATCTCAGGTTTTTCCATTAACATGAAGATTTTTGAAAAATTACATTAACTTTATGTTTTATAAAAGAAATTTAAGCAAAAAAAAAGCGTTATCAGAGATAACGCGGGAATGTGTAGTCTTATTTTATCTATAGTAGAGGAGTATAATATGAAATTGCCGTATAACGGCGTTGCATGCTATGCGTAGTCTGAAGTCAGCCCATTTGACTCCAGTAATAACATTTATCAACTTAAAAACACATTCATCCGTAAGTTAAAAAATAATACGATATAGATCATTTTTACTAACTCAAATTATCAAGATGACTTTATTTTTCCCTAGTTTGGCGAATAAAGAAAATAAAAAAATTTGAAAGATGAAAAGTGTTTAAAAGTATTTCTAAATGTTATTGACCGCATTATAACTCAACATAATTGTTGCGCAAGTGTTTTTTTCATTTAACTAAAATTTCAGCATAAATTCAATTTTAATGAATAAAATCATATTGTTACACTATTATTGTTAAATATAAAAAACATAATTATATATTTTTAATAATAATTTACATAAATAGCGACATCTTTAAAATGTTACAAAACAAATTATTCAATTAACTCTTCTTATCTAGATAATAATTAACATTTAATTGTTAGATTTATTTATATAGATATCATAATTTGAATAAGCATTAATCTAATTTATTTCATTATCTATTCTACTCAATAACACTTGTAATGGATAAATATAATCTGTATTTATACTCTCAATAATATAATCAGAATTTTATATGTAAAACAAAAGGTTATAAAAGATAAATAAAAAACCCTTTATCTACGCAAAAATAAAAAATACGCGTAATTACTTAAAAATTCACAAAATAAAATAACATCCTAATAGAAAAATAGTTTATTTTTAATAATCACTTATTGAGGAACTAGGCAAAAAAAGATGTGTTAGTGGACAAAAAAACCATACAACTCAACGGATAAATTACAAAGAAGTCATAAAATTAATTCAAAAAACTAATCATTACTCGCAATACGTCATACCGAATCAAGAAAAAAATTGTGACTTAGGCACCTCAATGATGCAGTTTGGTGCCTGTAGATTTAAACCCTCAATAAAAAACGCACCTTATCACCCCACTATATGTAAAGGGATAAAGTGCGCTTGCTATAGAAAAAGATACTAGCGAACTACTTAGACTTAGACGCCGCCGCTTCCATGCCTACTAGGCCAATTTTAAGATACCCTGATTGACGCAATGCATTCATTACATCCATCATTGTTTCATAATCAACACTCTTATCCGCTTGGAAGAAAATTGTGGTATCTTTATTCGCATTTGTTGCCAGATCAAGAGAGGCCGCTAACTGCTCTTTTGTTACAGCTTGGTCTCCTATGAATAATTGGCTATCCGCTTTTACCGTCAGAAAGACCGGTTTTTCTGGACGTGGTTGCGGTTTCGCTGTCGAAGCAGGTAAATCCACTTTGATATCAACCGTTGCCAAAGGAGCGGCAACCATAAAGATAATCAACAGAACTAACATAACATCGATAAACGGTGTTACGTTGATCTCGTGCATTTCACCACTATCGTCTTGTTCGTCACCTAAACGCATTGCCATAATCGTTACCTTGCTTTGCTATTTGCCAGATCCAGATCGCGACCTAATAGTAACGCAGCCTGTGCTGCAACATCACCGACCTGACCACGGTAGTTATTAATCATTCTGGCAAAAATGTTATAAATAACAACGGCAGGGATTGCTGCGATCAAACCAATTGCTGTTGCTAATAATGCTTCCGCGATCCCTGGAGCAACAACGGCTAAGTTAGTGGTTTGTGAGTGAGCAATACCAATGAAGCTATTCATGATCCCCCAAACCGTACCAAACAACCCAACAAACGGAGAAATCGCCCCAATGGTGGCTAAATAACCATTTCCACGCCCCATATGGCGGCTAATTGCAGCGATTGAACGCTCAAGACGGAACCCTGTGCGATCTTTAATACCAGAAAGATCTGTGCTTTGTGCTGACAGTGTTCTTTCCACAACCGCTTGTTTTAACAATAAACGGGTTACACTGTTTGCCTTAAAACCTTCAGCGATGCTCATTGCCTCATCTAACGATTTGACCTTATTAAGCTGTGCTACTTCAGCTTTTAAACGACGGCGCGCTGCCAATAACTCGATGCCTTTAGAGAAGAACAAGGCCCATGTAATCACTGATGCCAAAACCAGACCAATCATGACTGTTTTAACAACGTTATCTGCATTTTGGTACATACCCCAGACCGATAGGTCCTTATCAAAGCCACCTTGGTTTTCGGTCGCAATCTCAATACTTTCGCTAACCACTGGTGTTGTTGCACCATTTTCTGCTGCGGCTTGAGTTTGTGCCGGTGCTGCTGCCGATGGGGTATTTGTTTCAGTCGCCGGTGCCGCTGGTGTTGTTTGGGCTGACGCTGTGGATGTCGCTGGGGTTGTTGCTGGTGTGGTTTCAGCATTTGCTGTCCCCAACAGGCCTATCGCCAATAGAATAGAAGCTGTTAGTTTACGCATCAGTTGGCCTTATACTCTCTTTTTCTGTGTTCTATTAATAAATTCGTGCCGATGATTTCACGTTCACCGACTAACCTATAAAAGCGAAATTGACTCGCCCAATTCATCTCTTTTTTCAAAAGATGGTGCAGATAATATCAAACGCTGCGCGAATTGATAGTAATTATCATTACTATTCAATATTTTTTTCATATTTCTTGCGCTTTAACAAATATGCCCTCAACAACAGTGAGACTATTACTGAGTGACATGAAAAAAAATCCGATTGGACGTTTACACTTGTACATCTTCAACAAAATCATTTAACTTCAAGTATTCTCTTTTTGTTTCGTATCGCTCAGGAGCAGCTAAAGGACGCAATATGGCTAAGATCAAACCAGAAACTCAACTCGTGCACCTTGGTAGAAACCCTGCTTTTACTCAAAAAGGCGTGAACCCTATAATCCAGCGCACCTCATCCGTAATATTCAACACCCTTGCTGAGAAGCGCCATGCGACACAAAACAGAGCCAATTCTGTACTTTTTTATGGGCGTCGTGGAACACAAACTCACTTTGCATTTCAAGAGGCGATGACGGAATTAGAGTGTGGTGCAGGTGCGGTACTTTATCCCTCAGGGGCGGCCGCAATCACCAATGCACTATTATCTTTTATCTCTTCGGGAGATCATATTCTTGTCACAGGCTCAGCTTATGATCCCACACAAAACTTTTGCGATAAGATCCTAACAAAACTAAACGTCACAACGGACTATTTTGATCCGATGATTGGAGCTGCTATCGCTGAGCTTATCCGTCCTAATACTCGAATAGTCTTTTTAGAAGCGCCCAGTTCTATCACTATGGAGATTCATGATCTCCCTGCTATTGTGCAAGCGATACGTCAAAAAGCCCCCGAAACTATTATTATGATTGACAACACTTGGGCCGCGGGCGTGTTATTAAAACCTTTATTATTAGGCATCGACATCTCTATCCAGTCTGCGACTAAATATATTAATGGTCACTCGGATGGTATGTTAGGCGTTGCCGTTGCTAATGAGCGCTGCATTGAACCCCTTCGCGAAAACTCTTATTTACTCGGTCAGACTGCCGATCCTGATACGGTATATATGGCCGGTCGCGGCTTACATACGTTAGCAACGAGACTCAAACAGCATGAAACCAATGGCTTAGCTGTTGCTCAGTGGTTAGCGCAGCGCCCTGAAGTTGAACGGGTTTTCCATCCCGCGCTTCCTTCTTGTCCGGGGCACTCATTCTTTGTTCGTGATTTTAGTGGCAGCAACGGGCTATTCTCTTTTCAATTAAAATCACGCTTATCCCAAACACAGTTTGAAAATTTCTTAAATCACTTCAGCCATTTTAAGATGGGGTATTCATGGGGAGGTTATGAATCTTTGATTTTGGGATACCAAAAAGAAGATCTTATCAGCATGCGTCAGTATGATTTTACCCCCAATGAGGGTACTTTTTTCCGTATTCATGTTGGTCTGGAGCATCCCCAAGATTTAATTGATGACCTCACATTGGCATTTGAACGTATCCAATAATGGTGTTTTGTTACACGCTTTCATCATCGACCCAAGATGAAAGCGTGAAAATTCAATCATCTTATTTATCAACTAATCCTCTCATTTAGTAAACAAATCAAACTTGGTATGGTTTTTTCCTGTAATATAAGAAAAGAAATTCGCTTTTTCGTAGATAGACAGGAACAATTATGGAAGTACTACGCGAAATCGTGCTGGCGCTTTGGCATCATGATTTCCTTAAACTCTCCAATCCAGAAGTGCTTTGGGTTATTTACACAGTTCTCTTTGTGGTCATTGTGCTAGAAAATGGGGTACTCCCCGCCGCTTTTTTACCTGGTGATACCTTATTGATCCTTTCGGGAGCCTTAATTGCAAAAGGAGTGCTGCACTTTATTCCGACCATTTTGCTACTAACAACAGCGGCAAGCTTGGGGTGTTGGCTCGGTTTTCTTCAAGGAAGGTGGTTGAGTGAAACAAAAATCGTTAAGCGTTGGCTCTCACAGATCCCGCATGAATATCATGATAAAGCCAACCATATGTTTCATAAACAAGGCCTTTACGCCTTACTCATCGGTCGTTTTTTAGCCTTTGTCCGCACACTATTGCCGGTATTAGCTGGGCTGTCTGAGTTAAGCCATCGACGTTTTCAACTCTTCAATTGGTTAAGTGGCTTACTTTGGGTAGGCATTATCGTGACATTAGGATATGCACTGAACCAAATTCCTTTTGTGAAGCAACATGAACAAATCGTCATTAGCGTATTAATGATCTTACCTGTACTTTTGCTCATCGGTGGGCTTATCGGCTCCATCATGATGTATTGGAAACATCGCAAGTCTATCAATAATAAATCGAAATAATAAAAACCGCCTCATCATTGAGGCGGCATTAGACTTAGTTACGATGGCTGATTTTAATGCGCTGTTAAGGCCGCAAATAAGTATTGACCAATTTCAGGGGTCATCCACGTACCTTGTGAAATAACAGGGTTTTCGCGATAAATTTGACGAATTTTTTCCTGTAATTCAGGGTCTCCCCCAGTAAATTGATTAAACATGTTTAACCATGTTTTAGCCAATGATTGCACTTCTGGTGATTCAGGCGATACACCTGATTGCTGCGCTCTGTATAAGCCCGCAATCAATTCAGGCCATACTTTACCTGATTCAAAGTAGTGTTCACGCACAAATGCAAACTGTGAATCCGTTAAATAAGACTTAAAAATCGCAAGCTGGTGCTCGCTAAACCCTTTCGCCACATATTCAATCATTTCCTCAGTAATACCTGAAGACAATGCAAATTCATTATCCGACAAATGAATTTTATTCAATCTAGCGAAAAAGTCAGGGTTCCCACCGGTATCACGCTCTAAAGCGATCATCCACTCCGCTGACACTTTGTGCGCTTGTTCAGAGTCAGGTGTAACACCTTCTTGCATAAGGTTTTTAACGGTTTCTACGCGTTGCTGCCACTCTTGGCTTTTTAACGTATTCGCCGTATATAATGGCATTTTTTCTAATTCTTTCGGTGTAAAATACTTGTCGTACATAGACATCATCTCCAATATGGAAAACCAATCAGCCTGAGTGAGAATATCGCCAGCTTGCATTTGTAATTGAAGCTGCTCTAACCGATAGCGTAGTTTCATCTGTTCAGAAAGCGCGCTAATACGTTCCTGTAACAATTGCGCCATATTCCCACTATGGCCATCTAAGATCTTACCGATGTCTTTGAGTTTAACGCCCACTTGTCTGAGCATTTGAATTTGAGTTAAACGCTCGAGACACTCTACGTTATAGAGTCGATAACCCGCATCGGTTCTCGCAGTTGGAACGAGTAATCCTATCTCTTCATAATGATGAAGTGTGCGAATGGTTAGCCCTGTTTTTTGTGCAATCTCACCCACTTGAAATAGCATATCGAACCTCCTGTGATTGATGTGCAGGTTAGTGCCTCACGTTACGTGAGAGTCAACCGTTTCTGACAAGAATTTTATCTTTTTTTCTCTTTCTAGATCATCTTTATCTTCACAAACACACTGATTATAATTTTCGCGGAATAACCCACACTGAATAATAATGGTGAAATTAATGAGTATGAAAGCAATATGTATAGGATTGCTTTTACTCCCTTCTTTAGGGTTAGCAAATCCCCTAAACACCGGAGAGCCGAGTACGCCTGGGTATGAGAAAGCCGAGGAAGCTAAAGCGTGTATTGACCAATATGCTTTTGATATCGCAAGACAATATGACCAACCTGCCAGCCAAATAGCTGAAGCGGCTCTTGGTTACTGTGATCAAAAGATAGAGTCATTTCGCCAATACAACCGAGAAATGAGTGTTGCCAACATTCCACAAAGTAACCTCCGAGAGCTTTCTTTGCGGGGAGCCGCGCTCTATGCTGCCGACCAGCAATTCCATGATCTCAAACTTTCGTGGATAAAAGATATTGAATACAAAATATTAAAACACAGAGAAGCAACACAATAGTATTTTCTTAAAATAAAAAAGCCCTGCCATTTAAGATTAAGGACAGGGCTTTAAACTTATCTTATTGCATTATTTAATTAGAGCATGCATCTCTTGCACTGAAATCACTTTTTCCGTTGGATCAGCGCTTAATGACATTGTGGTCGCAAAGCCGCCATTCAACGTCGTATCATAGTGTACTTTATATTGTAATGCGCTACGGCGTATTAACTTAGAATCCTCAATCGCTTGACGACCAGCCGTAGTGTTCACGATATAATCGTATTCACCATTTTTGATCCTATCTTGGATATGAGGACGACCTTCATGCACTTTGTTGACCAAACGAGGGTTGATCCCAGCTTCACCTAAGACGATGGCCGTACCATGGGTCGCATCCAATTCAAAACCATGCTTAAGCAATTTAGCCGCCAAATCAACGACTCGAGTTTTATCCCCTTCGCGCACAGACAACAATGCACGACCGGATTTTTTCATTGTCGAGTTACTGCCTAACATTGCTTTCGCGAAAGCCTCCGCAAATGTACGGCCAACGCCCATCACTTCCCCTGTTGAGCGCATCTCTGGCCCCAAAATTGGGTCAACACCTTGGAATTTATTAAACGGTAGCACCACTTCTTTTACAGAATAATAAGGAGGAATAATCTCTTTCGTCATCCCTTGTTCTGTTAATGATTGACCAACCATCACTCGCGCAGCAATTTTTGCCAGAGGCAGCCCAGTCGCTTTAGATACAAATGGAACAGTACGCGCTGCACGTGGGTTCACTTCGATAAGATAAACTTCGTTATCTTTTACGGCAAACTGGACGTTCATCAAGCCACGAACACGTAACTCAAATGCCAAGTTACGCACTTGCTCACGCATCACATCTTGAATTTCTTGGCTAAGTGTATAAGCAGGTAATGAGCATGCTGAATCACCTGAGTGCACCCCAGCTTGTTCAATATGCTCCATGATGCCACCAATCAACACCATTTCACCATCACAGATTGCGTCAACGTCTACTTCAACTGCATCATCTAGGAAACGGTCGAGTAGTACTGGTGCATCGTTAGAAACACTCACGGCAGTTTGGAAATAGCGACGTAGATCAGATTCGTCATAAACGATTTCCATCGCACGTCCTCCTAAAACATAGGATGGACGTACCACCAGCGGATAACCGATGCCTGACGCTTTTTCAACCGCCTGCTCAATCGTCACTACAGTCGCATTTTGTGGTTGCTTCAAGTTCAAGCGATTAACCGCTTGTTGGAAACGTTCACGGTCTTCTGCACGGTCAATGGCATCTGGGCTAGTACCGATGACGGGTACACCAGCTGCTTCTAGGGCACGAGCCAGTTTTAATGGCGTCTGCCCGCCATATTGAACAATAACCCCTTTTGGCTGCTCAATACGTACAATTTCAAGTACATCTTCTAAGGTAACTGGCTCAAAATAGAGGCGGTCTGAGGTGTCATAGTCTGTTGAAACCGTCTCAGGGTTACAGTTAACCATGATGGTTTCATACCCATCTTCACGTAGTGCCAACGAAGCATGAACACAGCAATAGTCAAATTCAATACCTTGACCTATACGGTTTGGACCACCACCTAATACCATAACTTTAGGCTTGTCGAAATTAGGGTTAGACTCACACTCATCTTCATAGGTGGAGTACATATAAGCGGTATCTGTTGCAAACTCAGCCGCACAGGTATCAACACGCTTATAAACAGGGTGTAAGCCATAACCTTGACGCAGTTTACGTAGCTCAGCTTCAGAGACACCAACAAGTTTTGCTAAACGTGCATCAGCAAAGCCTTTGCGTTTCAGAACGCTTAAAAACGTTTTGGTTAACCCATTAATGCCTAGCTCTGTAACTTGTTCTTCTAAGCGCACCAGCTCTTCGATTTGCACTAAGAACCAGCGGTCGATGTTAGTTAGGTTGAAAATACCGTCAACGGATAGTCCTGCACGGAAGGCATCGGCAATATACCAAATACGCTCTGCGCCCGCGTCTTTTAACTCGCGACGAATACGTGTTAGTGCTTCAGGATCATCTTGGCTAACTTTTGGATCAAAACCAGTCGCGCCAACTTCAAGGCCACGTAATGCTTTTTGCATTGACTCTTGGAAGGTGCGACCAATTGCCATCACCTCACCAACGGACTTCATTTGCGTTGTCAGGCGGTCATTCGTGCCCACAAATTTTTCGAAATTGAAACGAGGAATTTTTGTGACGACATAGTCAATGGAAGGTTCGAATGATGCAGGTGTACGACCACCTGTAATATCATTCATTAGCTCATCAAGTGTGTAGCCAACAGCAAGCTTAGCGGCAATTTTGGCAATTGGGAAACCAGTCGCTTTCGAAGCAAGCGCGGAAGAGCGCGATACACGAGGGTTCATCTCAATAACAATCAAACGTCCATTTTTGGGATTGACGGCAAATTGAACGTTAGAGCCTCCAGTTTCAACACCAATCTCACGCAATACCGCCATCGAGGCATCACGCATAATTTGATATTCTTTATCGGTCAGTGTCTGGGCTGGCGCAACGGTGATAGAGTCACCCGTATGGATCCCCATCGCATCAAAGTTTTCAATTGAACAAACAATAATGCAGTTATCATTTTTGTCGCGTACCACTTCCATTTCGTACTCTTTCCAGCCAATGAGCGACTCATCAATCAGTAGCTCATTGGTTGGTGAGAGGTCAAGGCCGCGCGTACAGATTTCTTCAAATTCTTCACGGTTATAAGCAATACCACCGCCAGTTCCCCCCATCGTAAATGAAGGACGGATAATACAAGGGAACCCAACATCTTCAGCTACTGCGTAGGCTTCTTCCATATTGTGTGCGATACCGGAGCGCGCTGTATCCAAGCCAATTTTTTTCATGGCTTTATCAAAACGTTGGCGGTCTTCGGCTTTATCAATCGCATCGGCGGTGGCACCAATCATTGTCACACCGAACTCAGCTAATACGCCTTTACGCTCAAGCTCCAGTGCACAGTTCAAAGCAGTTTGCCCACCCATGGTTGGCAGCACCGCATCTGGACGCTCTTTTTCGATGATTTTACGCACCACTTCCCAATGAATTGGCTCAATATACGTTGCATCAGCCATTTCAGGGTCAGTCATGATGGTTGCTGGGTTAGAGTTGACTAAAATAACGCGATAGCCTTCTTCACGCAGTGCTTTACACGCTTGCGCACCTGAATAGTCAAATTCACATGCTTGGCCGATAACAATCGGGCCAGCCCCTAGAATCAGAATACTTTTTATATCTGTACGTTTTGGCATTTTTCTGCTCCCGATTATTTTGCGTTATGACGAGGTTGGTTCTGGCGATATTCATGGATAAGTTCGATGAAGTGATCGAACAATTTCGCCGCATCGTGAGGGCCAGAACTTGCTTCAGGGTGCCCTTGGAAACTAAACGCTGGCTTATCCGTACGGTGAATACCTTGCAGAGTGCCATCAAACAATGACTTATGTGTCACACGTAATGTGTCGGGTAATGTTGACTCATCGACAGCAAAACCATGGTTTTGTGCTGTGATCATGACAACATTTTGATCTAAATCTTTAACTGGATGGTTTGCACCATGGTGACCAAACTTCATTTTCATCGTACTTGCGCCGCTTGCTAACGCCAGTAGCTGGTGCCCTAGGCAGATACCAAAAACAGGAATTTCTGTTTTTAAGAAATCTTGAATTGCTTTGATAGCATAGTCACAAGGGGCAGGGTCGCCAGGCCCGTTAGAAAGGAAAATACCATCTGGATCCATCGCCAATACGGTTTCTGCTGGTGTTGTTGCAGGAACGACAGTCAAACGGCACCCACGATCCACTAGCATACGTAAAATATTACGCTTAGCCCCAAAGTCATAAGCGACTACATGTAACGGTAGCTCATCTTCACTTTTGGCACTCAGTTGACCATCAGCCAAAGTCCAAGAGCCTTGAGTCCAACTGTATGCTTCTTTCGTGCACACTTCTTTCGCCAAATCTAAACCGTTTAGGCCAGAGAATGCGCGAGCTTTTTCCAGCGCCAACGCCGCATCTGGTGCATCACCGGCAATGATACAGCCGTTCTGAGCCCCTTTTTCTCTTAATAAACGCGTTAATTTACGTGTATCAATATCCGCGATAGCAACGACATTATGACGTTTCAGGTATTCTGATAGGCCTTCCTGACCGCGAAAGTTACTATAAACCAGTGGTAGGTCACGAATAATCAAACCTTGAGCATGAACATTTGGGGATTCTTCGTCATCAGCATTAGTGCCGACATTACCAATATGGGGATAGGTGAGAGTAACAATTTGGCGGGAATAGGAAGGGTCGGTAATTATTTCTTGATATCCGGTCATTGACGTATTGAAAACGACTTCTCCAACAGCGGCCCCTTCAGCACCAATGGCGCGCCCGTGGAATTCGGTTCCGTCTTCGAGAACCAGTATAGCTGACTTAATCAAAACACCCTCCAGGGAATAATAAATCACAATTAGTGCATATTAATTCAGATTTGAGGATCTAAATCAATGCCAAAATGCGTTTTTAAGCAAATTTTTGGCAAATTGCGCGCATTCTAATGATGAGATGAGGTCTTGTCTAGGAAAAAACGCATTTTTTTTCATTTTTTTGTTACTTTTTTAGTGATCAGCCCGATTTTTAGTGCGATGGCTAGCAAAACTAACACCAATAGTACCTAAGTAAACGGTTGCAAACTGAATTAAGTGAATATCTTATGGTAAAGCAGGAAGAGTATCGAAGAAAGTCTATTTTTTAAGCAAAAAGACTTAGAAAAAACAACCAAACAGTAAGAAATAAAGGTAATTTATAAAATAAATAACAACAGATGCAAATCACAACAAATACTCAAATAACATCATGATTTGCATCAACAATATTAAAAAATAAATCTATAAATTCTCTAAATCGAGAACATCTTTCATATTATATAAGCCTGCATTTTGAGCAACTACCCATGCAGATGCTTTAATTGCCCCATTAGCAAAGGTCATTCGACTGGAAGCCTTGTGAGTTATCTCTACACGCTCACCAATATCGGCAAACATTGCAGTGTGCTCACCAACAATGTCACCCGCTCGTACAGTCGCAAAACCAATTGTGCCAGCTTCGCGCTCTCCGGTATGGCCTTCACGCGCATATACTGCACACTCTTTAAGATCTTTACCTAGTGCATGAGCAATCGACTCACCCATAGCCAGTGCCGTACCTGAAGGGGCATCGACTTTATGGCGATGGTGAGCCTCGATGATCTCAATATCCGTGTAATCTCCCATCACTTTCGCCGCTTTTTCCAGCAATTTCAGCACTAAGTTAACGCCAACACTGAAATTTGCTGCAAACACAATAGGGATCGATTTAGCGGCTTCGGCGATGGCATGTTTGCCTTGATCGTCAAAACCGGTTGTACCAATTACCATCGCCTTATGGTTAGCGCGGCAAAAAGCTAAATAATTCAACGTACCTTCGGGACGCGTGAAATCAATCACGACATCAAAATCATCAACAACTTTATCCAATGTATCAACGACAGCAATACCCAGTTTGCCGACTCCCGCAAGCTCACCCGCGTCCGTTCCAACTAATGATGAACCGACGCGCTCAATTGCTGCCCCTAACCGGATACCCTCTTGATTTTGTGTTGCCTGAATAAGCTGACGCCCCATGCGCCCTCCTGCACCAACAATTGCAACACGTACCATTGAATTTGCCATTTGCTATCCTTTTTGTCCGTTTTGCGGTGAATGTGAGGCCTAATACCACTTCACTCGCCACCACAACATCGTCATGTGAAAAATCATTGTGATATAGCTTAGCGAGCCTCTTGAGACTCTGCTAGCTCTAATCTTGAATTATTAACAAAAGCGTATAATGGCTAGAAATTATCAGAAAAAGTTGTGGGAAAAATAGGAATAGCCACAGAAGGGGGTCCTCTGTGGCTAGCGTGTGAGATAAGTCAGCTAATCATTAGAAATTAATTGAACGACGACTAGTCGGCCGCCTTCTTCTGTCGATAACACAAACTGCAAGCCATCAGTCAATGCAATCTTATCGCCAATAGGTATCTGTCTTTTTTCTGGTAATACCATCAAGCCATCAATACGTTCATTCACTAGCCACCATTGGTTATTGTGGAAAATAAAATAACCAACACGTTTCTTTTGCTCATCCGTTGTTCGCTCATTAGGCGCAATAAGTCGATTAACATGCCAAGCATAAAGTGATTGCCCACTCCATACCATCAACCGGTGGTCATCTGGTCGATAATTTCCCGCTTTACGTGAAGAGTATAGGTTTAAGATCGGTAATTTACCTGAGTATGCAGTGCCACAATAAGGGCAAACAGGGTGCATTTTCCCAGAAAAAACATACCATTGCTGCTCACAATCATGGTTTTGACACGGTTGAATGAGATCGACAGTTTTTACTAGTGCCGTTTCCCACTCATCCGCAGTAGGCCTGAGAGAGGGGTCGTGCAGACCAGTAATAAACGCTTTTTCAAATAACGGCGTTAAATAAGGCCCCATCACGGTATAAGGGATTTTTTCAGGATCAGCCCAAGGCAAAGATGAAGGTTTAACCTGATTTAATTTAACGGCATTACTTCTATCGGTAGGGTGTTCAATAAAAAGCGCTTTTTCCCCCATTAATAAGCTTTCATCATTCATCTCATCATCCATATCATGAATTTTACCGCCACGCAGTGGATGTCGATAAAATAAATACATATAGATCAGAACTGATAACGCATGCCTATCTGTAGTAATACTCGGTAAAATACGATTTGGGTCGGATTTGGCTAAATGAGCCGTTTTGACCACTTCCGGTGCAATAAAATCTGGCGTACCGACCACATCGGGGGGATATTTTCCAGGAACCACTAACCCATCAATATCAATCACGCACGCATGCCCCTGTTCAGGGTCGATTAGCACGTTTTTATAGCTTAGATCACTGTGACACAGACCCGCAGCGTGCATTCGGCGAACGGCTCTTGCCAACAAAAGACACACTTTCAAGTAATTCAGCATATTGCCGCGTTCACGCGGATCTAAGAATTTATTTTGATTATTTGCGCTGGCAAACCACTTTCCTTCTTTTTCACGGCCTTTAATCGCTAGGAAGTCATTATTCTTAGAGCCATATTTAAAGAAAAAATGGGATTGATAAGTTGGAACAACAATACCAACCTTACCTTCATGCTTCACAATATCGGTTGGCCAACAAAACAAACCTTTCCAGTATTCACCACCAATTTGCTCAAAAATATTTTTTCTGTATTGCCCTGTGATCATATCAATACGTTCAAGCGCTTGCGCATTTTGGGGCGTTTTATAAAATGCGACGACATAGGATCTGTCTGGCGAAAAATAGACATCCTTCATGGAGCCGGAACCAATAATTTCGTCAACGTATTGAACGGTTTTCCCATCCTGAGTTGTACAGGTAATAATATTTGCCATAAAAACCACCAAATTTATATTTCAGAACGGTTACCAAGCAACAATGATGGTGCGATCATCATGATTACCTGCTGAGAAAAAATTTAACCATTCGGCAAGCTTTTTATCAGCCTCTACTGGGCTTTCTAAACAAGGCGTTATTTGCTCAAGAAGATCATCCCATCGCTGTGGATCTTTCAGGCCGTTATCGGTTTCAAAAATAGGATCAGAAACCCCATCAGTCATCAGGATCAGGTGAGTGATTTCAGGCCATTTACCAATCCCGATCCGCCGATTAAAGTCGTTATCATTGATTTCACTCTCATCGAGGAAACGGGTTTGCCCTGCATACTCCCCACTGTCGGGTACACCAAGAAGACGTACTTTACCTGCTGGACCATAAACCGCAATTGCCCCATCCCCCATCCAAAACGAAGCCGCGAATAACTCATCGCCAACACGCATTGAGGCCGTTGCCAGTAATGTCGTTGAGAATGATTTAATCGGTTGATCAACGTGAATAGCTTCATTTTTAATATTATTGATCGTCAATTGTGCTGCGTTATGGAACAACTTAGCAAAGTAGGCACCGATATATTTGGTTGATTCCGCATCCCATGACGTCAGCGCTCCCATAAATTGTGCTCTTTCTTCATCGCTAGCACTCGATAACCGCCCGTTAAGGTACTCACCGAACGTATTGACCGCAATACGTGAGCCTTCACGTGAGTTTTTTGCACTGCCTGCGCCATCAGCAACAATCATTAAGCTCCAACCACTTTTATCATCATGGTGAATATAAAAATCATCATCACGAAATGATCCAGCGTGTTCATGAGAGCGACCACGGCGGCTTGCTGCTGCAATACGCAATGGGCCTTCTGAAATAATTTGATGGTCAATATGCTTTTTAGGGTAAGGGCTATCTGCTGGTGGCTCATTAATTTGCCATAGACTACGAGGATCAGGATTGATAATAAAAATCCCCTCTGTGGTACAAGGCTCTCGGCCTTCACTTGACCAAACTACCGACATCTTAATGTTGCCACTTTGTGTTGGTACGCCTGATAACATTGATGTTTCAGCATCAAAGGTAACGCCAATCTCATCTGAAAAATCGACACGCTCAACGGTTGCCGTTTCACCATTACTCAATAACACTTGGACTTGAGAATTAAAGGCAAGCCCAACTCGCCCATTTGCGATCACAATGCTCGCAGTAGGAGGCAGAGAAACGGGTTCTTTCGTGATATTCGCATTGCCTGCTGCGGGGATCTGCCCCGGTTTAAGCACGGGCTCTTTTTCCAAAGATACAGGCTCGGTGACCTGCTGTGACTGGCTTTGCAAATAAGGCAATAATAGAGTCAGTTGTGAATCACTGAATTGGCACTCATTTAACCTATCAGCAAACTGTGCCTGCTCTTTAATATCTGCACATTTTTCTTGGATTTGCTCAAGAATGTTAAAAATGGCTTCAGCTATCTGTTTATCTTCATAAATTGCCACCAAAGCGCTTTCAGAAATAGGCATATTACGATTTCTAATTGCGTGCTCTAGCAGCAATTTAATCAATAGTGCATTTTGATCCATTACCCT
Source organism: Providencia sp. PROV122 (assembly GCF_028482365.1). NCBI lineage: Bacteria > Pseudomonadati > Pseudomonadota > Gammaproteobacteria > Enterobacterales > Morganellaceae > Providencia > Providencia sp. PROV122. Next base: position 131,499 of record NZ_JAMPQI010000002.1, on the reverse strand, counting down.
TTTCCTCTAGTCACATCAAAATCAGACTGGTCATCACTATTGTTAAAAGAGATCCCCCTTTCACACCAAGGACAGATGACAGATTCAGGGCCATTGACACAGAGTAATTTGCCACAGGCACAGACGGCGAAAGCGGTCGCATTACCACAATATGGGCAACCTGGCGTACCATTTAGCTCGCTAGTGTTCACTTGTGACATATTCGCGCTATCATCGCTCCACGCAAAATAACTTTCATCAATGGTGTAACACCCTGTAAGGTTAAAGTGACTGAGGTTCAATTTGAAGTTCAGGTTAGGTAGATGTGTTGGTGGACGTTCATATTTCATCAAATAAGGCCGTTTAGAACGGTTACAACGCCCGACAAAAGTGACGCAAGTATCATCATAACTTGCCGCAATTTCATCTTTAGCTAACCGCACCACTTGCTCTGTCTTATGCAATAGTGGTGGTGCTTCATCGCCCACACTGCGACTTTGGGAAACAACGGATGCCGTAATCCATTTGATAAATTTAGTAAAATCCCCTTCCTGAGCTTCCGTAAACAATAAAACGTTCTCCGTTAATTGCGATAATACGTTTAAGTCGGCAGAGGCGCCTAAGCCAATCGCAATTAAATTGACTTTAGAGGCATATTTTTCTTTCCAACGCTGAATTTCCGGTGCCACATTATCGGTAGGTCGCCCATCTGTCAGTAAATAGACCACAGGCTTCCAATCCCCTTTTCTTTCATAAGTGGTTTTTTGGACTTGAGTATCTATTTGATAGGATAATTCTTTCAGGGCGCTACCAAGACTGGTTCCACCCCCTATGGGCAATTGAGGTGGATAGAAGGAAACAACTTCCGTTAACGGCACAATTGTTTTAGCAATACCCGCAAAAGCGATAATGGAAATCCAAGCTGTTTCTAATGCATGAGGGTCTTTTCTGAGATCGTTGACGATCATCTGTAGACCATCATTCATTTTTTTAGGTTTTCTCCCACCATGGATTCAGAACAGTCAAGCACGAAGAAAATAGGCAGTCTTCTCATCACTAAACCTTATTACAAGTAAATTCCTTTCAAGCTGTCCTGTTGTTCATCAAACAGTGGATAGCCCAATAAAAGCAAAGTTTCATAATGAAACTTTGCTTTATTCCTATAATACAAGTTGTATTTCAGGAGGTGGAGGAGGCAAGGTATCCTGATTACTATTAATACCTGCGCTGGAACTCCCTGAAGAGACACTCGCTGAAACCCATTTAAAGAAACCGGAAAAGGCATTCGAGTCGAGTGTTTCAAGTGCAACGACTTGAGAGGTTAGCTGTTTCAGGTGGTCATGTTTTGCTTTTGGCCCCACGGCACAAGCAATAATGGAACCAAAAGAACGCTTTTTGATTTCTTTAATGGCTTCGGTATAAGCATAGCTGTCTGACGGAGTACCATCTGTCATTAAAAAAACTAAAGGTCGCCAATCCCCTTTTTGCGTATCGTCAGTACGTCTAATATCCCTATCAACACATTGAATTAAGCATTCCAATGCAGCGCCAGTGAAGGTTCCTCCAGAGCTAGGCACGACAATATCGGTAAATTGAAAGTTTTCTAATGCGGTAAGAGGAATAAATTCACGTGCTTCGTTATCATAGGTGATGATCGCGATATGAACACTCTCTAATGCGTAAGGATCTTGCCTTAGTGCATTAAGCATAGCTTGGATCCCAACGTTTACGGCATGTATTGATTCACCTCGCATTGAGCCAGATGTATCAATCAAAAGATAAACGGGTAACCTTCTCATTTAGCAATAATCCTTCAAATAAGAGACGAATGAATCTGAGTCTGAAGGTTGACCTATCGCATTCAATTTCCAGCCAGAGTCTTCTCTGACCAACTCAGCAAAAAGCATAGAGCGCTGGTGATTAAATTCTGCACCACCAGATAAATCGAAACGCGCCATTTCAACATTTTTCGCATCGACTGCACGAATAAACGCATTTTGTACTTTGCCAAAATGTTGTTGTAACTGCTTACCGTTATAAATCTGCACAATGAAGACAATTTTGGCATATTTGTCATCGAGGGTGTTCAGTTTTACGATAATCTGTTCATCGTCACCATCACCAGCGCCTGTACGGTTGTCACCCGTCAACCAAATTTGCCCTGATTTATGTCTTAGGCTATTAAAGAAAATAATGTCGCCATCAACAAGAGATGCTTGACCGCCTTCCATTCTGCCTAAATCTGCAACCTTACCATTAGCGTCACATAAAAAAGCAATGACATCTAAGTCGTACTCTTCTTGTTTACCGAAAAGACTTCCTAGAAAACCTTTTTTTTCTTCTTTAATATCCCAACCCAGCCCAATGGTGACAGAGGAAAGATCATATTCACTTTTCTTTAAACTGACGCCTTGGCCTTTCTTTAAGCTAACTGACATAAATTAATCCTTTTTAAAGTACCACATTAACTTCTGGTGGCGGTGGTGGTAAGTCATTGAGATCAGCAATATCTTTTTTACTCAAATCCACTTTCTGACTACCTACGGAGATACTTGCAGATACCCACTTAAAGAAAGACTTAATCGTCGTTGAATCCGCGGTATCTAACTGAAGAACAACCTCGGTGATCTCTTTTAACACTTTTGTTTGTGCTGATTGCCCCGCTGCACAAGCAATGACGAGCCCCGTTCTTGCTGCTTTAAATTTGTTTAATCCGGCCTTCCAATCATCAGTTGGTGCCCCATCCGTCATAATAAATACCAACGGACGCCAATCACCTTTTGACTCTACGGTTGTTCTTTGCACTTCATTTTCGATACAGTGAGCCACAACGGAGAGAGCGTCTCCCAATGCTGTCGTGCCACTCGCTTGTAAATCAGGTAAGGAAAAATTGATAAGGTCGGTTAATGGAACAATTTGTTGTGCCGTTGAGTTGAAGGTAATAATGGATACATGGGCTGTTTCGAGTGCATAAGGATCTTGTCTTAGTGTCGATAACAGCGTTTGCACACCATTTTTCACCGCTTCAATCGGCTCTCCGTGCATAGAACCAGAGGTATCAAGTAAAAGATAAACGGGCAATCGGCGCATGAATGAGTCCTATTCAAAATTATGTTTTTTATTTATACAATATCTTAATGCATCTCAACATGAATTCAATCAATATTGCACTTAGTACTCGTAGCAAGGCAATCAGAACAATCCCGTTAATAGTTGAAAATTAAGTAAAAAAATAGCCGACTAAAATTAGTCGGCTATTATTCGGATTAATCATAATTCAGTAAATCTCAATGAATGCTAATGATACGCCTCGACTATATTTCTCGCCCACATTAGGGAAAAGCATCATTAACAATGCGATAACTTAAAGCATAACGAATAGATACACTTAATAAGTTAGCTTTTTTTATTTTCTGCGGAGATTTTTTGAATAAGCTGCTCAATAAAATTGTCAACCAGTAATTCAACGGCATCACTACGAGTTGATTTATTTAAACGTGATAGTCGGTCAATCTTTCTTAACGTAAGCATTTTTAATGACAATGAAACTGACTTCTTTTTGTCTTTATCTAATCTTACCCGACTAGTAATTTCTTGATGCATTCTTTCTTCATTAGCCACTAATGCTTCGCGCATGCGACGGATCGTTTTATTATCCAATTGCCCTCTTTCGGTCATTTGATAAGCACGATTCGATTTACTGTATTTTATCTCTGCGCCATAAGCTTCACGCAGCTCTTTCAATACGCGTGTCAACGTTGGCTCTGAGCATTCTAGCGAAGAGATTATTTTTGTCGTAGCAACTGGCTTCCCCGGACTTAAAAGCGCGGCTAATGTATAAACTCTGATTTGGCGAGTACTGAGTTGCATGATTGTTGTCACTTACTTGAATAAAATCGAAAATTAAGGATACAAAATAGATTTGATACTTATATATGATAATATCTTTAAATATTAATAACATATATTATATCAAAAGAAAACTCACCTATTGGCGATAACATGCGAAAATCCATGTATGATAACCATTTTCAACCCAACTAACGATTTTACTTAAAATAATGTCGATAACACAAGCCATACTTCCTATACTATCGAATTATTTAAAACGTCAATCATCAACTTCATCATTGTGTTGCATTTAAACGCGGTGAACCTATTTTGCCTTGCTCTTGTGCGATACCGTAGATTTTTGAACGAGCTAAAATACCGATTGCCCAACGCCGATGAGTCGCAGGCTCGCACATAGCGCCCTGAGATTTAAACACCGCTTGGGTTGAGTTCAAAATACGTAAAGCGTCCGAATGTTCTGACTGAGAGACCATCAGTGCTTGTTCTATTTTACTGATCTGCTTAGGATGGATCGCCGTTTTCCCCACTAAGCCATTAGCAATATCAAGCATCAACTCTTTTTCCATGATTTGATGGTCGTCGATATGCTCGCAAACTGGAGCCGTTAAAAAGAAATTACGGGAGCCAAAAACCGCAACGAGCATTTTGATCACATACCCCATCGGTCCATCATATAACGTAAAATGGCGATTACGTCGCAATGAAATCACATTCATTAAATCATTTCCACCAATTCGTAGCGCAATAATTCGCTCATGACAAGGGTGTACTAGTAAATGATTTGCAAGTTCAGTCATTTGTATTACATCAAAGACTTCTTCTGTTTCCAGTGTCGGCATCATGCACAAATGTGTATTTTCGATGATATTCCACCAGACCGGGAGTGATTCTTGGGTAAATTTTGGCAGTACAAAACCGTCAATTGCACTGAGATCAAGATGTTGCACTATCCATTCACCCATTTCCGTCTCTCTTGGGCGAATAAACACTAACGGCCACGCCTGATTACCCGTTTGTTTTTTAACTTCAGATAATTCAAGTAGTAAAGCTTGCAGGTTATTAAGCGCCAGAGGAATATCCGATTCACTCACCGAATCTTCTAAACAGATGATTAATGAACGTAGTCCTGCTATTTTGTGATTCAAAATAACATCAGCAATATCAGTACGTGTTGCTGGCATATAAAGCGTAGCACCTAGTTTCCAAGGTGAGAGTCTCTGCTCCATTACTTTACCTTCTTAATAATCGTTACTGCACGATATTGGCCGATGTCATTGCCAACCTCAGTGATAGTAATATTTTTCTGTTGTGCTAAATAAACCAACAAAGCGACATCAGGATCACTCATTTTGCGCACTAAAACATGATCGGGAACACGACGTAATACCGCACGAGTTGCCTCTGCAATCCCTGGTTTGATACGGTTAATATTGGTAATACTGTATTGCTCTGCCAACGTGTTGATTACCTGCTCGCTACGCTGTTTGAGCGATGCGCATAATGGGGAGTTTGGAGACGGTGTGGCAATTGAAGCCATCTCTAAAGCATCTCGTTGTTTGGCAACGGTATCGACAAGCAGGCGGCTGCACTCAAATTGGCTTAAATGATCACATTTAACACAGCCATGAAAGCCTGATTCAGTCCATATTGAGCGTGAAATTAACCCTGAAACAGGTGCTCCCATGATACCAAATGGGATCAACCAATCATCATGGCTCGCAGACAACCATGCACACCCACAAGGATCTGCTAGTACGACGAGTCTAGGCTGCGCAGGATAGCCCTCACGCCCCTTTAATGAGCGCACTAATTCACCGGTTATGGCCCCTTTTCCCGTCCAGCCATCAACAAACACAATACCTTCGGTGCCATGACGCTGCTCAATCCACTCTAATGCCGTGGTATCGATTCCTCTATCGCGAATAATACTGATACCATAGTGATAAGACTCTTTCCCCATCGCACGTAGTGTTTGTTGCAACATAACACCTAACGGCACACCTGCCCTCACAAGACTCGTCAGCACAATTGGGGTCTTATCGAACTGCTGAATTAGCGCTTTGGCTAGCATCACAACCTCGCTAGCTAAACGTGCCGCGCCTGAATCAAGGGCTTTCGCAAATAAATCAAGGTGCCACGGAGTCGGTTCAGGCTCTTGGCTTAGCATATCTGAATAGTGCTTTGCCCCTGACTGTATAAGTTGCTCTTTTAGCTCAACAGGTGTCATTTCGATGGTGACGGGCTGCAACAAAAAATGGACATCATCAGGCAAATAGCTACCAGAAAAAGGTTCAAAATCACGCATCGTCTAATCCCTCAAAAATCTTTGTATTAATTTGAGCAGCAAACTGACTCTGTTTTGGCATTCCAAACCAACTACACAGCTTCATAAAACGATGATCGCTTAAGCTATCACCTAAACCAATCACAGGAAAAACGCCTCGTTCACTTCTCAATTTATTAAGTAAATAAGTCACCGCATGCCCTTTTTCTATCGACTCAGGCAACCAAGCAATATTGTTACTGTTACGATGAATATAGAAACCTTTGGTTGAAAATAGCTGCTCAATTTCATCGCCAATGGCATACAGCTCATCTAATTTAGTGCTATCGCGGTGCTTCATAACCAAATAAATGGGCGTATTATCATATTCATAATTAATTCGTGCCCAAGCATCGATATTGCGTTCAGCCATTAACGCGGTGATCTTTTGCTGCATCTGGATCAGTTGTTCAGTGTAATTTTGCAGGCTCGCTAATATTTGTGTTCGCCACTGCCTATCTTCTTCACCCTGTGGATTTAAGATCACCGCCCCATGTGTCGTAATGGCCCAAGAACGAAAGGGGATGGTGACACGGCGGATCTCTTCCGTTCCACGCGCGGTAACAGGGATCAGATCAGCATTTTCAATCATCCAATCCACTAGCATGGCTTGCTCTTGGGTCATAAAGCTACGTGGCTCTAGGTCTCTGTCTAAGGCGCCAACCTGAAAAGGCATTAAGTCTAGCTCATCAACCATTTTCCGCCGGGTCTGAAACAAAGTGTCATCTAAATCGGTAAAAATCACCGGCCTACTCATAACTTAATACCTCAACTATTGGGGCCACTTTATTCAGTGCTTCAAGTAGTACGGGGTCCACACTCTCCTTGGGTGTTTCGATGCACAGTATGATGCGTGAGAAATGTTGATGGGCAACGTTATAAATAAAATTAGGGATCCCCAAGCCGTAATTATCCTTAAAGGCAATAGCAGATTGAATTGCATAATTAACAGAAATTGGTGAACGCGTTGTGGAGCTATATTTTACCTCCGCACCTTGTTGCTCTAACCTCTCTGCTAACAAAAAGGGTTCCCAAACAAATTCCCCTGAGCCAAGTACCAATATTTTTTCGTCGGAAGAGGCTTGGATATGGCGACCCAAATCTCCAGCCGGTGCTGCTATCCCCAACCTTCCCCAACTTTGCTTACCTGTAATTGGGAAATGACCTGTTCCTGTAATATTCACATTTGGCATGATGGGGACAGGCGCATCTTTATTTTGCTGCCACTGCCATTGCCCCTGCACTAACGATAGAGTACGTATCGGTAAGGGGCTACGCTCTTGTAAAGCGTCACCACTCCAATCGGTTAAGGTGACGGCTATCACCTGTTTAATCTCAGTCAAACCGCCAGCGTCACGTAAAGCACAAAGTAAATTAATAAAGGTATTTCCCGTGGTTGCCTCATCATCAACAAGGACAACGGTTTGCGCATGCAATACACGGCGTCTTAATTCAGGGTCATGGGGTAAATAAAGCAGATGATCCGTCGCATGGCTGTGATTTTCTTTGAACTCACACAATAACTCACCCCCTTCAACAGGATGACGAGTCGACGTCAAATAGACAGAATCTTTATAATGTTTTCTCGCCTCATCAAACACGCCAGCCCCTAACCCCACGGCGGTTTCTGCCATGCCTATAAATAAAACAGGCCCTTCAAGTGTTGACGGAAATTGTTGGCATAATTGCTGATATGTTTTACGCATCAATTTTGGCTGGACAGGAATATGCCTGCCCAACACTTTACTCACAAATAGAAAGGCACGTTTCGGGTTACGTCTCTCTGCGATTTCAAAGAGTTCATCTAGCGTGTCCAAAGAACAAGTGGGAATAACACTCAAAGTGCCAGTCGTCAGATTGCGGCGGTAAACTACAGGCTCAGTCGTACTCTTCATTATTAGTTTTTATCCGTACTGATTAAATTGGTTGTTATTGAACTATAACTGATTGAATTTGTGATAGGCCGTATAATCGAAGGTGTGAATTTTGCTTTTTCAGCAACGACTTCCTCTTGGCTAATTAAACCAAGCTGCCGCAAAGCAAAAATACCAGGTAGGTTGATACCACTATGTTGTGTGTAACCTATTCCACCAGAAGGACGCATATTGATTTCAAGCAAAACGGCGTTCCCCTGAGCATCATTGCGTGTTTGCACATTAACAATCCCATCGGCTTGCATCACTTGCGCGCAAGCACAGCCTAACTCATAAGCTTCCCCTGAGTTTTCTAAGTGCTGCAAAGAGCCTTCTTTACGACGAGCAACCGCAGCAATAACACGACCTTGTTCGACAACCATATCTACCGAATATTCAGGCCCCGGCAAATAAGGCATTAAGACTAAAGGTTCAAAGCCGTCTGCTTGTTCCATCGCTTGCAAATAGAGGCGAGGGTTAACTCGACGACTCTCAGGGTGAGTAAATGCCGCCATAGCAGAAACGGAATCATCAAAACGCCAAAATCCCATACCATAAATCCCTTTAATAGGTTTCACACATAATGGCACATTTTTAAAAGGGTTATTCACGATAAATGCTTTTAATTCATCAATTGAGTCAATCTGAATAGAGGGGACAACGGGCAAACCGTGCTTTTCCATTGATTGTGCAAAAGCATATTTATCATCGGCTAACTGAAGTGCACTAACACTCATCGCCCCCGTTGTTAATTTAACGCCAAGAGACTCAATTTGCTGGCGGTGAGATTCAAACCATTCACTATTTCGGCCAGCTTGGATTGCCGATATTTTCTCTTTTTCAACCAGCCGAGTGATAAATGCCAATCGCTCAGCACTATCTTCTGGCTCTAATCGTGCATAGTCGGCCTGAGATAAAATTTCATTTCGGGCATGACGATGAGAAGCAAATATCGTTATGTTTTTCAGTTGTTGTTGAGCAAACTCACGAGCACCTTGAATAAGGTCTCGCTGCGAAGACAAGCCTTCCATAAACCATATTTTACTGTTCATCAATCCCTACATCCATCCGAAGCACCCAATAATAAGATCGGCAATAATGCGATTTAAACCGCAACATGTCAATCATATTGTGATTTATTACCGTTAATAGTTTAGAACTACATATATTTACATTTAGTTCGGAAAAATCTCATTAATCAATATACTAAAAATGAATTAATCATTTATATTCAACACGTTAAAATAAAAAGAAATAATATTGAAAAAAATAGCGTTGCCCAACTACTTCATCATGATATGATTAACTTTATATTTTGGATTTTAGTTATGTAAAAACCACTATTTCATCGTAACTTTGAAGGAATTTTATTATGGTTTCATTAAGCAAAAATCAAACCATCTCCCTGAGCAAGCAAGCACCTGCGTTGAATCATCTGATGTTTGGTTTGGGCTGGGATCCGGTTCAGGTTAAGAAAAAAGGATTTTTAAGTGGGCTTTTTGGTGGCGGTAATTCAATCGATTTGGACGCTAGCTGCATTTTACTTGATGCACAAGGAAAGCAAATTGATGTAGTCTCTTTCCGCAAATTAAAATCAAGCTGCAACTCTGTCATTCATTCAGGCGATAACCTTACCGGTGAAGGTGATGGCGATGATGAAACCATTTTTGTAGAACTCAATAAACTGCCAGCCAATACCGAATACCTCGCATTCACAGTCAATAGCTTCCGTGGTCAAACCTTCAATGAAGTCGAAAACGCATTTTGCCGCGTTGTTGATCACGCTACTAAAAAGGAGCTGGCAAACTATAAATTAACGGAACAAGGCTCACATACAGGGATCATTATTGCTTCTTTGCGTCGTAATAACGGTCAGTGGGATTTCACCGCTCACGGTTCGCCTTCTACAGGTCGCACTATTCAAGATATGCAATCTGACATCGTTAATGTGGTGGTACGCCCATGAATATGACTCCAGGTGCTAATGCTACCGTTCCTTCTCAAACCCTGACGATCCGTATTCAATCTGGCATGGCTGTTGATGCCTCGGCTTTCCGTTTATACGATACAGGTAAAGTTAAAAACGATGCGGATATGGTTTTTTATGGTCAAACAACGAATGATGATCAAACCATTAGCTTTCGTCCTGAAGGCAACAATAGCCTCTTTACCGTCGATTTAAATCGTTTACACCCTAGTGTGCAAAAAGTTGCATTTACAGCAACTTGTGACGGCAACCAAACCATTGCTGGCTTGCAGCGTCTTGCTATTCAAGTTGATGCTAATAATGAAGTTTTGTTAAACGGCACGGTGGAAACTAATGGACGCCAAGAAGCGGCATTAATTCTCGGTGAACTCTATCGCCGTAATGACAGTTGGAAGTTCCGCTTTATTGCTCAAGGGTTTAATGGTGGACTAAAACCTCTCGCTGAGCATTTTGGTGTTGATGTTGAAGATACACCAACACCGCCCCCTGCTCCGGCTTCCGTGAATCTGAGCAAAGTGTCTCTAACTAAAGAAAAACCTTCAATTAGCCTCGTTAAAAAAGACGATTTTGGGAAGATAAGGATCAACCTTGATTGGCACCGTGGTAGTAATACTGGGTCAACAGGCTTCTTAGGTGGCTTATTTGGTGGTGGAAATAAAGGAATTGACCTTGATTTAGGTGCATTTGTTGAGCTACAGAACCGTGAAAAAGGGGTTATCCAAGCGCTTGGAAACACTTTCGGCTTCTTTAATTCTCCACCGTTCGTCGAGTTACAAGGGGATGACCGCACTGGTGATGTTTCAGGTGGCGAATGGATATATATCAATGGTCGTGAGTGGAAAAATATCAAGCAAATACTGATTTACGCCTTTATTTACGAAGGTGTACCAAGCTGGGATAAAACGGACGGTGTGGTCACTATTCATGTACCAGATCAACCACCAATTGAAACACGTTTAACCGAAGGAAATAATGGTCGCGGCATGTGCGCTATCGCGCGACTCGTGAACGAGCAAGGCGCTATCAAAGTTGAGCGTATCAACCAGTTCTTTAAAGGTCATAAAGATATGGATAACGCCTTTGGCTGGGGGTTTCGCTGGACTGCCGGTTCTAAATAATCAAAAGGAAATTAGGGGATATACCATGAGTTTTTTCAATAAAGTTAAAGATGCATTGAATACAGGCCGAGCAGAGTTAACCAAACAAGTCGGTCGTTTTAAAAACAAAAAATTTATGCAAGGCACAGTGGCTGTTTGTGCTCGTATTGCTATTGCCAGCGATGGCGTTAGCTCTGAAGAGAAGCAGAAAATGCTTGGCTTCTTAAAAGCCTCTGATGAGTTAAAAGTTTTTGATACCACTGAAGTGATTGAGTTTTTTAATAAGCTCATTACAAGCTTTGATTTCGACTCAGAAATTGGCAAGGGTGAAACAATGAAATACATCCTTGCACTAAAAGATCAACCTGAAGCCGCTCAGTTAGCTATCCGCGTTGGTATTGCGGTCGCCAAAAGTGATGGTGATTTTGACAATGATGAGAAAGCCGCGGTACGTGATATTGCAACTGCATTAGGCTTTTCACCAGCAGACTTTGGTCTGTAATTTTAATTAAGGACCCCGTTTAGGAATTATTATGGTATCCACTCATATTGGCTTTCCGACTGAAACCGTAATTGTGTTTGTGGTATTAGCAATCGGAGCTATTTTTATCGATTTATTTATGCACCGTGCTGATAAACCGATCACATTAAAAAATGCAATTTTCTGGTCCATATTCTGGGTTGCCATTGCTATGGCATTTGCTGGATTCCTATATATCCATCATGGCTCGGAAGTTGCCAGCCTATTCGTAACAGGTTATGCGTTGGAAAAAGTCCTCTCGGTCGACAACTTGTTTGTCATGATGGCGATTTTCTCTTGGTTTGCCGTACCGGATCGCTTTCGCCACCGGGTTCTATACTGGGGGATTATCGGTGCCATTATTTTCCGTGGGATCTTCGTCGCCATCGGTACAGGACTTCTCAGCTTAGGACCATACGTTGAAATCATCTTTGCCCTTGTGGTTGCTTGGACAGCGGTAATGATGTTACGTAGCGGCGATGACAGTGATGAAATTGAGGATTATTCTCAGCACTTAGCCTATCGTTTAGTCAAACGTTTCTTCCCAATTTGGCCTAAAATAACGGGGCACGCATTCTTATTAACACAAAAAGAAGTTGATGCAGAGCTAGCCAAACCTGAAAACAAAGATGTGACAATCGGCCGCGGTAAAAAAGCAGCACTTTACGCAACCCCACTTATGTTATGTGTGGCTGTCGTTGAGTTATCTGATGTGATGTTTGCTTTTGACTCTGTACCCGCTATTATCGCGGTAAGCCGTGAGCCACTGATTGTTTACAGCGCAATGATGTTTGCAATATTAGGTTTGCGTACGCTTTATTTCGTTCTGGAAGCATTGAAGCAATATCTTGTCTACTTAGAAAAAGCCGTCATCGTTCTTCTGTTCTTTATTGCCGTTAAACTTGGCTTGAATGCAACAGATCATATTTGGCATCATGGCTTTAGTATCTCTGCTAGCACAAGCTTGTTTGTGGTACTTGGGGTACTTGCATTAGGCATTATCGCAAGCGTACTTTTTCCAGAAAAAGATAAATCTGAGGATGAAAAGCATAGCTAACATTCTTTCACAACATATTTTTGCATAAATTTTCAAGGAGTTATAACAATGAGCGTTTCTCTATCTAAAGGCGGCAATGTTTCGTTAAGCAAAGCAGCACCAACGATGAAAAACGTCCTAGTTGGACTTGGCTGGGATGCTCGTTCAACAGACGGTCAGGACTTTGACTTAGATGCTTCTGCATTTTTATTAGCCGCTAACGGAAAAGTACGTGGTGATGCAGACTTTATTTTCTATAACAACCTAGCATCTGCCGACGGCTCAGTAACTCATACCGGTGATAACCGTACTGGTGAAGGCGATGGTGACGATGAAGCGCTGAAAATCAAATTAGACCTGATCCCAGCGGACATCGATAAAATCATCTTCGTTGTCACTATTCATGATGCACAAGCTCGTCGCCAAAGTTTCGGCCAAGTTTCTGGTGCATTTATCCGTTTAGTCAATGATGACAACCAAATTGAAGTCGCTCGTTATGACCTGACTGAAGACGCGTCAACGGAAACGGCAATGCTATTCGGTGAATTATACCGTCATAGCAATGAGTGGAAATTCCGTGCCGTCGGTCAAGGCTATGCAGGTGGCCTAGCCTCTGTATGCGCTCAATACGGCATCAATGCATCTTGATATCAGTAAAATCAGTGATAAGTATTGGTAGCGAAAAAACGCTACCAATTTTCAACAGCAAAGGAGCTTTATATGGCAGTTTCCCTCGTTAAAGGTGGTAATGTATCCCTGACTAAAGAAGCACCGACAATGAATGTTGCTATGGTCGGTCTGGGATGGGATGCTCGTGTTACTGACGGCGCAGATTTTGATTTAGATGCTTCTGTATTTATGGTTGGAGAAGACGGTAAAGTTCTCTCTGATGCAAATTTTATCTTCTTCAACAACAAAGTAAGCCCATGTGGTTCTGTTGAACACCAAGGCGATAACCGTACTGGGGAAGGCGACGGTGATGACGAACAAGTCAAAATCGACCTGACTAAAGTTCCTGCTGAAGTGAAAAAACTGGTTTTCTCTGTCACGATTTATGATGCAGAAACACGTAAACAAAACTTTGGCATGGTAAGCAACAGCTTTATGCGTGTTTACAACAACGATACCAATGCTGAAATTGCACGTTTTGACCTATCTGAAGACGCGTCAACTGAAACAGCAATGATTTTTGGTGAGCTATATCGCCATGGTAACGAGTGGAAATTCAAAGCGGTAGGCCAAGGCTTCGCGGGTGGCTTGAGTGCATTGGCAGCTCAACACGGTGTCAATATCTAATTCACCTTAACTAAGATGAGCACTGCCCTCATCTATAAAGATTACTGGCAGTCATCAAGCTCTCATCTCTCTCTTGATGACTTTATTTTCCCAAGAGACTGATAATAAAATCAGTCTCTACTAACCACCTGTTTATGTTTATATCGGTAGTGCTTTTTATGGAAATGGCGCCAGTGTGCGTCTTGCGCAGCTTGCAATAATTCAAAATCCCCACGAGTATCACCCCAAGCGCGTAGGTGATATTGACCCAAGTCACCGTATACCTGCTCTAAACGTTTTACTTTCTGTTCACGGCGGCAGTTTTGGCCAACCAAATTCCCCGTTAATTTACCATTCACCACTTCAAGTTCAGTACTGATCAACTTGATGCCTAACCTTTTTGCAAACGGCTTAAGGACCAGAGATGGTGAGGCGGAACAAATCGTCACTTCAGCACCACTTTCAACTTCAGCGGCAACACCTAACACCCCTTCAGGGCGCATCAATTTCGTCCAATAAATCTTACAAAATTGTTCGGCTTTCTCTTTTAGCCACTTCTCGTCAACCCCCGTGAGAAAGGTCTTAATCAGCACTTCTTTTAATTCGTCACGCGTGAGCTTGCGCCTAGCACATTGCAAAGTAGGCAAAACCAATCTAATAATTTTGCGGGAAAAACGATATTTCCCGAACGCGAATTTTAAAAATGGGATAAAGCTGTCACGATATGTTAATGTGCCATCGAAATCAAAAACAGAAAGTACATTAACGGCATGGGCGGTATTGTTGGGCACGAATGAAAACTCCAAAAACGCTGCGTTGCCTCCAACCTGCCTCTATTAGGCAGATCAGAGGTATTCTATAATAAATAACTAGGCGCCTTGCCATTAGCTAATTTGCTTAACCTCAACACGTAACTCTTTAGGCACTTCAAACACAATATTTTCTTCGCGGCCTTGAAGCTCTACAACCTCATCGGCGCCAAACTCTTTCAGTTTATCGATCACTTGGCGAACTAAAATATCAGGCGCTGAGGCTCCCGCAGTCAAACCGATAATTTTTTTATCGACTAGCCACTCTGTTTTAATGTCTTCAGCACCATCGATGAGATAAGCTGGTTTTTTCATTCGGGAAGCCAATTCCGCCAAACGATTCGAGTTTGACGAATTTTTAGACCCCACAACCAACACAATATCTGCACGCTCAGCAAGTTCACGCGCTGCTTCTTGACGATTGGTCGTCGCATAGCAGATATCATCTTTACGCGGGCCAACAATGCTTGGGAAACGTTGAGTTAATGCATCAATAACGTCAGAGGTATCATCAACCGAGAGCGTTGTTTGGGTCATAAAGCACAAATTATTTTCGTCTTTTACTTGCAGCTTCCAGACATCTTCTGGGCTTTCAACAAGGTACATTCCACCTTCTGGGTTACTGTACTGCCCCATGGTACCTTCTACTTCTGGATGGCCTGCGTGACCAATCAAAATAGCTTCTTTGCCTTTTCGGCTAGCACGCGCCACTTCCATATGCACTTTGGTCACCAATGGACAAGTCGCATCAAATAACATCGTCAGATCACGTGAGCGCGCTTCTTGACGAATAGCTTGAGAGACGCCATGAGCAGAAAAAATCAGGATCGAGCCATCGGGTACTTCAGAGATCTCTTCAATAAAAATAGCACCGCGCTGACGCAGATCATCTACCACATAACGGTTGTGAACAACCTCATGGCGTACATAAATAGGTGCACCATAAAGCTCAAGTGCTCTTTCTACAATGCTGATCGCACGGTCTACCCCTGCACAAAAGCCACGAGGGTTAGCCATTAATATTTGCATTTTGACTCTCCAATTGCGGGTCAATCTCAAGTACTTCAATATCAAAAGTGATTTGTTGCTCTGCTAACGGATGATTAAAATCAATCGTCACAGATTCACCTTCTATTGATTTTACTACTCCAGGCATCTCACTGCCATTCATTGCAGTAAAAAGCATGATTGTGCCAATCTCAGGTATCCCTGTTTCCGTAAAATCACGCAGAGAAAAGTATTGAATTAAATCAGGATTATGTTTACCAAAGACCGTATCACCCGGTAATGAAAAACTTTTCTTTTCACCCACATTCAGCCCAACTAATTGCGCTTCTAATTCAGGTGAAAGTGAACCATCCCCTAAACTAAACAACGCAGGTTTACCCTGACTATGGGAAGAATCGGCTGTCGAACCATCTTCTAGTTTCAACGTAAAATGCAACAATACCGCGCTTTGTGGTTGTACCTGAGTAGACATAAATCGAACCTATTTCTATTATAAAAATCAGCCCGGCAGAACCGGGCTGAGGGTTATTATATCAGTTAATTTGCTTTCTTTTTGTCCTTGTCAGGCAAGAAGCCTTCTAAGATCACTAAAGCGGCACCAATACAAATCGTAACATCTGCAAGGTTAAATGTTGGGTAATGCCAATTGCCTATATAAAAATCAATATAATCAATGACAAAGCCATGTATTAAACGATCACTCAGATTGCCAATTGCTCCACTGATAATCAACGCATAAGCGATATTGCTTAGTCGTTTTTGCGCGCTTTGGCGATACATCATTACCATTAAAATGACAGATATCGTCACCGCGATGCCAGCAAAGAACCAACGTTGCCAGCCTCCCTCATCAGCAAGAAAACTAAATGCGGCACCAAAGTTTTGTGCATACATCAAGTTGAGGTAAGGCATGATTGGATGTGGCTCATACAGGTTCATCTCTTTCAAGACTAACTGTTTAATGCCTAAATCCAATGCAATCAGCACAACGGTTAACCACAACCAACGTAACCCAGTAGAACAAATAGGTCTCTTCATTATGCAAACTTACGTATTTCACCGTTTCCGGCTACGTTAGTGACACAGCGACCACACAATTCAGGGTGATCAGCAACGGAACCTACATCATTAGCATAGTGCCAGCAGCGAGGACATTTCTCACCAGCAGCCTTGCTAAAGCCAATTTTCAAGCCACTTAGCTCTGATTGTTGTGCATTCGCTGGTGCCTCAGCAATATCAGCAACTCGTACTTGAGAGGTCAACAACACAAAACGGAGCTCATCCGCTAAGCTATTGAGCTTCTCTGCAAGCGCTTTATCCGCATACAAGGTGACTGAGGCCTCTAATGAGCCACCGATATGTTTATCTGCACGTGCTTGCTCAAGAACTTTGTTAACTTCACCACGAACAGCAAGTAGCTCAGCCCAGAAATCATCATTCATGCTTTCTGTTTCTGCCAAACCAAATAATGCGTCATACCACTCTTCGGTTAATACAAACTTAGCACGCTCACCTGGCAGCTCGTTCCAAATTTCATCCGCAGTGAACGACAGTATTGGTGCAATCCAACGAACCAAGGCTTCCGCAATATGGAATAACGCTGTTTGGCAGCTACGACGAGCAAGGCTATCACTCTTCGCGGTATACTGGCGATCTTTAATGATATCCAGATAGAATGAGCCCATTTCGATAGAGCAGAAATGCATAAGGCGCTGAATGACTGACAAGAAGTCATATTCATCATAGGCTTTAGTGATCTCTTTTTGAGCCTCAAGTGCACGCCCTACTGCCCATCTATCTAACACCACCATCTCTTCAGGTTTAACCATATCAGTTTCAGGGTTAAAGCCGTTCAGGTTAGCCAGTAAGAAACGTGCAGTGTTACGAATACGGCGATAAGAGTCTGCCGCACGTTTTAAGATCTCATCCGATACCGCAATTTCACCAGTGTAATCGGTAGATGCCACCCATAGACGTAAAATATCAGCACCCAGTTTGTTCATCACATCCTGTGGGCTAATTGTGTTACCTAAAGATTTAGACATCTTGCGGCCTTGACCATCGACAGTAAAGCCATGAGTCAGTACTTGACGATAAGGTGCTTTGCCTTTCATTGCCGTTGAGAGCATCAATGAAGACATAAACCAACCACGATGTTGGTCTGAACCTTCAAGGTACATATCCGCTGAATTGCCGTGATACTCAGGACGTGCATCCACAACGGCAAAATGTGTCGACCCTGAATCAAACCATACATCCAGTGTGTCTGGCACTTTACGGTAGATTTCAGCTTCATCACCTAATAGCTCAGCAGCATCCAGATCCCACCATGCTTGAATACCATCAACTTCAACACGTTTAGCGACTTCTTCCATCAACTCCAACGTGCGAGGATGTAACTCTTCGGTCTCTTTATGCACAAACAGTGACATTGGTGTTCCCCACGTACGTTGACGCGAGATACACCAGTCAGGGCGGTTTTCAACCATTGATTCGATACGTGCACGACCCCAACCTGGGATCCACTGAACGATATCAATCTCTTTTAGTGATTGCTCACGCAAGCCATTCTTATCCATGCCAATAAACCATTGTGGTGTAGCACGGAAAATGACTGGGGTTTTATGACGCCAACAGCATGGATAGCTATGTGAAATAGCTTGCTTATACAGCAATGCGCCTTTTTCTTTCAGTAACTCAACGATGACATCGTTAGCTTTGAAGATGAACACACCATCCAAGGTTGGATAGGTATTCGCAAGGAAGCAACCATCTGGACCTACTGGGTTTGCAGTTTCTAGGCCATATTTTTGACCGACTACATAGTCTTCTGGACCATGACCTGGAGCGGTATGCACTGCCCCTGTACCGGCATCAAGAGTAACGTGATCCCCTAAAATAGCAGGCACATCAAAGCCCATAAATGGATGCTCGAAGCGCAATAATTCAAGGGCACTGCCTTCACATTCGCTCAGCACTTTCCATGACTCAATGCCCACTGTTTTCATGACATCTTCAACGAGATCAGCCGCAAGGATAACGACTTCACCATTGGCTTCAACCAACTGGTATTTAAACTCAGGGTTCAGTGAGATAGCACGGTTAGCTGGTAACGTCCAAGGCGTTGTGGTCCAAATGACTAGCGCTGGCGTTTTATCACCCACTACGCCAAATTTTTCGTACACCGCGTTGCTATCTACGGCAGGGAAACGAACGTAGATAGATGGTGACGTTTTGTCATAGTATTCAACTTCTGCTTCAGCAAGTGAAGACCCACAAGCAGTACACCAGTGAACTGGTTTTGCCCCTTTCACTAGGTGACCATTAGCGATAGTTTTCGCCAATGCTCTGATAATGTTTGCTTCTGTTTTGAAGTCCATCGTCAGATACGGCTTATCCCACTCACCCAAAACACCAAGGCGAATAAAGTCAGCTTTTTGGCCTTCAATTTGCTCTTTAGCATATTGACGGCATTGTGCACGGAATTCAGCGGCGGAAACTTTCTCCCCTGGCTTGCCTACTATTTGCTCAACTTTATGTTCAATAGGTAAACCATGGCAATCCCAACCAGGGATGTATGGGGAGTCAAAGCCCGCCAGCCCTTTGGATTTAATAATAATGTCTTTGAGAATTTTGTTGACTGAGTGACCAATATGAATACTGCCGTTAGCATACGGAGGACCATCGTGCAGAATAAATGTTTTTTTGCCCGATTTTGCTTTACGGATAGCATGATACAAACCTTCTTTGTACCAGCGCTCTAACATCTGTGGTTCGCGTTTGGCGAGATCGCCACGCATTGGAAACCCTGTTTCTGGTAGATTCAGGGTATTTTTATAGTCACTCATCGATTCTCAGTTCCATTTTCCGCTAAATTATCTGACATTTATTGCCGCTAAGTAATCCCTAGCCGCAATCACATCTTTAGCGATTTGCTCCTTAAGCGCGTCTAATGAAGCAAACCGCTGTTCGTCGCGTAATTTCTTACGCAACACGACATCAATATGACGTCCGTATAAATCCATATTGGCATCAATCAGATGGACTTCTAATTGCTGCCCTTTACCAGATACTGTTGGCCTAGTACCTATATTTGCTACACCAGGCAAGGGCTTATCCCCTAAACCGTAAACTTCTACAGCATACACACCCGTCACAGGTGTGACTAATCGTTTTAATGGCAGGTTTGCCGTTGGAAAACCGATGGTACGCCCAAGTTGGTTTCCATGCACAACACGCCCACTGATACGATATGGGTGGCCTAATAACGTTTCTGCTAATGCCAGATCGTTATCTTGTATTGCTTTGCGAATCGCAGTGCTACTGATACGCAACCCCGAATCACAAAAACTTTCTGTATCCGCGACTTGAAACCCATACTGGCTACCTGCTTGCTGTAGGAAAGCAAAATCGCCCATACGATTCTTACCAAAACGAAAATCATCGCCTATGGCGAGGTATTTTACGCCCAATTTTTTTACCAGTAGTTCAGCGACAAACTCATCTGGCGTTAAAGAGGCAAAATGTTGGTTAAACTCAACACACAGTAGGTAATCAATCCCACTGTCTGCCAAGTATTTCACTTTGTCTCGCAGACGCGTCAAACGAGCAGGCGCTTTGTCACCAATAAAAAACTCAAGGGGTTGTGGTTCAAAAATCATCACGACAGAGGGTAACCCCAACTGCTCACCCTTTTGCTTCAAATTTTGAAGTAAAACCTGATGCCCACGATGGACACCATCAAAATTACCAATAGTCAGCACGCAACCATGATGGCACGCCCGGATATTTTGTATACCGCGAATTAGCTCCATAACAGGCTCAATACCGAGGAAATTGCTGGATTATACCTTGTACGACGCTTAAGGTTAACCCAAGTTCGTAAAAGGTTTCATTCAATCGCCATTTTTTGATCAATACACAAGTTACAGCCCAGTTTTAGCCTGAATAAAACCCCGACTAAGCGGTTTTAACGAAAAAAATTTAGCTGTTTCTGAATATAAAGATCAAAATATAGGGATAACCAATGGATTATCAATACAACAAAATTGCGCTGAGGTCTCGAAAAATCGTAAATTTTTCTGATTTTCGTCCAGACTTATGCAAGCCATTGTTCTCAATGACCAATAAACAAACAATTATTGCGTGATAATTATACTAACTGCTATTATCTTCAACTCAAAAATTTTTTCAGTAAAAAAATTTTTTATTATGTGCCATCAAATACGCTTTTTTTTCGCGTGAAGATCTGTATTCCTCTAGCATTTGCTGGTAGAATCTTGCACCATTCACAAACGCACTTACGTCGATGTACACGACGTTTATTTGCACAAATCCATTGACAAATGAAGGGCGAAAGGGCATATTCCTCGACCTTTGAATTGTCCTCAATAGAATACATTTGGGAGTTGGACCTTGGCTAATATCAAATCAGCTAAGAAACGCGCTATACAATCTGAGAAACGTCGTCAGCACAACGCTAGCCGTCGTTCTATGGTGCGTACTTTTATCAAGAAAGTTTACCTTGCTATCGCTGCTGGCGATAAAGAAGCGGCTCAGAAAGCATTCAATGACATGCAACCTATTGTTGATCGTCACGCCACTAAAGGCCTGATCCACAAAAACAAAGCAGCGCGTCATAAAGCTAACTTAGCAGCTCAAATCAAAGCTATGTAATTTTGCTTCTTGATTAGCTAAAAAAACCGGCTTCTGCCGGTTTTTTTGTCTGTTAAACTTTTTTCTCAAGCTTATCAAATGGCGCTGAGAACAGATTGGAAAAATCTTTGTTACAGACACGCTGAACCGCAGGATGTTGGATCATGCGTTCCGCAAAAATGACAAAATACTCTTCTTTAACGCTATCTAACCGACCGAGTTCGATAACATCCTCCCCTCCCAAAATATCCGCGGCATATAATGAGGGAGCAACAAAGATTGCATTGTGATGCATACCAAAGGCTTTCATTAAAGCAGCATCATCAAATTCACCAAGTACTTCAACTTGCAAATTCTTATTACGGATCCAAGTCAATAAGTGGCGTCCTAACATTGAACGGCGACCAGGGATCAGCAAACGACGCTCTTCTAAACATTCAGGGAATGGCTTTTTAGGTGCAGGGTCGCGGCAAAAGAAACTCACACTGCACTCGCCTAACTTCACAGAAAATAGGCCTTCTTGCTGTGATGAATCGACTGGGCAATCAGATAAAATCATATCAAGTTTGTGTTGGCTCAGTTGCTCAAGCAACATTTCATGAGTCGATTCAAAGCAGCGAAGATGGATCTGCTCATGTTCAACGACCGCCGTTTCTAAAACTCGACTTACTAACTGTTTCGATAAGGCATCAGCAACACCGACATCAAACAACAAATTTGATTCTCGGCTATAATTGACAATATCAAGCATTTCTTGGCTTAACATAAACATTTTGTCAGCGTAGCGAAAAATGAGTTGCCCAAGCTCTGAGGGAACTAAACCGCGCCCTTGACGCTTAAATAATTTACCACCTAGCCGCTCTTCTAATGCTTTTATTTGCCCGGTAATGGTTTGAGGGGTTAAATACAACGCTTCAGCCGCCCCAACGACAGACCCTTCTTTACAGACATGCCAAAAATAATAAAGGTGGTTAAAATTAAGGTGTGAAACCCGCATATCGATTCCTTCTGTACCGCCAATAATAATCAATACTGACCATACTATTTTTCACTGCTCCTTTTGCAGGAGTTATATAGATATACCCACAACACAAAAAAGGTGTGTTGCGGGTATATCATAGTCCATTAACTCGGAATTTCTTACTATTTATTTCTGAATTTATTGGAATTCAGACAATCACTATTTTTGTTGAGGTTTCGGTAACACTACCTTTAACAAAAAGTAACCTAAAAAGGCAGCTAATGTTGATCCAAGTAAAATTCCTAGTCTTGAATAGGTACTATAGCTATCATCCAACCCATCAAATGCCAGTCCGGTAATAAAGATAGACATAGTAAAACCGATTCCACATAAAACAGATACTGCGAATACTTGCCTCAAATTAATGGACTCAGGTAATTTTGCAAACCCAAGTTTTACCGAAACCCAACTAAAGAGAAAAATCCCTAAAGGCTTCCCAAAAAGTAAACCTGCCGCAACCCCTAAAGGTAATGTACTCATCAATCCATCAAACGTGACGCCGTTTAATTGAACACCTGAGTTGGCAAAAGCAAATATCGGTAAAATCATATAAGCAACCCAAGGGTGTAGCACATGCTCAAGCTCTTCTGACGGTTTTGTATTATTTGTGCCATGCAGTGGTATCAAGAAACCGACAATGACCCCCGCGAGAGTTGCATGCACGCCTGATTTAAGAATACAAACCCAAAGGATCAGCCCGATAACTAAATAAGCTGCGGTATTTTCAACTCGCCGCCAATTCATGATAACCAGTAGTGTCACACATAAAGCCGCTAAACCAAGCGCGACTAAAGATAACGAACTGGTATAGAAGAATGCGATAATCACAATGACACCAAGGTCATCAATAATCGCTAGCGCCAATAAAAAGACTTTTAACTCTGTTGGCACTCGCTTACCTAAAAGCGCCATAACCCCTAGGGCGAAGGCGATGTCTGTTGCTGCGGGTATTGCCCAACCTTGGCGTGTAATATCATCAGCGCCATTAAACAGCAAATAAATGAGTGCAGGTGCTAACATCCCACCTAGCGCTGCAACAGCAGGAAAAATAGCTTTATCTTTCCCTGCAAGCGACCCCTCAAGCAGTTCTCGTTTAACCTCAAGACCGACGACAAGAAAGAAAATCGCCATCAAGAAATCATTAATCCATAGAATTAATGGCTTATCGAGCTCTAGTGATGAGATCTTAACGGAGATAGGTATATCTAAAAACTGCTGGTATAGTCCCTGAGCTGGCGAATTCGCCATAATTAATGCGACTATGGCAGCAATAATTAGGAGTAGCCCTCCCGCTGCTTCTAACCTTAAAAATTTACGGATGATTGCTGTCATATATTTAACCCCAAAATAAACAGAGTGTTAATATTATGCTAATCATTAGTTCGTAAAAAGTCGTTTATTTATCAGTAATGATTCGGCATTCTCGAGCAATATGAGAAATTACTCACTCTTTTTGTTTAATTACTGTTAAATTTAAATATAGACAAATTTATTTGAATCCATATTTTTCTTTTTTACGCAGTCGCAGTACACATCCCGTTTCTTAAGATAATATGCTTAACAGATCAACCACTAGCCACTTTTTTAGAGTAAACGCTCTTTTTCGTGCCGGCTCACAAAATAAAGCTTCACCATCCAGTGAGTGACAATCAACCTCGTAAGCCCTTCACAAAAAAGCCTCATTACGTAATACTGAATGACAACCTATTTCACCTATTCGTATTATGACAACCTATGTTTTGCTCGCTGTATTATTTGCAGCATTTTGTCACGCCAGTTGGAACGCCATCGTAAAATTCGGTAATGACCGTTTTTTCGGTTTAGTCATGATCTCATTATTTTCTGCGGTGTTAGCAATACCGGCACTGTTTGTGTTGGGGTTGCCTTCCGTTCATGCCATACCTTGGTTAGCCTTATCACTCCTTTTTCATCTTGGCTATGCCTATTTTTTAAGCCAAGCCTATACACATGGTGATTTAGGGCAGATATATCCCATTTCTCGAGGTTCTGCACCGCTTATTACTGCCTTACTCAGTTTGCTAATCTTCCATGAAATGATCTCTTTAATTGGGCTACTTGGGATCCTATTCATTATGAGTGGGGTGATTATTATTGCGTTTGCCGGAAGAAAGCTGACGCTCAATATCACAGGAAAAGCACTCTTTTACGCACTGTGCACTGCTTTTTTTACCGCCTGCTATACCTTATCCGATGGGCAAGGCTCTCGGGCTAGCGAAGATCCTATCGTGTATACGTTATGGCTATTTTTGCTTAACGGCATAGTACTTACTCTCTCGGGCGCTTTGAAATATCAAAAAACCCTGTTTCAAGGTATCAAACAGTATTGGCGCTCTGGTTTAATTGGTGGATTAATGCAGTTAGTGAGTTATGGCATTGCTATCTGGGCAATGAGCCAAGCCCCCATCGTTTTGGTTGCTGCGGTCAGAGAAACCAGCGTACTTTTCGCGATGTTTTTATCTATCGTTTTCTTAAAAGAGAGGTTCAACTTCATGCGCGTTACTGCTTGTGTGATTATTTTAGCTGGTGTGTTACTCGCGAAGCTAAGCCATTAATACAAAGAAAGGCACTAATCTCAAAAAAAAGCCCGCAACTAAGCGGGCCGTTTAATTTATTATTTGTTAGTTAGGTCATCAAAGAATTTCTTCACGCCGTCTAAAAAGCTTTTTGAGCGTGGGCTATTCTTTTCGCCACTCGTACCACCGAGTGATTCTCCAAACTCTTTGAGTAGCTCTTTTTGCTTCTCATTCAATTTAACTGGTGTTTCAACGACAATATGGCACATGAGATCACCCTGCATACCACCACGGACAGATTTCACGCCTTTGCCTTTCATGCGGAAAATTTTACCGGTTTGGGTCTCTGCTGGGATTTTCAGTTTGACGCGACCATCAAGGGTCGGGACTTCTATTTCACCACCTAATGCCGCAACCGCAAAGTTAATCGGAACTTCGCAATGTAAGTTGTTGCCATCACGTTCAAAAATACTGTGTGGTAACACACGAACTTGAACAAACAGATCCCCTGCTGGTGCCCCATTTTCCCCAGCTTCACCTTCACCGGATAAACGAACACGGTCGCCAGTATCTACCCCTGCTGGGATTTTCACTGATAGGGTCTTATAGCGTTCAACGCGGCCATGACCATGACACTTGTTGCATGGATCTTTAATAATTTTGCCTCGGCCATGACACGTTGGACAAGGTTGCTGTACAGAGAAGAAGCCCTGACGCATGTGTACCTGACCCATACCATGACATGTTGGGCAAGTATCTACGCTGGTTCCCGGTTTAGCACCATTACCATGGCAGACATCACAGGTTTCCAAAGCTGGGATACGGATCTCTTTGGTCACTCCACGGACAGCCTCTTCAAGGGTCAGCTCCATGTTGTACTGTAAATCAGAACCACGGCTTGGGCGCTGCTGTCTGCGGCCGCCTCCAAAAATATCACCGAAGACGTCACCAAAGATATCGCTAAAATCAGCACCGCCGCCAAAACCGCCGCCGCCCATGCCACCTTGCTCAAAGGCAGCATGGCCATACTGGTCGTAAGCTGCGCGCTTCTGCTCATCGGACAGGACTTCGTAAGCTTCTTTTATCTCTTTAAATTGAGCTTCTGCTTCATCTTTTTTATCCTGATTACGGTCAGGATGATACTTCATTGCTAAACGCTTATATGCGCGTTTGATGTCTTTATCTGAAGCATTTTTTTCGAGGCCTAAGACCTCATAAAAATCTCTTTTCGCCATTTATTTTACCCTTAACATGCCGACACGGGCGTGGAGTTTCCTCGACGCCCGTGTTCGGTATCAGTAACCATTAATAACCATTAGCAAGGTCACTGCGCCCGCTAAGGGCATTATTTTTTGTCTTTATCGTTAACTTCTTCGAACTCAGCATCAACAACATCGTCATCTTTCTTCGCTTCTGCGCCTGCGCCAGCATTTGCTGAGCCAGCTTGAGCTTGTTGTTGTGCAATTTCCAGAAGTTTAGCTGAAGCAGTTACTAAAGCTTGGATCTTCGCTTCGATATCTGCTTTATCTTCGCCTTTGATTGCTACTTCTAGCTCAGATGTTGCTTTTTCGATATTCGCTTTATCTTCTGCTGGCAGTTTATCGCCTGCTTCTTCAATTTGCTTACGCGTACCGTGGATCAGTTGGTCAGCTTGGTTACGAACCTGAACTAACTCTTCAAATTTACGGTCTGCTTCAGCGTTCGCTTCCGCGTCACGTACCATTTTTTCGATTTCCTCGTCGTTCAGACCGGAAGAAGCCTTAATGGTAATGTTTTGCTCACGACCACTGTTTTTATCTTTCGCTGATACATGCAAGATACCATCAGCATCGATATCAAACGTAACTTCGATTTGTGGCATACCACGCGGTGCTGGTTGAATACCATCTAAGTTAAACTGACCCAGTGATTTGTTATCACCGGCACGCTTACGTTCACCTTGCAGAACATGGATTGTTACTGCAGCTTGGTTGTCTTCTGCTGTTGAGAACACTTGGCTATGTTTCGTTGGGATAGTGGTGTTCTTCGGAATTAACGGAGTCATCACGCCACCCATTGTTTCGATACCTAAAGACAGTGGCGTTACGTCAAGTAACAGCACGTCTTTAACATCACCCGCTAACACACCACCTTGAACTGCTGCACCTATTGCAACGGCTTCATCTGGGTTCACGTCTTTACGTGGTTCTTTCCCAAAGAAATCAGCAACTGCTTTTTGTACCAAAGGCATACGGATTTGACCACCAACCAAAATAACATCGTTGATGTCATTTACGCTTAGGCCAGCGTCTTGTAGCGCAACCTTAACAGGCTCCATGGTACGTTTAACTAAATCTTCTACCAGCGACTCTAATTTCGCACGAGTCACTTTGATGTTCATGTGTTTAGGACCTGTTGCATCTGCTGTAATGTACGGCAGGTTAACATCTGTTTGCTGTGCAGAAGAAAGTTCGATTTTCGCTTTCTCAGCCGCTTCTTTCAGACGTTGCATTGCCAGCGGGTCATTACGTAGGTCAACACCTTGGTCTTTTTTGAATTCTTCAACTAAGTAGTTGATCAAACGGTTATCGAAGTCTTCACCACCTAAGTGAGTATCACCATTGGTTGCCAGCACTTCATATGTTTTTTCACCATCAACTTCATCAATTTCGATGATTGATAGGTCAAATGTACCACCACCTAAGTCATAAACTGCGATAGTACGGTTACCCACTTCTTTATCTAAGCCATAAGCCAATGCTGCGGCTGTTGGTTCGTTGATGATACGCTTAACATCAAGACCAGCAATACGGCCAGCATCTTTTGTCGCTTGACGCTGAGCATCGTTAAAGTATGCAGGAACAGTAATAACAGCTTCTGTTACTGGCTCACCCAAGTAATCTTCTGCTGTTTTTTTCATTTTTTTCAGAACTTCAGCCGAAACTTGTGGTGGAGCCATTTTTTGGCCTTTTACATCTAACCAAGCATCGCCGTTATCTGCCGCAATAATTTTGTATGGCATAATAGCCACGTCGCGCTGAACTTCTTCGTCTTGGAAACGACGGCCGATCAGACGTTTGATCGCAAATAATGTATTTTCAGGGTTAGTCACTGCCTGACGTTTTGCTGGCTGACCGACCAAAATTTCACCGTCTTGTGTGTACGCAATGATGGAAGGAGTAGTACGATCACCCTCGCTGTTCTCAAGAACACGAGCAGCTGTGCCATCCATAATTGCAACGCATGAGTTAGTTGTACCCAAGTCGATACCAATAATTTTACCCATCTAAAACGCCTCCAAAGGAATTCTTTTTTGTTCAATTTCATTACCAATCTATATGAGGCTCAATATTTCATTTTCAAGGGAGTTTTTACTCCGAGGCTCAATTTTTTTGCTTTACACAATTATTCGACTGATAACGAGTGATGCTTTAAAGATGGGGTCGTAAATTCATTCATCAAGGGGATGACTTAAAAAAATTTCATATTTTTTGCAAAAAAACCTGTCTTTCGATCATTGTTTCAGCAAAAAAAACTGCGTATGATTCGCCGCCAACCTAAACAAGCTGGCAAAAAATTTTATATCTTTTTGAATTTTAATCATTTTTCACCAGAGGTTATATGCAATCCAGCTCTATTGCTAATCCGGGTCCACTTGGTTTATTGGGCTTTGGTATGACTACAATTCTGCTCAATCTCCATAATGCAGGTTTTTTCCCTCTCTCATCAGTGATTTTGAGCATGGGGATTTTTTATGGTGGTATTGCTCAGGTGATAGCCGGACTTATTGAATATAAGAAAGGAAATACGTTTGGCGCAACAGCCTTTAGCTCATACGGGATGTTTTGGTTAACGTTAGTTGGCCTATTATTTTTGCCCACGCTGGGCTTAGCAGAGCCAACCGGACCTGCATTTTTAGGGGTTTACTTACTGATTTGGGGAATCTTCACCTTCTTTATGTTCCTTGGAACATTAAAAGCCAATTTTGTTTTGCAATTTGTTTTTGGCAGCTTAACCATACTGTTTGCATTGTTAGCCATCGGTAATTTAACAGGCAATAGCACTATTTTAACGATCGCAGGCTTTGAAGGGATTGTTTGTGGCGCAAGTGCATTCTACTTAGCAATGGCTGAAGTGTTGAATGAGCAATATGGCAAAACTGTTTTACCAATAGGACAGCGCTGTTAATCGTCGTCGTAAGCAAGTCAGGTGAGTGAACCTCACCTGACTTAATAATCATGATTTAAGAGCGGATCGCCGACTTTGGCCTAAATGCCTTCACAACACTCGGATCCGTTTCGACATAAGGCCCATCGAGCAGTTGAATACAGTAAGGCACACTAGCAAAAATCCCAGAGACGATGACATTCCCTTCCGCATCCTTTAACCCTTCCAGTGTTTCTGCAATGGCTTTAGGTTGACCCGGTAAGTTGAGGATTAATGCTTGATTGCGTATCGCCCCCACTTGGCGAGAAAGAATGGCCGTTGGCACAAATTTTAAACTAATTTGACGCATTTGTTCACCAAAACCAGGCATCTCGCGATCGGCAATCGCTAATGTTGCATCTGGCGTGACATCACGACGTGCGGGGCCTGTACCACCAGTTGTCAGTACTAAATGGCAGGCAAACTCATCCACTAGCTCACATAATGTTTGTTCTATCATGATTTGCTCATCAGGGATCAGGCGAGTTTCAATACGAAAAGGTGTTGTCAGCGCTTTCGCAAGCCATGCTTCTAAGGATGGGAGCCCTTTATCTTCATAAATACCACCTGAAGCACGGTCAGAAACTGAAACCAAACCTATGCGCAATTCATCCATACAAACCTCAATAAATAACCAATAAAAAGTGCTCATTGCGGGCAGCACCCGCAAATCACGCGCATTAATACGTAGGTTATCATATCATGGGAAATATAAGGTTTCAGTGCTAAGTATCGCGATATTGCTTAGTGAAAATACATGAAGAAATGTAGGCCGTTCAGCATTAGCCGCGTCGTCAATGATTTCATTTAGTTAAATAATATTCAGGTTGCTTATCAGGGGCTCTTTTGTATTTGGTACTCACTGATCCAAAATGCAAAAAACCCAGTGAAGACACTGGGTTCTCATAAAAAGTGAAGGCAGAAATTACAGTAGCTCTGCGATCATTTTTTCCAGTTTTTCTTGGTCAATAGCAAATTTGCGGATACCTTCAGCCAGTTTATCTACTGCCATCGGATCTTGGTTATGCTGCCAATAGAACTGAGATTCAGTCAGTTTAGCTTCTGGCTCTTTTGTCTTACCAGAGTCAGTTAATTTACGAACAACTTCGCCTTGCGCTTCAGAGAGTTCTTTTAACAGTGCAGGTGAAATCGTTAGGCGATCACAACCCGCCAGTTCCAAAATCTCACCAACATTGCGGAAACTTGCGCCCATAACGACGGTTTTGTAACCATGGGTTTTGTAGTAGTTATAGATCTCAGTCACAGAAATAACACCTGGATCTTCTTGCGGTGCATACTCTTTTTTATCGGTATTCGCTTTGTACCAGTCAAGAATACGACCAACGAATGGTGAAATCAGATAAACACCTGCTTCCGCACATGCACGAGCTTGCGCAAAAGAGAAAAGTAGGGTTAAGTTACAGTTGATGCCTTCTTTTTCTAATTTCTCAGCTGCACGGATGCCTTGCCAAGTTGAAGCCAACTTAATCAGAATACGGTCATTGCTGATACCCGCTTCGTTGTACAGCTTAATCAGACGACGCGCTTTAGCGATACACGCTTCTTCATCATAAGACAGACGTGCGTCAACTTCCGTTGAAACACGGCCTGGAACCAGTTTTAGAATTTCCAAACCGATGTTGACTGCCAATTTGTCACAAGCATCAACAACCTGCTGTTCACGATGACTGCTTTGTTTACGGGCCCACTCGACCGCTTCGTCAATCAGTTTACGATATTCAGGAATTTGTGCTGCATTTAGAATCAAAGATGGGTTAGTTGTCGCATCTTGTGGTTTATAAAGCTTCATCGCTTCAATATCGCCAGTATCAGCAACAACGGTGGTCAGACTACGTAAGGAGGTTAATTTATCGGTCATTTCTTTAATCTCGTTGTTATAAAGGAATTGAGGCAAACGCCGCACCGTACAATGATAATATCACGCATCCAAGTTGCTGCAAGCGACTAAAACTATTCTATAGCAACTAATTGATATGCAATCGTTTTCGCAATTTAAATTAAAACTGAATCCTTTTAGCTTCGAATAAGCATAATCACAGTACGACAAAATAGAAAAATTGTTTTTACTTATCTCACCGATTAGCTATTTAATGGCAATTTTTGTTAAAGTGGTCGTCGTCATTTTATTATAGGGATCTTGCTATGCTCATCACAATCTCACCTGCCAAAACATTAGATTATGAAAGCCCGCTCGCAACACACTCTTTCACACAGCCTGAATTACTGAATGAGTCACAGCAACTGATTGAGGTTTGCCGCAAACTATCTCCAGCAGACATCTCAAGCTTAATGAAAATTAGCGATAAACTGGCTGGCCTCAATGCTGCACGTTTTGGTGAGTGGCATGCGGATTTCACGCCTGAAAATGCGCGCCAAGCTATTCTTGCATTTAAAGGGGATGTGTATACAGGTATGCAAGCTGAAACATTTTCTGCACAGGACTTTGAGTTTGCCCAGCAGCATTTGCGTATCTTATCAGGGCTATATGGCTTATTACGCCCTCTCGATTTAATGCAGCCTTACCGCCTTGAAATGGGAACGCGCCTAAAAAACCCTCGAGGCAAAGATTTGTATGAATTTTGGGGCAATATCATCACCGACAAGCTCAACAAAGCGCTTGCAGATCAAGGCGATCATGTATTAGTCAACCTTGCCTCAGATGAATATTTTAAAGCCGTTAATAGCCAAAAATTAGATGGTGTCATCATAAAACCGGTCTTCCTTGACGAAAAAAATGGCAAATATAAAGTGATCAGTTTCTATGCTAAAAAAGCACGTGGTTTGATGAGCCGCTTTATTATTCAAAATAAGCTAACCAAAACAGATCAATTGGCTGATTTTAACCTTGAAGGTTACCAATTCGATGAGAGCCAATCCAAAGGAAATGAGCTGGTCTTTACCCGTCCTGAACAACATTAATCCCCTAAATAAGGTGGTCGCTAGTGTGATCACCTAACTCACGACTCGGCAATATTGTCTCTTTTTTATCCTCCATCACATATTTACTAAAAATTTGTATTTTGGTTAAAAATTAGCATTGATTCACCATAGCGAAAATGACATTTGTGTCAGTATCGTTTAGGTCTCTGCCAACTATTTGGAGGTGAAGTATGCCTTATATTGCAAATACTGATCGTTACACGGATATGGAATATCGCCTATGTGGTCGCAGCGGGTTAAGGCTCCCACTAATCTCTTTAGGTCTTTGGCACAATTTTGGTGACAACAAATCCCCGGATAACTGCCGAGCCATGTTAAGGTATGCTTTTGACCATGGGATCACCCACTTTGATCTCGCCAATAATTATGGTCCTCCGCCGGGCGCAGCAGAAAGCCTATTTGGACGAATACTCCAACAAGATTTTTTACCTTACCGAGATGAAATGATCATTTCATCAAAAGCTGGATTTACCATGTGGGATGGCCCTTATGGTGATTGGGGCAGTAAAAAATATTTAATTGCCAGCCTTAATCAAAGCCTAAAACGCATGGGTCTAGATTATGTTGATATTTTTTATCACCATCGCCCAGATCCTGATACTCCTCTTGAAGAAACAATGGGCGCCCTTGATCTGATCGTACGCCAAGGTAAAGCTCTGTATGTTGGGATCTCTAACTATCCTGCCGAGCTTGCAAAAGAAGCGATTGAGATCCTTAACCAATTAGGTACGCCTTGCCTAATCCATCAACCTAGATATTCCATGTTAGTCCGTGATCCAGAAGATGAATTACTTGATGTGCTTGAAGATGAAGGCGTCGGCTCCATAGCTTATTCGCCGCTTGCAGGTGGCATACTTACCGACCGTTACTTAAACGGTATTCCTGCCGATTCAAGGGCGGCAAGCAACCCTTCTCTTCCCCCAGAAAGGCTAACCTCCGCGGTACTCGCTCGGGTGAAAAAACTGAATGAACTTGCTTTGCAAAGAGGCCAAAAATTGAGCCAAATGTCCCTAGCCTGGGTATTACGCCATGATAGGATCACCTCTGTGCTCATTGGTGCAAGTCGAGTTAGCCAAATTGATGACGCTCTCGGTATGATGGCAAACCGCGAATTTACACCTGAAGAGCTAAAAACCATTGAACTTATCTTAGAAGACGCCATTTAAGCGCTTATCCGCTGCTCCTTTGTATTCCGAGTATGAAGTGGCAGCGCCATACCAACTTCCCCCCTCAACACAAAAACAGTGATTAACTGTCTCGTGGCTTCTTTTTTTGCTGATCACAAGTCAATAAATTAATTTAATATTATTTGAAGGAATATATTAAATTAATTCACCGTTTAAATAAATAATTTCTTATAAATCAGGATATTTTAAATACAATACATTCTAAAAGCCCACTTTTATTGATAAATAAAAATGAACAAATAAACTGAAATAGCAGTTTGTTTAATTCATTTAACCAAGAGAATATTATATGAAAATAAAACATATCCTTATCGCTTCTCTGTTTACCCCTGCATTATCTTTCGCTTCTCTTCCTCAATATCAACTCCTTGATATGCTAATGGATCCGACCTCAGTATCGGGCCAATACTTTGGCAATGGTGGTAACGGTGGTCATGGCGGAAACGGGGGTAACGGCGGCAATGGTGGTAACGGTGGCAATGGCGGCAACGGTGGTAATGGTCGGTAATTAACTCGTAATCTTATATGATTATTCCCCCCTTCTAAATGGAGGGGGGTCGGAGGAAACTATGCAACGAAAATGGCTTCTCACTATCAGCACGCTATTTTTCTTAACTCCCGCAATATCAAGCCATTCACTCAGTTACAACAATCCACTACACAGCACAACGCCACCACATGCGATTTCGAGTGAGCACAATATCTTTTATGTGAATCATGGTGGAAATGGAGGTAATGGTGCCAACGGCGGTAATGGGGGCAATGGACTCAATAATGGTAATGGAGGAGATGGGGGCCATGCACAGCCCGGCAGTAACGGTAATGGTGGTAATGGCGGTAGTGGCGGAATCAATGGCGGGAACGGGGGCCGAGGCGGTAATGGTGACGGCTACGGTAACGGGGGTAATGGCGGTAATGGTACAGGAAATGGTCACGGCGGAAACGGGGGGAATGGGGGTCATGGTGGCAACGGTGGTAACGGCGGTCATGGTTCAGGAAGTGGCAATGGCGGCAACGGTGGTAACGGCGGTCATGGTTCAGGAAGTGGCAATGGCGGCAACGGTGGAGATGCAGGCCCAGAAGGAGGAAAAGGGGGTAAAGGAGGTCTTGGTGGACCAAATGGTGGCAGAAACGGCCTAGATGGTGCAAGTTCAAATCGCTCTACGCACTAGTCCTCTACTATACCGACTTTCGTGATCTCATCGTGTCATCAATATTTGAATCAATGAACTATTATCATTACGATAAATAGAAACGGAAGCATATCGCTTCCGTTTCATGGATCCAGAAATCGCTATTTAGGTGCACGTTCCATTAAGAAAGCCCTTAGCTTCGCAAAATCCGACGGCAAAAAGTGTGATAGCAGAGGTAGCTCAGCACGCTCAGCTAAAGCTTCTGGTAGAGGAAGTTGTTTATTCAAAATCGCCTCTACACTCTCTTTAAACTTAGCAGGATGCGCCGTTCCTAAGAACAAACCATACTCACCATCTTGTAATTGATCGCGTAAAACACGGTAAGCGACAGCTGCGTGCGGCTCAGATACATACCCTTTTTTATCTAACTCACGCACCGTTTCTTTAGTCACCTCATCGGTCACCGCTCCATAACCAAGCTCTTTCAGAGACCACCCTTTACGACGGAATAGCTCCTCAATACGCGGCCAGTTATTAGGTTGGCTCACATCCATCGCATTCGATAAAGTCGCAACGGTTTGATGTGGTTTCCACTCCCCACCTTCAAGGTAACGAGGAACCGTATCATTGACGTTAGTTGCAGCAATAAAGCGTTTAATCGGTAAGCCCAGCGATTTAGCAAGTAAGCCCGCAGTTAAATCACCAAAATTACCACTTGGAACAGAAATAACGAGTTGCTCACGCTTCTCAGCAGGGATTTGAGCAACCGCTTCAAAGTAGTAACAAATTTGTGCTAACAAACGGCTAATGTTGATTGAGTTCGCTGAGTTTAAATGCAATGCTTTTTTCAGCGCCTCATCATCAAAAGATTGTTTGACCAAGGCTTGGCAGGCATCAAAGTCATCTTTGATTGCAACCGTGTGAATGTTTTCACCTAGGGTACAAAAGAGCTTTTCTTGTAGTGGGCTGATCTTACCTTCTGGATAGAGAATAACCACTTGCACATTATTTAAACGGTAAAATGCGTGTGCAACCGCCGCCCCTGTATCCCCAGAAGTTGCAGTTAAAATAGTCACAGGCTGGTCACCAGCAACTTGGGCAAGTGCTTGAGCCATAAAACGGCCACCAAAGTCTTTAAAGGCGAGTGTTGGACCATGGTATAGCTCTAGTGTCGCTACATCTTGCTCAACTTGAGTAACAGGAGCAGGGA
Source organism: Providencia sp. PROV122 (assembly GCF_028482365.1). Classification (NCBI taxonomy): domain Bacteria; kingdom Pseudomonadati; phylum Pseudomonadota; class Gammaproteobacteria; order Enterobacterales; family Morganellaceae; genus Providencia; species Providencia sp. PROV122. The sequence goes on along the minus strand of NZ_JAMPQI010000002.1, from coordinate 95,814 downwards.
ATGCAAAAGCTTCTTTGACGCGAGCCGCCAGCTCAGCTTCAGGGATCTCATCACCAATAAATGCCGTTAAAATACGGCTACTACGAGTGACAAAATCCAGTTTTAGTAGCTCATCAATTTCAGCAGCGCTAAACTCTGGCAAATCTTGTGGGAAGAATAGACCTTGTTGTTTGCCCAATCCCTGTTTTACTGCCTGTGCGAAGCTCACTTGCTCGCTATTATCTTTCAAGTTATACAGTTTCATTGTTTACCCTATTGTCCTTGCCCCTGTGAGATCCAAACGGCAGATATGCACAAAGCCTTCATCATTTTGAACATAATGTTGTTGTAGATAATCGGCCATTTTTTCAGCGATTTGTTTATCATCACAAATGGCAAATAGTGTCGGCCCAGAACCAGAAATACCACATGCAAGTGCACCAATTTCATAAGCATTCTTACGCGCCTCTGCAAACCCAGGAAGTAGCTGTGTTCGATAAGGTTCAGCTACGACATCTTGGATCATAGTCGCGGCAAGCTTTGGTTGGCCTGTATGGCAAGCATGGATAAAGCCCGATAAATAACGCCCATGATTAACAATATCATGGCGCGGATAACTATTTGGCAAAATAGCTCGCGCTTCCGCGGTAGAAACCTTGATCCCCGGATACGCCATCACCCAATACCAATTCTCGAAAGCGGGAACAGGTTGAGAAATAATTCCGTTTTGCTCAATAATCAGTTGTAAGCCACCTAGGTAACAAGGAGCCACATTATCGTAATGTACACTGCCTGAAATACGCCCTTCTAGCTCCCCCATCATACTTAATAACGTGGTCTCATCAAAAGGCTGACCGGCAAACTCATTCAGTGCCATCAGTGCCGCAACAACAGAACATGCACTGGAGCCAAGCCCTGAACCAATAGGCATGTTTTTTTCGAGAGTCATCGCAACATTAAGCGGTTTACCAAAGCGTTCGCAAAACAGTTCCCAACATTGGTAAACAATATTATGTTCATTTTTTTTCGGTAATTTTGCGACAAAGCGGCCTTTATTCGTCAAAGAAAAGCTCTCAGCCGCTTCAACAGTGACACAATCCCCTAACAGCGTTCCATCTGCTGGCGATACCGCCGCGCCTAATACATCAAACCCGACACTAACATTACCAATTGAAGCGGGCGCATAAACTTTAATCACTTATTAGACTCCCAATTTCCATGATAGAGTACGCAACATATCTGCAAATACGCCGGCTGCGGTAACATCATTACCTGCTCCATAGCCCCTGAGTACTAAAGGAATTGGCTGGTAATAGCGCGTATAGAAAGCCAATGCGTTTTCGCCATTTTTGACCTTGAAGAGCGGATCATTGCCATCAACCGCAACGATTTTCACTTGGCAGCGTCCTTCTTCTATCAATCCGACATAGCGTAACACTTTTTCTTCTGCTTCTGCTGCTTTTATACGCTCTGCAAACGGTTGATCAAGTTGCGGTAAGCGAGCCATAAATTCAGTCACATCGCCACTGCTATCAAACTCCGCAGGTAATACGGGTTCGATTTCAATATCTTCTAGCTCTAATTCATAACCGGCTTCACGCGCGAGGATCAACAGCTTACGTGCGACATCCATGCCTGACAAATCATCGCGAGGATCTGGCTCGGTAAACCCTTTCTCTTTAGCTAGAGCCGTCGCTTCAGATAAAGACATCCCTTCGTCGAGTTTGCCAAAAATAAAGGAGAGTGATCCAGAAAGAATACCGCTAAAGTGAACTAGCTCATCACCCGCATTCAGGAGATTCTGTAAGTTTTCAATCACAGGCAAACCCGCACCAACGTTAGTGTCATAAAGGAACTTACGTTTTGATACTTCACACGCGGAGCGTAATTGGCGGTAATACTCCATTGATAAGGTGTTAGCTTTTTTGTTAGGTGTCACAACGTTAAAGCCGTCTTTTAAGAAACTGACATACTGCTGGGCAATTTCTTGGTTAGAAGTACAATCGATGATCACTGGATTGAGAAAGTGATATTCACGCTCCAATCTGATCAAGCGGCTCAGGCTAAATGGCTCGGTCGCTTGCGCCAACTCTTCTTTCCAATTATCAAGAGAGATGCCTTGCATATTCGTCAACATTGCTCGTGAGTTGGCGATCCCACAAACGCGTAAATCGATATGCTTTTGTTTCAGCCATTGCTGTTGACGATGGATTTGCTCAATCAGTGCGTTTCCTACCCCACCCACACCGATGATGAAGGCTTCAATGACTTGCTCAGCATTGAATAGCATTTGATGGCATAAACGAACCGCCGTGGTTGCTGCTTCATTGGCAATGACTGCCGAAATTGAACGTTCAGACGAACCTTGGGCAATCGCCACGATATTGATATTACCGCGTGTTAATGCCGAGAAGAAACGCGCTGAAATCCCTTTTAGAGTACGCATGCCGTCGCCAACGACCGAAATAATGGCTAACTGCTCCATGACATCAAGAGGGTCTAAGACGCCATCTTTTAATTCTAAATAGAATTCTTCTTCCAAGGCAGCACGTGCACGTACTAATTCCCCTTGAGGCACACAGAAGCTAATGCTGTATTCCGATGATGACTGCGTAATAAGTACAACCGAGATCCCCTTACGTGACATCACAGAGAAGATACGTGCGGCCATACCAACCATTCCTTTCATGCCGGGGCCTGAAACGTTGATCATCGCCATGTTATTCAGGTTGGTGATCCCTTTAACAGGAGTGCTGTCATCTGTTTGTCCATCCCCGATCAATGTACCCGGAGCACTGAGGTTAGTGGTGTTTTTGATAAGGCAAGGAATTTGGAATTGTGCGATTGGTGCTATGGTACGCGGGTGCAGTACTTTTGCACCAAAGTAGGATAACTCCATCGCCTCTTGATAAGACATCCCTTTTAATAGGCGTGCATCAGGCACTAAACGTGGGTCACAAGTATATACCCCATCCACATCGGTCCAAATTTCGCAGCATTCAGCACGTAAACAAGCCGCTAATACTGCCGCGGAATAATCGGAGCCGTTACGCCCTAATACGACCAATTCGCCTTTATCATTCCCCGCAGTAAAACCCGCCATTAATACAAAGTGGTCTTTAGGGATGTTTAATTCCTTAATACGTTTAGTTGACTCATTAATATCAACAGTGGACTCAAGATAATGACCGACGGCTAATAAATTTTCGACAGGATTAATCACCGTGACTTTGTGCCCGCGTGCTGTTAGCACAGACTCCATAATGGCAATAGAGAGTTTTTCACCACGGCAAATAATTGAGGCGTTAATGCTATCAGGGCATTGGCCTAGAAGAGTAATACCATGCAGTACTTGTTTGATTTGTGCGAATTCTTGTTCAGTGAGTTTTTTCAGTCTATCGTAATCAAAACCGGGTTGTTTTTCTTTTAATCCTTTTAATAAGTTCGCAAAAATCATTTCTGCATCATTCACATGCGTGATGACATCCTGACCTGCAACCGTTTTATCAATCATTGCGACCAAATGGTTAGTGATTTTTGCTGGTGCAGATAGCACCAACGCCACTTGCCCATCGGCCAATTTACTTTCAGCGATGTCAGCAACATTCAGTACTCGTTCGTCATTTGCAACCGAAGTACCGCCAAATTTAAGCACACGCATGGTATTTCTCTCCTGATTTAACACCAAAAAAAAGCCCACATCTGATTGGATGCGGGCTTTTTCGTTTTTTATTTTTTGGATGCGTCAGCCCGCCCCGTTTCCTGTGGTTACGGTGGTGGTAATAATAATCGTAGTCAGGCTGATGTTACGCATAGATTTCTGTCTGTCTCTTGATTCGTTACTTGCTCCCTATACGGTTAAAGCAATTGCCCAAAAATGTCAAATTTATTTGCAAAAAAAGCCCGTTATTCAAAGCGTGACCTATCAAAAATTATCCTATTTTCTCAACAAAATTTAATCACAAATGAATAGGCCTCACAATTTGCTAATTTAAAAAACCAAAAAATTAACAATTGTCAGATTAAAATATCCATAAACTTTTTTTTAGCGTTAGCTTGAATAGTTGACCATTTTTCACCCAAACGCATCGTTTGAGTAAACAAAGAATAAAAAACTTTTACTCTTTATCTGATAGTTAAACAGCCATTGAATCGGTAAGATTTTCTTCCTAACAAATTTTGTTAACGTGCTACAATTGATTTTGATATGTATCAACAAAAGTTATTTTTTTAGGTGGTAAATGCAGTATTAGCTGTTATATTGCTGTTAACAGCCCAACGTTGGGAAGGTGCCTAAATTTTGATTCAATTTAGAATCTGATGACGATAGAGGCGACAAAATAACCTTGACTCGAAAACATATTTATAACCCATAGACGCGTCGTTCCAGTAAAATAAAATCAAAACCACCTAATTTGGAAGCGGCTTATGAGTTCACAATTTTATTTTAAAACTTTAGGTAGCAAATATGCAGACCCCACACATTTTAATTGTTGAAGATGAGATTGTCACACGCAATACGCTGAAAAGTATCTTTGAGGCTGAAGGCTATGTAGTTCACGAAGCCACTGATGGCGAAGAGATGCACAATGTTCTGTCCGAGCATGACATCAACCTCGTTATCATGGATATTAACCTACCCGGTAAAAACGGCCTTCTCCTTGCGCGTGAATTACGTGAGCAAGAAAGTATTGCACTGATGTTCCTAACAGGCCGTGATAATGAGGTGGATAAGATCCTTGGCCTAGAAATTGGTGCGGATGATTATATCACCAAGCCATTTAACCCTCGCGAGCTGACTATCCGTGCACGCAACCTGCTATCTCGTACTATGAATTTAGCTGGTGGCACTGAAGAGCGCCGTTTAGTCGAAAGCTATAAATTTAATGGTTGGGAGCTCGACATCAACAGTCGCTCACTGATCAGCCCTGCTGGCGAACACTATAAATTACCTCGTAGCGAATTCCGCGCTATGCTACATTTTTGTGAGAACCCGGGGAAAATCCAAACTCGCGCCGATTTGTTGAAGAAAATGACAGGCCGTGAGCTTAAGCCTCATGATAGAACGGTCGACGTCACTATCCGTCGTATTCGTAAACATTTCGAATCAACGCCTGATACCCCAGAAATCATCGCAACAATCCACGGTGAGGGTTATCGCTTTTGTGGTGATCTCGACGAATAATCCCGCCATCGTTCGATAAAGACCGATGAATAAATAACCCCCAATAATTCCATTATTGGGGGTTATTTTATGCGGGAAGAGCACCTGTAGACCCACTTAAAGACTTACCATGGCATAATAGGTACAGCGCTTAATGCATTCTTCGGTGAGCCATCAATCATCTTGTCTGAATAAGTCAAATAAACAAGCGCATTGCGTTTGGGATCATAAAAACGTACTACCTGCAACTTTTTGAATACTAATGAAGTCCGTTTTTGGAAAACAACGTGCGGTTTTTTCGGTGAACGTTTGATCCGTTCATTCAGTTCAATCGGACCAACTTGTTGGCAAGATATCGCCGCATCAGAAGTATCTTCTGCTAAACCAAGCCCACCTTTAATTCCCCCCGTCTTCGAACGGCTTAAGTAGCAGGTCACATTTTCAACATCGGGATCATCAAAAGCTTCAACAACAATTTTATGGTCAGGGCCAAATACTTTAAAAACGGTATCTACCGAGCCAATTTCTTCCGCAAACGTCGCAAAGGGTAATGCAGACAACAGTGATGCCAATACGATCTTTTTCAACTTGCAAAAATGCATACAAATTTCCTTTTCAACCAGAAGACTTAGCCTCTTTGTTATATACTTTTTAAACAATTCGAGTGACATTTCAGCCATTATTAACCATAAGGCAGCCTGAAATATGACAAGTATAAAAGAAGTCAATCATTTTCTTTACAACTAAATGGTAAATACAACTCTTTTACTATAAACGAAAAAGGTAACTTGATATAGAATAGGCGTTCCTTGATAACCTATATCTGTTTTTTAAGTCTTATTGACTAGGGATATACATGGATCAAACAAATATTATTCGTGACCTTCTTCGCTGGATCGATGATAACCTAGATAAACCTCTATCACTCGATAATGTTGCGGCAAAAGCTGGCTACTCCAAATGGCATTTACAACGGATGTTCAAAGAGGTGACTGACCAAGCAATTGGCGCCTATATTCGTGCTCGACGGCTATCTCGCGCTGCTGTAGCTTTACGACTAACCAGCCGTCCGATTCTTGATATCGCGTTACAATATCGCTTTGACTCACAGCAAACTTTTACCCGCGCGTTTAAGAAACAATTTAACATCACCCCTGCTTACTATCGTCGTAGCGATGAGTGGTGTGCCACGGGTATTTGTCCACCTATTATTTTAGATGAACATAAACATTTAGATTATGAGTTCGTCGAGATGCAGGAGCAGCCTTTAGTGGGGCTTGAGCAAAGCTGTTCTTATGCGCTAGAAGAGTGGTCAACCGCCTGTTCACAGATGCGCCAAACTTTCTGGCACTACTATTTAGAACATACAACCTCGATTGCCTCTGAGGTCTTCGGCTTACACCACGCGATTCACAACGCCGATAAAGAAGATGAGCAGACGGTGTTCTATACCACCGCAGTAAAACCTGAAGATGCAAGTTTTAACAATGCAGAATATAGCCATCTCACTATTCCCGCTGGAGAATATGTGAAGTTTAGCTTTAGCGGTGAAGCAACGCGCGCAGCAATGCAAGAGTTCTTATATCAGATTTATGGCGTCTATCTGCCTAAGCTCAATATCACGCGCCGACCTGGCTATGATATCGAACACTATAAACTCAAAAATGTTGAGTTACGTCATATAGACCATAAAAATGATGACCCGAAATCGCATGTTGCGGCCTTTGATTACTATGTGCCGATAAAACGTTAATAATTTGGAGTTTCAATGGCTCGTTATCTTTCCAAGCTGTGGCATCATGGACTGTCCTAGCTAGCCGAGTCACATATTATTTATGTTCCCGACTATCTCCGTTAGTCTCCTAGCTGCAACTCGAATAAGTTAGAATCTATCATTGTTGGAACTCCAAATTTACACGGTCTCAACTACGCTTGCTGTTCATCTAACGCAGGCTGAGTAAGGTGGGTAACCTCACCAGTACTTTCAACGATCCAACCATTTGCGAGCCAAGGGCTGTTTTGGTAATCCACGCGTGAAATTGAGCAATTACGTAAGCGCAAGCGGCGTTCTGAATAAGCAGGAACCCCTAAAATACGGCTAACTAGCGTACTCAATGCGATCCCGTGGCTGACTAAAAGTGGTCGACTCCCTTTTGGTAGATCGAGGCAACTGTTGAGAGCGGCATACATGCGCTGATACAGCTCTTCCATCGATTCACCGTTTGGAATACGCCCGCCTTCTGTGCCATCAATAAGGCTTTTACGCCACTGCTCTTCTTGCTCTGTCAGGCTTTCTATTTCGCGCTGTTCCAGAACCCCCATATTTAATTCACGAAGACGAGGTTCTATGATAATTTCACAACGGCAAACATCCGCAATTATTTGTGCAGTTTCGCGTGTGCGTCCCATATCACTAGTGATAATATGAGTAATGCCTTCTGATTTCATCCTTTCGGCAACTTGCCTTGCTTGCAGACGTCCAGTGGCCGTGAGTGGGCTATCAGATTGGCCCTGTATACGACGTGCCACGTTCCATTCGGTTTCACCGTGGCGAACAAGATAAACCTGTAACATAGATGTGTTCCGTTATTACTTTGCGAAATATGTGTTCAAAGGAAAATAATTAATGTACCAAGTTATAGCTGCAACGACTAATCCTGCCAAAATTAAAGCGATTCATCTTGCTTTCGATGCTGTTTTTGGGCCAGGCACTTATCAAGTAGAAGATATTAACGTTGATAGCAGCGTTCCACAGCAACCTATCGGTAATAATGAAACCCGCACAGGCGCAAGGCAACGTGTAATGGCATCAAGGCAAGTTCGCCCAGAGGCCGATTTTTGGGTCGGGATTGAAGCTGGCATTGATGAAGATATGACCTTTGCATGGATTGTTATTGAACATAAACAGATCCGTGGTGAATCACGTTCAGCGAGTATCATGATCCCAGAAAAAATCCTTGCGGGTATCCGTGAAGGGCGTGAGCTTGGTGACGAAATGGCAGATTTAACTGGCATCGATAACATCAAACAACAAGGCGGTGCCATCGGCTTTTTTACTAACGGGGTACTAACACGCACCAGTGTCTACCAACAAGCACTGATACTGGCGCTGGTTCCCATTAAGCATGAAATTTATAAAGAGCTAAACCAGATAGAAGATTAATTATAACGAAAAAATAACAATAGGGGCAGTCTTTGCCCCTATTTGTCTATATTAATGACACAAATCACACAATTAACACTGACAACTCATCATCTTGAGTCAGTATGGACTGATGCTCAACTCGGCTCCCTGTCATGGAGTAACGTGTATAGAGTGCTCTGTGTTCAATGAATATGCAGTGGCTATTTTAGCAATTGCGCTTCTAACCACTCTTTTACAGGCTGAGGTGCCGATTTTAAACTATTTGAGCCGCGTGTGATGGTAGCTATACCCACCCCAAGTTCATTTTTTAATTCCCTTTGGCTCATTTCACCACGCATCAACTCTTGCACAATTCTGACTCGAGTCGCAAGCGCCGTTCGTTCATCGGGTGTCAGCAACAATTGTAATATGGGATGTTGTAAGTCTTGCTCAAACGCAAGCTGTAGCAATTTAACAAAGCGTTGCCAATCATCGTTCTCATCGGTAGTGAGTGCTGGGTCATTCAGGTGATTTGCAGTCATGTTATCCAACCATACTATTTAACTAGTACAAATGATAACACACTATTTGGCAAATCACCTGTAAAACCTACTAATACTTCATTAACCACTCGTTATCGGTCAATACAGGCCCATGTTGTCCCATAAAGTAACGGTAGAATACGTCATAAGAGAGCACATTTTTCACATAGCCTCGTGTTTCTGAAAAAGGAATACTCTCGACAAAGGCAACGGCATCAAGACGACCGCTACTATTACCTAACCAACGCGTGACCCTTGATGGCCCAGCGTTATAAGCCGCACTTGATAGGATACGATTATTAGAGAACTGCTGATAAACATCATCTAAGTAAGCCGTACCGATTTCAATATTCTTAACTGGGTTCACCAATTGGCTGGTATTGACATAACCATCAATTCCTTGCTTCTGTACCGTATGCTTCGCCGTCGCTGGCATGAGCTGCATTAGCCCCGTCGCCCCAACAGGGGATTTGGCTTGTGGGTTCCATGCACTCTCTTGACGAGCAATCGCCATGGCATAACTTTTAGAAATCGTTTTACCTTTTGTGTAGTGTTCAAACTCTTTTTCCCACGCTAATGGGAAACGTTCTTCTAAATGATTCCACAACTTCGCTTGGATAGTTGCTTGCACACTTAAATCCGCCCAATTGTTATCAAACGCATAACGGGCAAGCTGCTCTTGCTGATTTGGTGGTAGTGAAGCGACTAAACTTACCCATTCGGTACGAGCAAGATTGTCCATTTCCCAATACATTAATTCACGTACACGCTGGATTTCTGCTAACTTATCTAGCTGTTGGCTATCCGGTTTTTCAGCCGTTTTAATATACAGAGGGTATTCCGTGTTTAATTTTTGTGCTGCCACCATTGGGTAGAAGCCTCTGCCCTCGATGAGTTTGCGTAGAATAGCTTCACCTTCTGCTTTTTTGCCTTCATTCATTAAGGTGATGGCCTGCCAATATTGCCACTCATCTTTATGCCGTGCATCAGCGGGAAGCTGTTTCAGCCATTTTGCTACTCCTGCTTTATCCCCAGCACCAAGTGCTAAGCGAATACGGCGCTCTTTTAGGGCTGTTGAATCAGTTTCACTGATCACCTCATCGCGCCAATTTTCTTGCTCAGGTGTAACCGCCCCCATATATTGCCAAGCAACACTATCTTTTAATTTTTGAGTTTCGACAAAATTCATTTTTTGCGCGTTACTGATCCCCTTTAACGCGGCTCGTGCCTGATCTGGCGATTGGCGCGCATAACGGCTAAATGCAGCTATCGTGGCTTGACGTGAAAAATCGGTCGGTGTCATCGTCTTAGCAAAAGTGGTAACCGATGCTGGATCATTTTGCAGCTTCACTAATGCATCACCAATCGTCCTATAACTTGGTGGCAGACGCTTCGCTAAATAGGTAGCCATTGAGGTATTACCTGCATCAATGGCAAGGTGGATCCGTTCAAGGATCATTTCCGGTGTTAAATGGCCGGCTTTTTCCCACTCATTAAACAATTTATCGCAAGCGGCAGGCATTGAACGCCCATTAAGCCAAGATTTCTCCGCCCCTTGCCAAGCGAGCGTTTTATTGCCTGTAGCCCAATTAGCATAGAAATAGTTACATTTCGCCTCCGCAGGCATAGGCTCTTTAGGGCTGAATGCCAGCAAAGATTGCCACTCTTGGCGACGAGCAAGTTCATTCACAAAGCGATTTTTTAACGTTTTTGCGACAGGTAATGTCGGGTGAGCGTCAATAAATGCTTGTACTTGACTCGGCGAAATAATATCGAGGTCTTGCGTTAACTCTCGATATTCTAAATAAGGGTACAATGGATACGTTTGTAATGTCGGCAATAAACGTTCAACTTCATCCATTTGCTTGGCATCCCAAGCTTGTTTGATGGCTTGATAACGCTCTCGCTGAGCCTGTAAAGAGTCTGCCCATACCGTCGTCGATACCAACATCATGGCAATCGGCACTGCCATCAAGAATTTTTTCATACTGACTATTTCCCTATTCCCGCGCTGCTCTAAATTTTTCGCTTCTATAACTATACTCGAAATTATTCGAGTTGCATGTAGGTGTTCAGTGAAGTTTTCCCAAAAGACCCCATCAACTCATCGGTTTGAGTCACTAAACACAACTTGTATTGATATGGCCTGAAATATAATGCGTATCAGGTGGATACAACTTTGTTAAACGATTTTTATCAATATAAAATCTTTAGGTTGAAAGCAACAGGAGTGTTCTTGAAATTAACGCCTTGATAGAGAGCAGCCTCTTTCTATACGTCAAAACACCTAGTAAAATAGTGGTTAATCCACCGAATAGACTACGCTGAATCACGTAAAATGATGGATTTGATAATCGTCGGCTTTATGGCACATCGTTGAATAACATGATGAGTTATCTATAAAAATGGTTGTTAAATAGATAAAAATCAGTGAGCCATGTTTATTAATAGGTATGAATGCTTAAATTACTCAATATTGATGTATTATTTTCAGTAAAAATAGACAAATCTTGATCTTTACTGTTAAATAATATCAGTGGATGTAAAAACTATTTAATTTTGTCAATATGATGAAGCTCATTTGGAATAATCTAAACTCCCTTTAAAATGAGATATGATATGGATTTCAAAAATTTATTTTTTTCTATTCTTGGGTGCGGATGGGCATATCTTTTAATATACACATTAACAGATATTCACTCTTCTCTTGTATCTCTGCCTTTCCTAATCATATTCTTCATTGTTTTTTATATACTCTCTACAAGGAATAAAAGGATGTTTGCGAAAAAAAGTAAAGATAAAGATAACGTTATCGAAGCGGCAAAAACGCATGAGTTAACGCCCGAAAAAGAAACGGTTGAAATTAAAGAAGAAAAAGTGCTTTCAACACCTTCAGCACGCAAGAGCACTTCTATTTCAAGTAGTTGCAACATTTCCGGTGACCTTGTTTTAGATGAAGACATCCAAATATTCGGTCATATAAAAGGGAGTGTTCGTAGCAATGACGGTATTGTCACAATCCAAAAAGAAGGGGTTGTTGAAGGCGAGATTTATGCTCAAACCATTTCAATCAACGGCATTATGAGAGGCTTATGTGTCTCTGAAAACTTGGATATTCTAGAAAATGGTCAGCTCGATGGGATCTGCCAAACTAAAAACCTAACCATTAAGAAAGGTGGGGTATTCACCGGAACCTCTGAAAGAACAGATAAAAAAATACAGGCCAGTGATGTACAAAGAGAGCTTAAACAGAAAAAACCTGATATCGTTAAGTTAGAATCAGCGCCTATTTCTAATCAATAAAATCTATTTATTTTCAGGTTTTAATGATATTAAAAATTAATTCTATAGTGGTCATCGCTCTGCTATAGAATTAATATCATCTACAACATATCTAGATGTCGATTTATTATGCTAATAATTTACTAATAATCTATTTTAATCGCTATGTGATTTTTAATATTAATCGCTATTTAAATATTAATATCAAATAATAAGCTCTCAGTAATCTTCAAAACATAAAAACAGGAAAACCTATTTTATTGAACAGTCGCCGTTTGCTGCATCTTGCAAATGGTTAAGCGTCTGCTTTACACGTTGGTTCTTGGGCTTTGATAGACATCTTTAGCTTATCGTCAAAATCATCTTCACAAAATTTAGGTAACTCGGAAGAAAAAGTAATAGAGGTAAAAGTATTAACCCTAAATAATCTTTTTATATCAGATTTATTAATGAAATATTAAATGGCATGTCACTCTACCATGATCCAATAAATACCTTCATCAAAACTAAACGAAAAGAAATTTCCATTAAGCCTTAAACTAAATTCACCCTAACAAGACTAATCGATATGTTTATCTATAAAACAAAACAGCCCCCGTATTAAAAAATAGCCAACAACCCCCGTTCCCCCCTGTTAATGATTATTTTTTGTTTACAATGTAAAAGGTCATTTACCCCATGATGAAACATGCGCGTTTTTACTTAATTTTGATCCCGTCTTAAGTGGGGGTTAATTCACAAGAAAGTATCGGAAACACACGCAACTATTGACTTAGAGTGAGGAACAATTAGAGTGAAGCTCAGAAAAATTTTAAGATAGAAAGTAACGTTTACAGCAGCAAAAGTCGCCTAAGGTATAATCGCGTGATAAGACGGTCATATGTCTGCTAAAAACACTATCAAATATTGAACTTTCGTTTATAAAACAATAGGTAAAAAAATTGGCTCAATATGTTTATTCTATGCTCCGAGTCGGAAAAATTGTTCCACCGAAGCGTCATATTTTGAAAAATATCTCTCTGAGCTTCTTTCCTGGGGCGAAGATTGGTGTTTTAGGTCTTAACGGTGCGGGTAAATCAACCTTATTGCGCATCATGGCGGGTATCGATACGGAAATTGAGGGGGAAGCACGCCCTCAACCCGGTATCAAAATTGGCTATCTACCACAGGAGCCTAAGCTCAACCCTGAACACACTGTTCGTGAAGCGGTTGAAGAGGCAGTCTTTGAAGTTAAAAACGCATTAACGCGTTTAGATGAAGTTTATGCCGCTTATGCCGATCCTGATGCGGATTTCGATAAGTTAGCTAAAGAGCAAGGCGAGTTAGAAGCCATTATTGCTGCGCAAGATGGTCATAACTTGGATAACCAGCTAGAGCGTGCTGCCGATGCACTGCGTTTGCCACCTTGGGATGCTAAAATCGAAAACCTATCCGGTGGTGAGCGTCGCCGTGTTGCTATCTGCCGTCTTCTGTTAGAAAAACCGGACATGCTGCTCCTTGATGAGCCAACTAACCACTTGGATGCGGAATCCGTTGCTTGGTTAGAACGTTTCTTACATGACTATGAAGGCACTGTTGTGGCGATCACCCACGACCGTTACTTCCTTGATAACGTTGCAGGTTGGATCCTCGAACTTGACCGTGGTGAAGGTATTCCATGGGAAGGTAACTACTCTTCTTGGCTGGAACAAAAAGATGAGCGTTTAGCGCAAGAGGCTTCAACGGAAGCGGCAAGACGTAAATCGATTGAGAAAGAGTTAGAGTGGATCCGCCAAAATCCAAAAGGCCGTCAGGCGAAAGGTAAAGCACGTCTGGCTCGCTCGCTTTGAAGAACTTAACAGCGTTGAATACCAAAAACGTAATGAGACCAGTGAATTATTTATTCCACCAGGTCCACGTTTGGGTGATAAGGTTATTGAAGTTGAAAACCTCAGCAAATCTTACGGTGACCGTGTTCTTATCGACAACCTAAGTTTCTCCATTCCAAAAGGAGCCATTGTCGGTATCATCGGCCCTAACGGCGCGGGTAAATCAACCCTATTCCGTATGATCTCAGGCCAAGAGCAGCCAGATTCAGGCACCATCACCTTAGGTGATACGGTGAAGATTGCCTCTGTAGATCAGTTCCGTGACTCCATGGACGACAGCAAAACGGTTTGGGAAGAGATCTCGAACGGACAAGATATCATGCGTATTGGTAACTTTGAGATCCCAAGCCGCGCTTATGTGGGTCGCTTTAACTTTAAAGGCGTTGACCAAGGTAAACGTGTTGGCGAGTTGTCCGGTGGTGAGCGTGGACGTCTGCATTTAGCTAAGCTGCTACAAGTTGGCGGTAACGTACTGTTACTCGACGAACCCACGAACGACCTCGATGTTGAAACATTGCGTGCCTTAGAAAACGCCTTGTTAGAGTTCCCGGGCTGTGCAATGGTTATCTCGCATGACCGCTGGTTCCTTGACCGTATTGCAACTCATATTATTGATTATCAAGATGAAGGTAATATCACCTTCTTTGAAGGTAACTTCTCTGAGTATGAAGATTACAAAAAACGGACTATGGGTGCCGAAGCTCTACAACCTCATCGCATGAAATATAAGCGCATGAGCAAATAAGCCAAGCCTCCTACAAACACAAATACCTCATGATGAGGTATTTGTGTTATTCCAATCTCTCACTTTCAATAACCCATTATATTATTCGTCTAACATCAGCAATTGCTGTACTAACGAAATACAGGTGAGAAAACGGGTATCATAGTCAGGAGAATCAACATGAACAAATTCCACGTTGTTTTTCTTTAGCATTTCAATTAACAAAGATTGAAACTCTTGCCGGTCTTTTTCACTCCCCAAGCTACGTAAACCATCGGCTACCCATGGGGTATTATTTTCTAATAAGATCACCAGATCAAAACGATACTCATCAATCAAGGCCTGTACGAAAGGATGCTCTTTGCCCTCATAGCGCTTACAAAAAGCCTGAGTGGTAATAAAATCAGTATCAATAAAAGCGACCTTATTGGCGTATTTAACCGCGAAATCAATATATTGAGCATGGCCTAATGCAATTTTATCGTAGTCAGAATATTGCAATGCCATTTCATCACCACCAAGATGAGAAAACACATAATCACGCCCAAACTCCCACGCACTGGTGGTATTAAAAATATTGGCCAGTTTGTTGACGAGTGTCGATTTTCCACTCGATTCACCACCGAGTATTGCCACTTTACGTACAAAGAAGGGCTTCACTTCTGTCGGAATATAATCCCAATATCGGAAAGGGGCCTGACGAATTTGATTACCACTGATATTCATGAAGGTCCGTTCAGGATCGATTAAGATAGTTTCTATCCCTAAGTACTTTTTATAGCGCGGTGCATCATTGGCTTCACCCGAATAGATAAAACTTGGGTGAATATTGTGCTTTTTCAAAAAGCCCTTCATTCCCTCACTCCACACTTCCCAACCGTGTGGATAAGGTTCGATACCTTGCTCATCGAATGAATGAATATGAATATTTTTTTGATATTTGAATGTTTGTAATAACCAACGTAGACGGTCACTGACTGTCGGCTGTTGTGACATGGAGCTATTCACGAATAGGTCTTTATCACGCGGCTCATCATGGCAAAGAATGACATGTAACTCATCAACTTGACTACAAGCACGCTGGATCAAGTAGATATGACCTGTATGTAAGGGATAGAATTTCCCGAAAACGACCCCAATGCTTTTTTGTTTATTTGGGTATTCCAGCCCTAAAAAGCGATGAAGTGCCGCGATCTTTTGTGCGCTCGGGCTTTTAATTTTGTTGTTGATAAGCTGGCTGAGATACCCTTTGGTCATATCAGAGGCATCAGCAACTTGCTGTAATGTATAGCCAGCTTGCTTAATTGCATTCTTAAGATAGTCAAATTCAGCCATTTAGTTCCCTTATTTGCTCTCAATAATTCGAAATGTAGCGTTATCGAACGCCACGAAAGTGCGAAATATGACGAGACGATTAATCAAATTCATCCATTACGCTTAAAGCATCTGACAACTTTTTCACACCGTACACTTTCATATCGGGAGGTGATTTTTTGGGCATGTTCGCATGGGGAACAATCGCCCGTTTAAAGCCATGTTTTGCCGCTTCTGAAATACGCTCTTGCCCACTCGGCACAGGGCGAATTTCACCAGCTAAGCCAACTTCACCAAATACCACAAGGTCTCGTGGTAAAGGACGATCCCGAAAACTGGAGACTAAAGAAAGCAATAACGCCAAGTCCGCACTCGTTTCAGTGACCTTAACGCCGCCAACCACATTCACAAAAACGTCTTGGTCTGACATTTGTAAGCCACCATGGCGATGCAAAACAGCCAATAAAATCGCAAGACGGTTTTGCTCAAGCCCTACCGCAACTCGACGAGGATTTGACATCATTGAATGGTCGACCAATGCCTGTATCTCCACCAGCAGTGGGCGTGTGCCTTCCCATACCACCATGACGGAACTACCCGATGTGATTTCATCACCACGACTTAAGAAAATAGCCGAAGGATTATTTACCTCTTTCAAACCCTGTTCCGTCATCGCAAACACACCTAGCTCATTAACCGCACCAAAACGGTTTTTATGGCTACGCAAAGTACGAAAACGGTTATCGGCATCCCCATCCAACATAATCGAACAGTCGATACAGTGCTCTAACACCTTAGGACCAGCTAAAGAGCCATCTTTCGTCACATGACCGACCATAATGATAGCGACACCGCGCGTCTTGGCGAAACGCGTCAAGTAAGCGGCGGTTTCACGCACCTGAGCCACACTGCCGGGGGAAGATTGGATATCAGCCATATGCATGACTTGGATTGAGTCGATCACCATTAATTTAGGTTGCTCTTGCTCTGCCGTTAAACAAATTTGCTCAATGCTGGTTTCAGATAGCATATTTAGCGAATCCGTCGGCAAACCAAGGCGATGTGCACGCATAGCAACCTGTTGCAGCGACTCTTCCCCTGTGACATACAGTGTTTTCATTTCGCGTGAAAGTAAGCACATGGTCTGTAGTAGCAATGTACTTTTCCCAGCCCCTGGGTTCCCGCCAATCAAAATCGCGCTCCCCGGTACGACGCCACCACCAAGTACGCGGTCAAACTCTTTAAATCCTGTGGTAAAACGCGGCAGCTCTTCAAGGCTAATTTCTGATAGCTTTTGCACACGGCTTACGCCAGCAGCATTTCCGGCATACCCCGTTAAGCGATCATGACGTGGCGATGATTGACTTGAGGCGAGGCGCACTTCTGTAATGGTATTCCATGCATGACAGGCACTGCATTGCCCTTGCCAGCGCGGATAATCCGCACCGCACTCATTACAGACAAACGCTCTTTTTGCACCTTTCGCCACAATATTGCTCCTATTAACCCTTTTTTAACTAACTGCCTTTAATTCAAAGTATATGCTATTCAATAATCCGCATAGTTGCTGCCCGTAATACTTAAAATACCCCGTCGCTTTACGGCTGCCCTGTATGATGAATATTACCGCTCTTCGTGCTTAAGCCCCCCGCTCAACACGCACATAACCCCCATTAAATCAGCATGACGGATAGCCACTTTGGCACGTGCGTAGACTTTTGGCTTCGCGTGATAAGCTATTCCTAACCCCGCCTTACGCAACATTTTCAAGTCATTTGCGCCATCGCCGATTGCCACGGTTTGTTCAATCGGTATTTCTAAACGCTCTGCTAACTTAACCAGCGTTTGTGCTTTAAATTTGGCATCGACAATTGGCCCTTTGACTTTACCGGTGAGCTTACCGTCTTTGATTTCTAGCTGATTCGCAACAGCGGCGACCAATTTTAATTGTTGACGTAAGTTATCGGCAAAAAATGTAAATCCTCCTGATGCAATCGCCACATGCCAATCCATCGCTTGTAATTTACGAACAAGGCTGGTTAAGCCAGGCATCAATGGCAGCGTATCCATGACTTGCTGCAAAATCATCACATCGGCCCCTTTAAGTAACGCCACACGCGCTCTTAAGCTTTCCGTGAAATCTAACTCACCTTGCATGGCTCGTTCAGTCACTTCCGATACTTGCTCGCCCACGCCATACAAACGTGCAATTTCATCGATACATTCAATTTGAATTGCCGTAGAGTCCATATCCATTAACAGCAGGCCCGGTGAACGTAAACGGGGAATTTGCCCTAATGGAACAACATCTAATAAACTTTCATCGGCTAATTTTTTGATGCGAGGAGTAATGCTTCCCGCAATTCTGACCACTTGATAGTCATCGATTCGCCATGATGAAACGATCACTATCGCTATCCCCAAACGCTGCTGAAAATCGCTGATCCGTGCCTTATCTAACCCTCGTCCATATAATAACCAACCACTGTCGCCAGCGCGGTAATCTAAAGGCATGACCTCTTCACCGCTCAATGACAGCGGTAACCCAGGCCACTTTTGAATTTCATCGGGTAAATAGCAATAGGTCAAACTCGTTGACATGAAAATTAGCTCCTGTAATCGACTCAACGTTTTATAATAAAAATATGCCCCAAAACTACCTTATCTGTACAAGCTCTGGCAACATGATGCCAGAGAATGGATAAAGAGCACTTAGTGATTTCTATGAAACTGACCTTTAAGCTTCACAAAACAGTGATAATTATTATCTGTGTCGCATTAATCGCCCTATTAATGCATGGCATAACCTATTTAGGTAACAGCCAAAACCAAAACAGAGTCGAACAATTTAAACAGCTAACTCGAGTTTTGGCCGAACAAGTGGCTTTCAGCTTATCCGATTATATCGTTTCCGGCAGCAAAGATTTTAATCGAGAACGCATTATCGCCAATTTAAACAATGTCACCAAAGACAAATACATTTTGGATGCCAGTATTTATTCGGCGGGAGGAACCTTAATTGCGAGTGCGGGAGAGTCAGTTCCGGTACGTGAACGCCTTGCCATTGATAGCAAACAATCAACACAACCTTTTCAATATCAACTGGTTGTACCTATTCCCGGAAAAGAAGAGCCAAAAGGTTATTTACGGCTTACCATTGATACTGAGCTACTAACCACAGAAATTCAGCAAGCTGATAACAGTACCAATGTATTACGTTTCTTTATTTTATTAGCGCTCTGTATTGGGATTGTGCTGGCAAATACCTTATTCCGCACCAAGAAAAAGAAAGGCAAAAATGTACCGCCTCAGCTCGTTGTTGATGAAGACAGCGGCAATGAAGATGATGAAAATATGGCACCAAACATTGCCAAAAAACCTCATTTCGACCGAAAAAGAAGCGAACATCGGCCTTATCGCCCTAAAAGACGTCGTGCTAAAAGCAAGCCGAATAAGCCCAAACCCCCTGAAAATTAAGCCACGAACTCACACTGCTGAGGATCTCCCCTCAGCAGTTCAATTACATGGAATAAGTATCAAAAACAATCGGTGCAACGAATTCGACTTTGCCATCCACTAATAGCGTTTCAGGAGGAGCTGGGAATGGCGCTGCGCGGTTTATGGTCGCAATCGCCTCTTTATCTAACAGTTTGGTTCCAGATGAATTAATCAAACTGGCACTAATCACCTCACCGTGACTGTCCACCATCACTTTGACCTGAGAGACACCGGTTGAACGAAAACGTAGCGCCGCCCTTGGATAACGTTTCGCTTTTGCTAAACGCTGATGAACCTCACTGTGCCAACCTTGATGACCACTCACCGCCACCGAGGCATTACTGGAGAAGTTCGCACTGCTACTTGCTTCACTCCCCGCTGCTGGTGCCGAAGTCACTGCTGACTCTTGCGTACTGAGAGGCGCCTCTTCAACGACTTTTTTGACTTGTGTAGGTTTCTTTTTAGGTGGGTGTTTCTTTTCGCTGACCTTGGTTAAGGTTCCATTATTAACTAACGGTGTTTCGGGTAGTTTTTCTGTTTTTTCAACTAATTCAGGTAAAACTTCCTCATGTGTCGCCATTTGCTGTTTCGCAGCATGATTCACTTCAGGCTCTGAATGCTGTTCAAGCTGATAAACGCCTAGTTGTAATGATATTGCGGGTGGCAATACCCCTGTTGTCGGTATTGACGCCGTAAACCAGCCAATAAATATCACTGCGAGTGTTCCGTGGAAAAGAAGACTTAAAAATAAACCGCCCAGTGGACGGAAAATCGGGCGCTCTAACTTACCCGCGATACTGCTCATATTCTGCCTCACGACTTTATTTTTTGCAGATTATAGGCATAATACAAACAAAAATGATATTCATTATTATTAATAACATTCTAAAGTTAAAATAACTATTTGAAATAAAACAATAAAGCGATTTGAGCAAATCTTTATCACGCCTAAGCGTGTAATTTAACTTTTAACACCAGCGAAAAATGACTATTGATAAATCCCTTGCCCGTAAAATTAGCGGCGCATATCAGTCAACGTATAGCCAACTTGTCCGCTTTTTCCGCAATCGGCTAGGTAATAGTAACGATGCTGATGATTTATCTCAGGATGTGTTTACACTATGGCTTAATCGAAAAGAGCAATCTCCGATTAAAGAGAGCCGTGCTTATTTGTTCAAAATCGCCAATCATGTGTTAATTGACCATTGGCGACGTCATCAACGCCAATCCACGTCTGAAACAAACATTGATGATGCTTTACTTGAACAGCAGCTCGAAGAGACACAAGCTGATCCCAGTGAAATACTGGAGCATCAACAACGTATCCAGTGGCTTAGTGAGGCGATCGAGTCGCTCCCTCCACGGCGTCGCGAAGCTTTTTTGCTCTACCGATTTGATGGTTTGTCACAAAGTGAGATTGCTGAACGAATGGAAATTTCCATTAGTATGGTCGAAAAGCATATAGCAGCAGCTTTGGTACATTGTAAAAAACACCTTGATAATCAGAGCAATAATAATTAATGACACGTACAACACACTCTGAGCCGGATACATTAGATTCTATTGATGAGCAAGCAGCGCTGTGGTTCACCCGCAAGCACAGTCAGCAGATGAGCGCTGAACAGGCAAAGCAATTTGATATCTGGTTACACGCATCTCCTGAGCATGCGAAAGCCTATGAAGCGATTGCAGGGGTTTGGCGCGAGTTCGATTCAATGCCACGGCCAGCGTCTATTGAACTCCCCCCGAAAAAACAGCTCTTTTTCCGGTTATGGCGCCCATTGGGAAATACCTTAGCAGCGCTATTTATTGCCGCTATTTTATTCTTACCCTATAGTCAGCTACCCTCAATGTTGTTCAACAATATGACTCTCGTCGCAACTAATATGCCAAAAGAGGTCACTCTATCGGATGGCTCTGCATTATTTCTCAATCGCCAGACACGCGTGCGGGTAGCCTATGAAACAGAGGTTCGGCGGATATATCTAGATGAAGGTAACGCTTATTTCAAAGTCAAATCCAATCCTTATCGGCCTTTTGTGATTTTAGCCGATGAAAGGCGCATTCAAGTCATTGGCACTGAGTTTGAAGTCGATAGACATCAGCAACAAGTCGCTGTCCGTGTTAGCAAAGGGATAGTGAGTCTGAAAACAGGGCAAGAGCAAGCAACGACTTACCTGTTTGCTGGGGATAGCGCGACTAGCTCTGCCATCAATAGCCCTGTCAAAATGAATAAAATTGCGCCTCTTGATGTGGCAAGGTGGCGTTTTGGTGAGTTGAGCTTTACTGATAAACCATTGGCTGAGGTGCTCTCTGAACTTAACGCTTACTCACCCGTCAACATTGAATTATCACCGCCTTCTTTAGCGCAAAGTAAAATCTCTGGTCGGATCAATTTACGTCAACCTGAGTCATTTTTCCAAGCACTTCCAATGCTTTTACCTGTACAAGTCGTTTATCAAGACAAAAATAACATATTGATTATTCAAAATAAAAAAAATAAATGAAAATTATTTCGATTTACAGGTGAGGATAATTCTCATTTCCCCCTCTACTTAAGCAGTTGTTATTTATTTTGCCATTTTTAGCACACTTTTTGTGCCGCTTAAGAATAAGGGATACTCATGTCTATTCGATTCACCCACAAACGGTTTAAGCCGCTTGCACTGTTCGTTGCCGTTAGTAGCGCAATAGTTTGCCAATCTGCTGCTGCGCAAGAAGTCGCTTTCTCACTTCCAGAACAAGCACTAGCCACTTCTGTGGCACAGATAACCCAGCAAGGAAATATCCAATTACTGTATGACAAGAGCCAACTCAATGGCCTACGCGCGCCTGCATTATCAGGTCACTACACCGCACAAACCGCATTACAAAAAATACTTATCGGTAGCGGATTAGAGTTAGTCAGTGATAATGGCATCTTCGTGATCCGTTCACAGAACCTTAATCAAGGTACATTAGTCCTCCCCGAAACACAGGTTTCTGGGGTCGTACAACAAAATCACCCAGCGACAGATGTTATGTCTGCGCCACAGTATGTGACATCGGAAGAGATCAGCCAACGTAACACGGGCGATGGCAATATTACGGATCTGATGAAAACCAACCCTGCCGTTCAATTTGCTAATAATGACAGCAACTCAATGAACCAAGGGGAAATAAAGCCTTCGCGTATTTCAATTCACGGCTCCAGCAGTTATCAAAATGCTTATCGTCTTGATGGCGTTAGCTTCAACAATGACTTTGACCCCGCAGATAATGGCCTTGGTGAAACAGCAACCCGCTTAAGCAGTAGCGATCAGGGGATCTATATCGATAGTCGTCTTATCGATAGTATGGCGGTCTATGACAATAATATTCCTGTCGAATTTGGTGGCTTTACGGGGGGAACCGTTGAGGTTAATAGCCGCCGTTGGCAAGGTGAAAACAGCGCACATGCCTATTATCGGTTAACCCGCTCGGGTTGGAACAATTTATTTCATGATTCCTCGCTTGGGATCGATACGACCAAGAATGACACCGCTAACCCTGCTCGTTTCCAAAATCGCTACGATAAAGATGATTTTGGTGGTTGGTTCGAATTAGGTGTCAGTGAAAATTCAGGTATCGTATTTTCAGCATCACGCCGCAGTTCCACGATACCAATGACGGTAACTGGCGGCGATTCCGTTATCTTTGATGAAAATAATCAAGTGGAAATGGTTAATTTCGCTTCAGGTGAAAAGAAGCAGCACCGTACATCGGATAACTACTTCCTGAAATATTCGCTCGACCTATCAGATAAAAGCACATTAGATCTCTCAGCTAACTATGCCTCTTACGATAGTCGTCTATTTTCTGCTTCAGTCATGAATTCAGGTTATGATTCAACCCATGATGGACTGGGTTTTACCGCGATTTTTAAACATCAATTTGATATTGGCCAATTCGAGTTAACCGCGAACACCCAAACACTCAAAGATGATCGTACTGATGACCAAAAATATTCACTCACAGTCCGTGCTATTGACTATTCCACCTATCAAACCACGGAAAGTAGCAGCGGCGGTTTAGGCGATCTCACCTCAAAACAGAAAAATCATGGGTTAAAGGGGGTGATGCGTTTTAATACCATGGAAGATGGCATAGGCCTCACTCATAAACCCACTTTAGGCGCAGAGCTCAATTACACCAAAGGCACTTATCGACGAGATAAAGACTACTTCCGTTATACATACACAGGTAGCATAGATGACAGTGGCATGTATAACGGTTACCTCAGTAATGTCACTCGATTCCAAGCAGGAAGCCACGCTGCGGACTACACTAATTATGCTGTATTCCTTGATGACAATATTCAATACGGCAAGTTAACCATTCGTCCGGGGATCCGTTTAGATCGCGACGACTTCGTTAATCGTACCAATATAGCACCGCGTTTATCCGGTAACTACGACGTCTTTGGCGATGGCAAAACACAGATTATTGCAGGTGCGAACCGTTATTACGGTCGTTCAATGCTCACCTATGCCTTATATGGCGCACAAAATGATGGGATGCAATTATGCAATAGTTATGATGGCTGCTCCCTAGATCCTAATAAAAACGATTGGGATAACAAAAAAGATTATGAAGGACTTGATTCACTTAAAACCCCTTATAACGATGAGCTAACCCTTGCACTGCAACAGGAGATCTTATCAACCACATGGCGCCTACAATATGTCCACCGTGAAGGTTATGATGAGGTAAGAACGCGTACCAAATACGATACTCGTGATGCAAGTAAACGTAGCATTCGCACCTTTGATAATGGCGGTCGTAGTTCACATGACACCGTGACACTTTCCGTTAATAACAGCCAACCTTGGGAGTGGGCAGAAGCTTCTCATGTGATGACCGCTTCACTGACATGGCAGCAAAGTGAAAGTAATACGCCAAAAGATGCAGGCTATAACTCATTTGATCCTGCCAATAAAGTGAACCTCAACAAGGTATGGTATGACGGTAAAGTCATTGATGCCTCGAAACTGCCATCCACCAGTTTCAACTCGCCATTCAAATTAAACTTAGAACTGACCAGTGTTTGGGATGATTACGACCTAACTTGGTATAACCGCCTGCAATGGTGGGGCGCACGCGACCAAGCTGTTCGCTATGACAATGCCTACGCATTTGATCCCGAGTATGGGCAAGTTCGTAAATACACCAAACAGCACTTCTCCAGTAAATACACATGGGATACCCGCCTTGGCTGGAAACCTGATTTTGCCTATGGCTTTGGTTTCTCTGTTGAAGTGAACAATATCTTGAATAATAAAAATATCGCAGACCGCTTTGTGTTCGAAGATAGGGTGTTGAAATCTTACGATCCAGGTCGCCAATTCTGGCTACAGGTCAATTACGACCTTTAAATCTTGTTAGCAATGTGAGCAATCTACAACAACAATACGAAGAACGTCATGAAGACACTGAAACAATTTTTCTATTTAGTTAAACCTTTTTGGGGGCAGCGCGCTGCCCTTTTCTGCTGGCTACTGCTTGCCGCCTCACTGGGGCTAACCCTGTCATCGGTCTGGTTCAATGTCAAAATGAACATGTGGAACGGTGATTTCTATAATGCGTTACAGAAACTGGATGGTCAGGCACTCTATGGCCTCTTGCAATATTTTGTGGTGTTAGTAAGCGGATTAATTTTCGTGGTCGTTATGGGGAACTATCTCAAGCAAATGCTGATCATTCGTTGGCGTAAAGGCATGACAGAGTTAGTGCTCAATCGCTGGCTTTCTCCAAACAGTAAACACTACATGCTACGATTAACCTCACAAGAGCCAGATAACCCTGATCAACGTATTGCAGAAGATATTCGATTACTGATTGAATCGACACTGAATCTGCTGGTCACCTTCCTGCACTCAATGTTAACACTGGTCTCCTTTGCCGCTATTCTTTGGACACTGTCAGGTAGCCTCTCATTCAACTTGGTGGGTACTGATTGGTCTATCCCCGGTTATATGTTTTGGGCCTGTATTATTTACACCCTTATTGGTATCGCCTTAACGCAATGGATAGGTTTCCCTCTACGTCGCTTAAATATGGATAAGCAGCGCCGTGAAGCCGATTACCGTAGCGCCTTGATCAATTGCCGTCAGCATGGCGATGCAATAGCAGGGCAACGTGGTGAGACGCAAGATAGAAAAGAGCTCATGCAGCGCTTCGGTGAAATTATTCGTAATTGGAACCGTTTAATTCGTTGCGAACGGAACCTCTCTTTTTACACCGTTGGCTACCAACAAGTGACCGCTCTCGCCCCTGTATTATTGGCGCTGCCCAAATTCCTCGCCGGCGAAATTATGTTAGGCGGTTTGATGCAGTTACGCCAAGCCTTTAGCAGTGTTGCCACTTCATTAGGCTGGTTTATTTTCGCCTATAAAGAAATAGCGGCATGGCAGGCTACCGTCTCACGTCTATATAATTTTGTGATTTTATTGGAAAATGATAAAGCGGCTGAGGTAGAAATCACCGAAGAACCACCTTTACTTGATGCCGCTGTTAAAGTGACTACCTCAGATAATCGCACTTTAATTGAGCATGTGCATGTCGTGACTAAACAAGGGGAAGTCACTTTAATTTCTGGGCGCTCCGGCATTGGTAAATCAACCCTATTACGTACTTTAAGTGGCCATTGGCCATTCTTTGAAGGTGCGATTAAACGTACAAACCACCTAATGTGGATCCCACAACGCCTTTATCTTCCTATCAGCCGTTTAGACAGCTTACTGGCATACCCTCAAGATGCTAAGCAATTTACAGAGGCTGATTTTAAACTCGCACTTAGCAAAGTGGGTCTAGAGAAACTGCACTATCAATTAAGTTTAGAGACAGACTGGCATAACCGATTATCAGGTGGTGAGCAACAACGCATTATGTTTGCTCGACTTCTTCTGAATCGCCCTAAATTATTACTTTTGGATGAAACCACTTCAGCACTTGATGAAAATAGCGCCCTTGAGTTAATTCAACTCATTAAACATGAACTACACGATAGCGCTATTGTGTTGGTTACCCATCAACGTTTCCTATCACAAGTTGCCGAACACACTCTTCCGCTTCAAGAAGCGCAAACTCGCGCCAATATAACCACAGGATTGCCTGAATATGCTTCGTAAAATATTACTCGCCGCTTTTATTGGCCTCAGCCTCACAGGCTGCGGGGTGTCTGCTTCATCCAGTACGATGGGGCAGAATTTATTGCCTATCCGTACTGATTTGCAACATTATCAATTAGATAATGGCCTAAACGTTTACCTATTACCGCGTTCTCAACCAGGTGTTGAGCTACGCTTATTAGTGAAAAGTGGCTCGTTGCAAGAAAACGAACAACAGCTAGGATTGGCCCATTTTACTGAACATATGGCCTTTAAAGGTACAAAACATTTTCCAGGCACAACAGGCTTTAAACAGTTAGAACAGCAAGGATTGAAGCTTGGCAGTCATGTCAACGCGATCACTAGCCTCAATTCAACCTTATATAAGCTATCACTCCCGAACGCCACACCAGCACAAGTCTCAACAGCCCTACAAGTGATGGCGGATTGGGCATCCAATATCTCATTTGATCAACAAGCGTTTGAAAAAGAGCGCCCAGTGATTATTGAAGAGTGGCGTTTGCGCCAAGGGATGGGCTATCGTGTTAATGATAGCCTTGAGCATTTACGCTACCACGGTAGCCGCTATGCAGAGCGTAACCCAATAGGGGAACTCGATATCGTTCGCCAAGCACCGATTGAACTGGCAAAAGAGTATTATGCGACATGGTATCAGCCACAACGTATGGCCCTGCTGGTGATTGGGGATTTCAATCAATCTACAGTACGTGACGAAATCAATACGCTTTTCGCTATACCAAAGCCAGAAACCTTGTCTCAAGACAATCCAGAATGGAAGCAGTTTGCTCACTCTAATTTGCTGTTAGTTCAACCAGTGTTTGATAAAGAGCAAGGCGCTCGTTATGTTCAATTTGCTTTGCAAAAAGACATTATCGCCCCTCTCAACACACGAGAAGGGCAATACGAAGATTTAATGGATAGCTTATGGCTCGCCATTCTAAATCAACGTTTCTCTGTCTTAGTGGATAATGGCGTATTACCCGCCATTAGTATTAATGAGCAAGGCTCGATGTTAGATAACCAGCGCTTACAACAATTAATGATTATCCACCCTAAAGGAGATGATTATATTGGCGCCACTCAGGTTTTATTTACTGAGCTACAGCGATTAGCGACTGAGCCGGTAACACAAGAAGAGCTTGATAGCGCTCGTCAAAATCTATTGAAAAAACTCAGCCAGCAGGCCGCCGCTGAACAGCGCTATGGCAATGATTATTTGGCAGGTCAATTAACCACCGCGCTTGAATATGAGATGCCAATGTGGAATAAACGCCAACAATTGGATAAGAGCTACCAACTGATTGGAAAAGTTAAACCGCACGATTTACAGCAGCACGTTGCTAACTTTTTAAATGAAGCTTCACCACGCTTAGCCCTAATTGGTCCTGATACTGACGCAAATAAAGTCAATCATGCGGACTTTAGTGAGCAGTGGCAAAATACCCGCCTAAGTTCACCGGGGCCATTCACCTTACGCTCTCAAGCGATCATTCTGCAATTGCCTAAAGTGGCTAAAGGCACAATCACTGAGCAGACTGCACTTCCTGTCGCAAAAACCGAACGTTGGCTACTTAGCAATGGTATTCAGGTCATCGTCAAAGCTGATAAAAATCTTAAAGAAGATATTCAGTTTAATTTACAGCTACCCGGCGGCCGTTCACTTGAAACCATGCAAACTGCGGGGCTAACAGATTGGGCATTAAAGCTACCAGAAAGTAGCGGTTATGGTGAATATAGCGCACGTGATTTGGCATTATTAGCGAAACAAAATCAGATTTCGCTTCGCCCTTATAGTGAATTGCTCACTCATGGTTTCCGCGGTAAGGCCCCTGTTGATAACCTCGAAACCGCCCTGCAATTACTGCACTTAAAATTGACAGTTCCGCAATTTAGCGGTGAAAAATTAGAGCAGCAGAAACAGTCATTTGCGTTGAACCTTGCCAAAACACCTGTTGAGCGCACCTTCCTTGATAATATTAATAAGGAAAGCTACCAGCACGGTGAACTGTTAGTCATTAACCCACAAGGTGGCTGGAAAAATTTCACCGCGGGCCAATTACAGCAAGCTAACCGCCAGTTACTCACTTCGACGGCGAATATGACACTGGTAATTAGCGGAGCAGTGAATACCCGTGACTTAAAACCATTATTAGAACAGTGGGTTGCTTCTATCCCTGCCAGTCATCATCAGCTGGCATGGCGTGATCAGGGGATCATGCCTAAAATGGCGAGCTTCAATAAAAATTACCCGATCAGCAGTAGTGATAAAAGTATGGTCAGCATCCAATTTGCTGCCCCTGCACAATGGACACAGCAAGATCAGTTAGCAATGCAACTGCTAGATACCATTGTGAGCCAACGTCTACGTGGCGAACTCCGCGAAAAAGCCAGCGGTATCTATGCACTTGGTTTTTCACAAATGCTGGCGAAAAAACCGCAGCCTTACTATTTTGCACGCCTCAACTTTACCACCTCACCAGAACGTACTGAGGAGATGTCACAGATCGCCCAAAAGACAATTAATCAACTACGTCACTCAGGGGTAAATAGTAAAGAATTAACTGAAGCAAAAAATATTTGGCTTACGGAAAATGCACAAATAACCGACAGTTCAGGTTATTGGACCGAGGCGTTAGCTCAGGTCGCTGCCGATGACCAACAATATCAGCGTCTAAACCAAGAGCGTGCCATTATCCAGCAACTTACGGTCAATGATCTCAACCGTATCGCCAATCAATATCTGGGGCAAAACCCGAAAGTATTTACGATGACACCATAACCGTAGCTATTGAAGGGGGTTAATTCCCCCTTTTTATTCGCTTAAAATACGGGCTGATAAAACGCTGCCTCACGAAAATACGATCATTTAATTATTTGACGTTCACTAGGCTTATATGATTAATGATCGTGTTTTCAAATAAAAAAGAGAAATAGCATGATGAACGACATCGTTATCCGTAGAGCAACCTTAGACGATATTCCCGCCGTCACTCAAATGCATATTGATTATTCGGCATACGCTAATACATTACAGCTACCCTACCCATCGACAGAAACTTGGGAGGCGCGTCTAGCTACCAATGATCCTCTCGTCACGCATTTTGTTGCTACTCTTGATAATACTGTCGTTGGGATCCTCACTCTCCATCAACCAAGTCAACAACGGCGTAAACATGCCGCGAGTTTTGGCATTACGGTCAGTCAAATGCACCAAGGAAAAGGTATTGGTTCGAAGCTTATGCAAGTGATGGTCGACTACTGTGATAACTGGTTAAACATCCGCCGTATTGAATTAGAAGTGTATGCCACTAATGACAATGGCTTGGGGCTCTATAAAAAGTTTGGTTTTGAACAAGAAGGTGTGATGCGTGATTACGCTTTCCGCGATGGCCAATATGTCGATGCGATTATGATGAGTAGGATTAATAAAAATCGAGGGTAATCAAACCCACTTGGGTGCCATGAGCTTCATTTTTCCCCAAATAAAAATGCCACGTGATGTACGTGGCATTACTCAATTAAAAATCATTTAATGATTATTTATCGCCTAATAGCACTGAATCCAATGCGATTTCAATCATTTCGTTGAACGTTGTTTGGCGCTCCGCTGAGGTTGTTTGCTCACCTGTTTTAATATGGTCAGAAACAGTACAAATGGTCAGCGCACGAGCACCGAACTCCGCAGCCACACCATAAATACCCGCAGCTTCCATCTCAACACCCAGAATGCCGTATTTTTCCATGACTTTGAACATGTCTGGATCAGGAGAATAGAACAGGTCAGCAGAGAATAAGTTACCGACACGAACATTAACATTTTTTGCCTTCGCAGCTTCTACCGCATTATGAACAAGTTCATAGTCAGCAATTGCCGCGAAATCGTGATCTTTAAAACGTTGACGGTTTACTTTCGAATCAGTACATGCCCCCATGCCGATCACAACATCGCGCAGTTTCACATCATCCATTACCGCACCGCATGAACCCACACGAATAATCACTTTTACACCAAAATCAGTGATCAACTCTTTTGCATAGATAGAGCAAGAAGGGATACCCATACCGTGACCCATCACGGAGATCTTACGACCTTTATAAGTACCAGTGAAACCTAGCATACCGCGAACATTATTCACCTGACGCACGTCTTCGAGGAAAGTTTCAGCGATATATTTTGCACGCAGCGGGTCACCTGGCATCAATACGACGTCAGCAAAATCACCCATTTCTGCATTAATATGAGGAGTTGCCATTATTATTATTCCTTATAAATCATTAAATTAAAGGGTTTAACATCATTACCTGATAATAGTAGCGACTGATAATACTCGCTGTCTACGGCAAATGACCCAATACTATCAACAATAAATAAGGCAGTTTCCTGCCTTATTTAATTTTTATGTTAACCAATTACAGCATTGGCTTGCCGTATTCCATCGGTGATAGATCGAAATATTTAGCGACTGTCTGACCGATATCCGCGAATGTTTCGCGATGACCTAAAAAGCCTGGTTTGACTTTCGGACCATAAATCAGAACAGGAATGTGCTCACGGGTATGGTCAGTACCATGCCAAGTTGGGTCACAACCATGGTCTGCGGTTAAGATCAAAATATCATCTTCTTTGACCAGTTCCATCAGTTCCGGTAAACGGCGGTCAAAGAGTTCTAACGCTGCTGCATAGCCCGGTACGTCACGGCGGTGACCATAAGCGGAGTCGAAATCAACAAAGTTAGTAAATACAATAGTCTTATCACCAGCCAGTTTCATTTCTTTCACAGTTGCGTCGAACAGCGCATCAATCCCTGTTGCTTTGACTTTCTTAGTGATACCTACATGTGCGTAGATATCCGCAATTTTACCGATAGAAACCACTTCACCTTGTTTTTCTTCAACTAATTTTTGCAGAATCGTTGGTGATGGTGGCTCAACGGCTAAGTCATGACGGTTACCGGTACGCTCAAAGCTACCAGCTTTATCGCCAATAAATGGACGTGCGATAACACGACCAATGTTATAGCCGCCGTTTGTCAACTCTTCACGAGCGATTTCACATAGCTCATACAGTTTGTCTAAGCCATAAGTCTCTTCATGGCAGGCGATTTGGAATACGGAGTCAGCAGAGGTGTAGAAAATCGGTTTACCCGTTTTCATGTGTTCTTCACCCAGTTTATCCAAAATAACCGTACCTGAAGAGTGGCAGTTACCTAAGTAACCCGGCAAATTAGCACGTTTAACAATGATATCTAACAGCTCTTGTGGGAAGCTATTTTCTTCATCCGCGAAATACCCCCAATCAAAGAGCACAGGCACACCCGCAATTTCCCAGTGGCCTGATGGTGTATCTTTACCAGACGAAATTTCGCTCGCGTAAGCATAAGCACCGATAATTTCTGAATTGGGATCAAGGCCAGCAGGGAATTTACCGCAAGATGCTTCAGCCGCTTTACCTAAACCCAATTTGGTTAAGTTAGGTAAATGCAGTGGTCCTTGACGACCTTTGTCTGCATCACCACGTGCACAGGCCTCTGCAATATGACCTAATGTGTTTGAACCTTCATCATTAAATTTGTGCGCATCACCGGCTGCACCAATCCCAAAAGAATCCAACACCATAATAAATGTACGTTTCATAACTTCTCTCCTGCGTCATCTTTCCTAATTAGGAAGTGCCACTGATAAAACTGTTTGTCAATTATTCACTAATTTGGCGATAAACCATTGGCGTCGTTTCTGGTTTTTGATCACCAATAACCATGGCCGCACGCACCTCTTTTGCCGCTTCTTCCCACGATTTCTCGCTATTAGCATGAATAATTGCTAGTGGAGTTTGATTATCAACCGAAGTACCTAACGCGGCGATATCGCTCAAACCAACACTATAATCAATCGGATCCGTTGCCTTACGACGACCACCACCTAATGTCACAACAGACATGCCGAGCGCACGTGTATCCATCGCGGTAATTATACCCGCTTTCTCTGCATACACCGCTTTGCTCAGTACAGCAGTAGGCAAATATTTGTTGTAGTTTTCAACAAAGTCACTTGGGCCTTTTTGAGCCGCAACCATACGACCAAAGACTTCCGCTGCCTTACCGTTATCTAAGACTGCTTGTAATTTTTGGCGAGCTTCTTCTCTATTTGCCGCCAATGAACCAGACACCAGCATTTCAACACACAGCGCCATCGTCACTTCATACAAACGAGGGTTACGGTATTCGCCCGTTAAGAACTGAACGGCTTCGCGTACTTCAACCGCATTACCGGCACTAGAAGCGAGTACTTCATTCATGTCGGTTAACAGTGCGGTTGTTTTACACCCCGCACCATTAGCGACTTTAACAATGGACTCGGCCAGTTGCTCTGATTTTTCGTAGGTTGGCATAAATGCACCTGAACCCACCTTAACATCCATGACTAGAGCATCAAGGCCCTCTGCCAATTTTTTACCTAAAATAGAGGCGGTAATCAGTGGAATAGAGTCAACCGTTGCAGTGATATCACGTGTTGCGTAAAAGCGTTTATCCGCAGGTGCGAGTGAACTCGTCTGCCCAATAATTGCAACACCAACGTCACGAATAATGTCACGAAAACGCTCATCATTAGGGAAAATATCGAAATTAGGGATCGCTTCAAGCTTATCCAGTGTGCCACCGGTATGGCCTAAACCACGCCCCGAAATCATCGGAACATAGCCGCCACATGCCGCTACCATTGGACCTAACATCAATGAGGTGACATCACCAACGCCACCCGTAGAGTGTTTATCGACGAGTGGGCCATTTAAGTTTAATGATTTCCAATTTAAAACGGTGCCTGAATCACGCATTGCTAACGTCAGGGCAACACGCTCAGCCATGGTCATATCATTAAAATAGATGGTCATTGCCAAAGCGGCTATTTGACCTTCAGAAACTGAATTATCGCGTACACCATTAATGAAGAAACGAATTTCTTCTTCGCTCAGTGGTTTGCCATCACGTTTTTTACGGATAATTTCTTGTGCCAGAAACACGGTATGCTCCTTAATTCAAACAGAATCTAGGTAATCGCTTAAGCGCGGTCTAATTAATAACTACTGCTTGATTTTTTAGTTTCAAAACCAAGCGTATTCAGCAAATTAGCTAACAGGCTTGATGCACCAAAACGGAAATGGCGAGCATCAACCCAATCTTTACCTAAAATTCTATCTGCTAATGCTAAGTATTGAGCAGCTTCTTCAGCGGTACGCACACCACCAGCCGGTTTAAAACCCACCGTTTTTGCTACGCCCATATCATGGATCACTTGCATCATGATCTCAGCACTTTCAAGGGTGGCGTTAACAGGTACTTTACCTGTTGATGTTTTAATGAAATCTGCTCCTGCTTTAATTGAAATTTCAGAAGCCTTACGGATCAGAGCCGGATCTTTTAGCTCACCCGTTTCAATAATGACTTTCAAAAGTACATTTGCAGCAGCGCAAGCCTCTTTACAGGCTTTCACTAAATCAAAACCAATTTTTTCGTTCCCAGCCATTAATGCACGATACGGGAAAACCACGTCAACCTCATCTGCACCATAAGCGATAGCCGCACGCGTTTCAGCCAGTGCAATATCAATATCGTCATTACCGTGAGGGAAGTTAGTCACTGTTGCAATACGCACTTCTGGCGTACCTTGCTCACGTAGTGCTTTACGGGCAACAGGGATGAAACGAGGGTAGATACAGATGGCAGCCGTTTGCCCCGCAGGACTTTTCGCTTGATGACACAGTGCAATCACTTTCTCATCAGTATCGTCATCATTCAGGGTGGTTAAATCCATTAGATTTAGTGCGCGTTGCGCAGCTACAGTTAAATCAGTCATAAAAACTCTCCAACTTTGTGAATTCTGTCAGAACAACACGTTCTTTGTTGGCGAGCGGGCTTGGTTCCTTAAAGATGCTACTCGAAAACCCGAATGTAGCAGCTGAATTCCTTCTCACCGCACAATGCCCTAGAGTGTATGCACTCTGAGAACTAGCAGTCCATAGCAGCTAATTTATACCTATTTGACCATGGAACTCGGCTATTTTATGTGCCACAAATCACATTAATTGCCTGAAAGTTACATTGTTAAATACATATTTGTGAACAATGTCTCAATTATACGCTAATTAGTCTCAATTTTATTCTCTCAAATGGCTTTTTATGACTTTTTTTGTCACTTCACGCCATAAATACACTTGATTAAGCGTAGTTCAAAAATAGAAGGATGAAATAAAAAGTAAGAAAGAATATAGCTGAAAATAATGAAATAATAATGAAAGAGAAAGGGCATTTGCCCTTTCTCAAAGATTTGAGGTTATATAATTGCGAGTGTTAGGAAGAAACCAGCAATTGTTGCACTCATTAAGTTAGAGAGTGTACCCGCGAGAACCGCTTTCATACCTAAGCGTGCCACATCACCACGACGGTTTGGCGCCATGCCCCCAAGCCCCCCAAGTAAGATAGCCACAGAAGATAGGTTAGCGAACCCACACAGTGCAAATGAAATAATGGCTTTAGTGTGATCAGACAGAACTTGCTTACCGGCTGCAAGTACATCCGCATCGGCTTTCATGTATTCACCAAAGTTCATAAAGGCCACGAATTCGTTGACAACAATTTTCTGTCCAATAAATGAACCTGCAATTGTTGCTTCACTCCATGGCACACCGATCAAATAAGCAATCGGAGCAAACAACCAACCTAGAATTAATTCAAGAGACAGTTCAGGGTAATCGAACCAGCCACCAATACCACCTAAGATACCGTTAATTAGGGCGATTAAAGCGATAAATGCCAGTAACATCGCACCTACGTTCAAGGCCAATTGCATACCGGAAGCAGCACCTGAAGCGGCTGCATCGATAATATTTGCAGGGCGCTCATCTTCAGCAATCAGCTCTGTCGCATTGACATTATCATACGCTTTTTCCGTTTCTGGCACTAAGAGTTTAGCAAACAGTAATCCACCTGGCGCCGCCATGAATGATGCTGCAATCAAGTATTCCATTGGAACACCCATTTGAGCATAGCCTGCCAGTACAGACCCAGCAACAGAGGCCAAACCACCACACATTACCGCGAATAACTCAGAGTTGGTCATGGTAGAGATATAAGGACGTACAACTAATGGTGCTTCCGTTTGCCCAACAAAGATATTCGCTGTTGCAGATAGAGACTCCGTCCTTGATGTGCCAAGTACTTTTTGCAGGCCACCACCAAGAATCTTGATAACCAGCTGCATAATGCCAAGGTAGTAAAGAACGGCAATTAAAGAAGAGAAGAAGACAATAATTGGCAGTACACGTAGTGCGAAAATAAACCCGCCGCCGCCGAATAGTTCAAACATTTTGTCAGAAACAAGGCCGCCAAAAATAAAGTTCATCCCATCTTGGCCATAACTGATGACTTTAGAAACGCCATCAGACATCCCTTGTAATACGCTACGACCTGCTGGTACATAAAGCACGAATGCACCGATAACGATTTGGATAAGGAAAGCCCCGCCAACGGTACGGAGTTTAATCGCTCGACGATTGCTGGAAAATAGTACGGCAATACCAATCAGTACTGCCATCCCAACCAGACTCATAATGAGTTGCATGGAAGTATCCCTGTTCACTTAATGCTAGATTGATGTAGAAAGAGAACCCATAAGTTCCCTTGACTCTTTGTGCGATGATTATACCTAGTCCCTTCCAAGAACCCGCAACCTACGTCACAAATACGCAGTGTAAAAAGTAACAAAAATTCAGTTCTTGTGACCAAAATCACATTTAATTATCAGTTTAGTCTGGAAAGCATCGTAGAACACAAAAAATAGGTGAAAAATCGAACGAGATATGCCGATGGAGGAATATAAACCAACTGTTCACTTAAGTGAATTTTGATGGCCTTTATTTGAGCAGATTAAATAATGATAGGCTATTTATGTAAAGTTGCTGCGCAATTTCATCTGGACTTTCGTGGCGTAGTTCACATAACGACTGAAAAATCCATTGAATGCGCTCAGGGCGATTGGGTTCGCCTTGAAAACCAGAGACAGGCATATCTGGTGCATCCGTTTCAAACACCAGTGAAGTAAGAGGTAACTGAGCTATCGCTTGGCGAGTTTTATTAGCTCGTTCGTAGGTGATGGTGCCCCCTACTCCAATCGAATAACCCAATTTAATAAAGGCTTGAGCCTGAGATAAGCTCCCCGCAAACCCGTGAATAACCCCACATGCAGGAACAGGATAACGGCGCAATATTGCCGCTAATTGGTCATGGCTTTTTCGCGAATGTAAAATAACAGGTCGATCATATTGCTTCGCCAATTTTAGCTGTGCAATCAAGACACGTTGTTGTAAATCAAACAACGGCTCTTGCATATAGAGATCAAGACCGATTTCCCCTACTGCAACACATTTTGGGCTATGTTGATGGAGATATTCAGCCAATGTTTCCAAGTGGTGTTCTTGAAAAACATTTAAATACAAAGGGTGCAAGCCGATAGCGGCATGCAGTTGTTGATGATCATGTGCTAACCCCCAAACACGCTCAAAATTATCGGCACTGACAGTAGGAATAATAATATCAGTGACCCCTGCCGCTTGAGCAGCCTCTAGGCTTTTATTGATATCACCAATAAAAGGTGGGAAATCAAAATGGCAATGTGTATCAATAAATCGGTTAGTCATTTTTCTCGTTGATCTGTTGCGCCGGCTCCTCATTGGCTGCCACAATTGCGCCCGTCATAATGGCTTGTGCTGTATCGGTCGCTTTTTTCGCTTTACGTTGAGCGACTAATTCACCATCATGCTGCGCATCAGATATCGCCTCTTCATAATCTTGGAGGATCTGCATCTCTTCATGGGCTGCACTTTCAAAACTAAAGCGATTGACGGCATCATTATTCATTGTAAAGCAGTGACCCAATGCGGCAATAAAATAGCGCCCACAACGACGACCGACATGATAATCCTGATTAAGTGCTGATAAGCGGCTTCCTAATGCACTACTTTTTAACGGTGTCGGTGGATAAATTTCAAAAATCTGTAAATCACCCGGTGGATTTTCAATAAACTCTTGAGTACGACGATAACTTTTCAGATGAACTTTTAGCATGGTTGCCATTCGTTGTAGACCATACTTTTCACCTTCTAGCCAGCGAGTCATTCTCTTGACCCATTCAGGGGTAAAGTACATTTGTGAAGGCACCGTACGGATGACGACAATCGTGTCAGCGCCCTGACGATATGCCTCTTCAACCGGTATCGCCGCACTGATCCCACCATCGTGATACAAAGTCCCTTCAAACTCAACCCCCATGCGATAAAAACCGGGGATCGCACTGGATGCCCGAATGATATCGAGCCATGTATCCGCATTAGGCTTTAAAAATTCGGCTTCAAAATCATCGCTACGGCTTGCCCCCATATAAAACTCACGCCCCGCCTCCATTAACTCAATGCCAGAGGAAATATGCAGAGGAAACTCTTTCGAGGTGCTTTCCACTAACCAATCTAAATCGATTAAATGCCCCCCTCGAATAAAACGCAGTGGGTTGAAAAAGAGTGGGCTTGTCGTATAACGCGTGATCACTCGCCTAGCATAGCCATATTGACCACAGATATAAGCAGAGAGATTTTGTGCTCCCGCCGATGTGCCAATCATGATATCAAAGGGGTTAAAGCCTGTTTTTAAAAACTCATCCAAAACACCGGCCGTAAAAATACCGCGTTGCCCTCCACCTTCACAGATAAGCGCTGTTTTTCCTTTATTTAGCTCATCATAAAAAGCCAAAGGCTCAATACTGCCAAGTGTTACTGATACATGTTTTCCCATCTTCGTCCCCTGACAACCTTCTACACATAGCGATAGGATGCCTATGTATAAACACAGCCCCATAAAGTAAATTGTCACGAATCAACAATGTAAAAACTGAACCTCTCAGTGAGGTTCAGTTTTTAACTTTGAGCAAATTATTTTAGTCGCTCAACTCACCCAATATGTGCTGACTTGAGCTATTGTGCTGGCCGTTATCGATTAATTCGCCACAACTAAACCATTTTGTACTGATTTTACACCTTCAACCATCGAGACAACCTGAACAATTTTATCGACTTGGTTATTCGATTTCACAAACCCAGAGAGGTAAACAACGCCGTTAACTGTCTTCACCGAAATCGAATTACTGTCGATACCACTGGTTGTTAGCAGCTTACTTTTGACCTTAGCAGTGATGGAGGAATCGTCCATATAGTTATCGACACTTTTCGCGCCACTGGATATCGCTTCGCTGGTATCTTTCCCTGCAATATCTGCTGTTTTAACTGCGCTATCCCAAGTTTCAGCAGCTTGCTCTTTCAATGGGGAGTTTGCCGATGAGCTACACGCAAATAAGGTCCCACTTAACCCAATAACAATTAAAGAACGTAAAAGTGCTGAATGTTTCATCGGTACCTTCCTTATCAACTACTGTTTTAAGTATTGAAATACCCACTGTATCGCCATAATCGACGTCATACGCCATATGCCTAAGCGCTGTCGCTATTTCAATTGATAACTATAGACTATGGGAAAAGCCCCTTGAAATAAAGTATTCAAACGCAAAAGACAGAGTAATCTGCAATATTTAGATAAAAAAACAGGAGAGTATTCGAAAATGGATGGTTAATTTGGGAAAACCCACTACAAAAAAGGCCTTTCTGTAGTGGGCTTAGCCTGAAAATAAAATTAGTGTTCGCGGGTTTTACGGAATTTGACTTCCGGATAACGCTCACTGGTCAAGTTTAGGTTAACCATGGTTGGAGCGATATAAGAAAGATTATCGCCGCCATCAAGTGCTAGGTTCTGCTCGTTCTTACGCTTAAATTCTTCGAATTTCTTCGCGTCATCACACTCAACCCAACGTGCCGTTGATACGTTAACCGCTTCATAAATGGCTTCAACGTTATATTCACTCTTCAAACGAGATACAACGACATCAAACTGCAACACCCCCACAGCACCAACAATCAAATCATTATTGGTCAGTGGACGGAAAACCTGTACAGCCCCTTCTTCTGACAACTGAACCAACCCTTTAAGCAATTGTTTTTGCTTTAATGGGTCGCGCAAACGAATACGACGGAACAGCTCAGGTGCAAAGTTAGGGATCCCCGTAAATTTCAGATCTTCCCCTTGTGTGAAGGTATCACCAATTTGGATCGTACCGTGGTTATGTAAACCAATAATGTCACCCGCATACGCATTTTCGACATGAGAGCGATCACCTGCCATAAAGGTCAGCGCATCAGAGATGACGACATCTTTTTTCGTACGCACCTGACGCAGCTTCATACCTTTTTCATAAGTTCCTGAAACAATACGCATGAAAGCAACACGGTCACGGTGTTTTGGATCCATATTCGCCTGAATTTTGAAGACGAAACCGGTAAATTTCTCTTCTGTAGCTTCAACTTCACGCACATCAGTTTGACGAGGCTGAGGCGATGGCGCCCACTGGACTAAACCATCTAACATATGATCCACACCAAAGTTACCAAGTGCAGTACCAAAGAAAACCGGAGTCAATTCGCCTTCAAGGAAAGCATCATGATCGAACTCATGAGAGGCCCCTTTTACCAACTCCAACTCATCACGTAGCTGAGCCGCTAATTCGTCACCGACTTCTTTATCTAAATCAGGGTTATCTAACCCTTTAATAATACGGACTTCTTGGATTGTATGACCTTGGCCTGTTTGATAAAGGATCGTTTCATCACGTAATAAGTGATAAACCCCTTTGAACAACTTACCGCAACCAATGGGCCACGTAATTGGGCAACATGCGATATTCAGCTCATTTTCAACTTCGTCCATTAACTCCATTGGGTCACGAATATCACGGTCAAGTTTATTCATAAAAGTCAAAATCGGCGTATCACGCAAGCGAGTGACTTCCATCAATTTGCGAGTTCTATCCTCAACCCCTTTACCGGAGTCGATGACCATCAAGCAGCAGTCAACCGCCGTTAAAGTACGATAAGTATCTTCAGAGAAGTCTTCGTGCCCCGGGGTATCCAACAAATTAACTAAACAATCATGATAAGGGAATTGCATCACCGATGTGGTAATTGAGATACCACGTTGCTTTTCCATCTCCATCCAGTCTGATTTTGCGTGTTGATTTGAACCGCGGCCTTTTACCGTTCCCGCACGCTGAATCGCTTGCCCAAATAGCAATACTTTTTCAGTAATGGTGGTTTTACCTGCGTCAGGGTGAGAGATGATCGCAAACGTCCTGCGCGCGTTGACTTCATGTAGAAAATTCTGATCTGCCATTTAACCGTTCTTTTTTGTTTGAATACAGATTTGTACATGCATTAGGAGAGGCAATAGGTGGCTCTTAGCTCAGCAAATCCGTCTTGTTAATCGAAATTGGCGGCTATTTTCTCAGATCTTAGGGTCATAAACAATCAAAGGTCACTTAATTGATAGCGATTGTTACCGAGAAAGAGACTCTTTTGTTACTGCCATTAAACTAATTAAAACAGAACGGACGACACGCCAAAGCCATCAAGGAGCCTCAGTAGGCTCCCCAAAAAGAGTGACTATTTGGCTAAAATCAGATCAGCAATGGCTTGCCCAAGTTGCTGTGTACTTGCATTTCCGCCCATATCGCGAGTTAAGTGATGGCGCTCTTTGATCACCGTTTCAACCGCATCCATAATAGTATCATGCATTGCTGGGCAGCCGAGATGCTGCATCATCATTGCGGCCGCCCAAATAGTGCCGATTGGGTTAGCAATATTTTGCCCCGCAATATCAGGCGCTGAACCATGTACTGGCTCAAACATAGATGGGAACTGTTTTTCAGGATTAATATTCGCAGAAGGTGCAATGGCAATGGTTCCGGTACAGGCAGGGCCTAAATCCGACAAAATATCACCAAACAAATTGGAGCCTACAATCACATCATAAAATTCAGGCATTCTGACCAAGTTGGCGGCGAAAATATCAATATGGAATTGATCCACTTTCACATCAGGGTAGTGTTTTGCCATTGCCGCAAAACGGCTATCCCAATAAGGCATTGAGTGAAAAAGGCCATTTGATTTCGTTGCCGAACTTAAATGTTTTTTCTCCCGTGATTGTGCCAATTCGAACGCATATTTTAATATCCGATCCGTACCTTTACGGGTAAAAATACTTTGCTGAGACACCACTTCATCTTCAGTACCTTCATACTGAATGCCGCCAATAGCCGAATACTCCCCTTCTACGTTTTCACGTACCACATAGAAATCAATATCACCGGGTTTTTTATCGGCTAAAGGGGATTTGATCCCTTCAAATAGGCGTACCGGACGCAAATTAACATATTGGTTGAAAGCACGGCGGATGGGTAACAACAGCCCCCAAAGTGAAATATGGTCAGGCACACCAGGGAACCCGACTGCGCCAAGGAAAATGGCATCAAATTTTTTTAACTGTTCTAAACCATCTTCAGGCATCATGCGTCCTGTACGATGGTAAGTTTCACAGGACCAATCAAAATGGGTAAAGTTAAGCTTTACCTGATGTTGACTTGCTGCGGCCTCTAAGACTTTTAATCCCTCAGGTATAACTTCTGTTCCAATACCATCACCTGGAATGACTGCGATATTAAATTGTGACATGTCACGGCACTCCCACAACAATAAATTTTATGAGTAAGTAAGATCTCCAGTTTATGGGTTGCTGTGATAAAGTATAGCGTCGAAGTGTAATCTTTGGGTTTACAAACTATGAACAAGCTACCCGCATTGGAAGACATTAGAGTATTTGTCACTGTTGCTCGCTTAATGAGTTTTTCACGAGCCGCGGAGCAACTGCTTGTTTCACCCGCCTATGTCTCCAAACGCATAAAATTACTTGAAGAAAATCTCGGACAGACGCTATTTCTGCGAGCATCCCGCTCAATTAATTTAACTCATGAAGGACGCATTGTTCTGAGCAGTGGTGAGCGGCTATTACACGAACTCGACAATATGCACAATGCGTTAAACGCCTGTCGAGAGGAGATCCGTGGTGAGTTAAGGGTCAGTTGCAGCACAGGCTTTGGTAGCGCCTATCTCAACCCCTTTATCCTAGCATTACGTGCTAACTATCCACTCTTAGGGATCGACCTTACTTTAACCGATCGTTCCATTGATATTATCAGCGAAAACATTGATCTCGATATTTATATTGGTGGCACAATCCCCGATCATTACATTGCGAAGCAAATCGCCAAAAATAAACGCATTCTCTGCGCTTCCCCTGCTTATTTAGAGCAGCATGGCAGCCCTAATCATCCTCAAGAGCTAGAAAAACAACATTTTTGCATTACGATTAAAGAGCGCAACCAAGCACCTGCACAATGGAAACTACAACATCAAACAGAAAGTATGACGGTGGCACCAAATAGTAAGCTCATAGTGAACAATGGTGATGTCGCTAAACAGTGGTGTATCGGCGGTGAAGGTATTTTGTTGCGTTCATTATGGAGTGTACTACCGGAGTTAGAGAGCGGAAAATTAATTCGCGTACTTCCACAATGGAGCCAACCTGCTGATGTGTATGCCGTTTATTCACGCACCGCCCGCAATAATGCAAACTTGCGCGTTTTTATTGAAAATTTAACAGAATACTTATCAAAACATTTACCGCATCAATTTCAGGATGAATAAACAAAAGGTGGACATGAGCCGATGAAAGACACGCAAACATTTGGACAACGTTTGCTGGCCTTATTGAAACAACAAAAAATGAGCCAGTTAAAAGCCGCTGAAGCACTTGGTGTTTCTCGGACTGCCGTCAACAAGTGGACAAAAGGCGGTATGATTGATGAAAACAACCTTGAGAAATTAGCACAATTACTGAATGTTGATAAAATATGGCTCAAATATGGTGAATACACCAATCACGCCTCTACCGCTTCACACCCAGCCATTGTTCGTAATATCAATGAAGTGCATCTTCAAGAGTCCACTGAGATCGTTACTTGGGAATGGGATTTACTCACGGGCGAACTGAACTATTCGGATAATGTTGAAGATGTTTACGGCATCAAAATCACCACTAATGATGATTTTTGGGCTTTAATGAACCAAGAATCGAAAGATAAATTAGTGAATGGTTACTCAAAGATCATTCGTGAAGGTGGCGCCCACGAAATGGATTTTAAAATTGCGTGGGATGATGGCTACCGATGGATCACCTCACGAGCAACCGGTGTTAAAGGCCCAA
Organism: Providencia sp. PROV122; assembly: GCF_028482365.1. Taxonomy (NCBI): domain Bacteria; kingdom Pseudomonadati; phylum Pseudomonadota; class Gammaproteobacteria; order Enterobacterales; family Morganellaceae; genus Providencia; species Providencia sp. PROV122. Next base: position 51,925 of record NZ_JAMPQI010000002.1, on the reverse strand, counting down.
ATGGTAAAGTGACTAAATTAGTGGGGATCAGCCTAGATAACACCGAACGTAAAAATACAGAACTACGGCTACGTAAAATTAAGTGCTACTTTGATGTCTTACTTGCTCACTTTAACCATTTAGTTGTGTTTACCGATAAAGCGGGGGAAATACTTGCCAGTAATCTCGAAAGCCAAACTGCGGATATCGATTATTTGGAATTACAGCGCTTACTCTATCAACTCGCTATCAATCATAAACCGTGGTTAGAAGGGGTGTATAGTAAAGGTCACGGTCACATTCACTTTCAAGACCGTGAAATTAGTGCCTCTTATCATCTCAATGATGAGCAGCAGCCATTCCTCATGTTTCAGCTTAAATAACACAAAAGCCCCATTATCGGGGCTAGCATACATTACAAATCTAACACTAACCGTTTAGTCTTAGCACGCGAAACACACAACATCATGGTCTTCTGCTCCGCACGCTCATCATCATCAAGGTAGTGATCGCGATGATCTGCCTCGCCTTCTAAAATTGCCGTTTCACAAGTGCCACACACGCCATTGCGGCACAAACATTCAACTTGAATACGTTTATCTGCTTCGATCGCCTGCAAAATGGAGACATCTTCGCTGATATTTAAGCTAAACCCTGAACGTTGGAAATAAACCTCAAAAGCCTCACCTTCATTTGCTACTTCACCAAAGTTTTCAAAATGAACTTGAGATTCACCTAAATGTGCATTGCCATGTTCGATAACCGCATTAATTAATGATTCAGGGCCACACACATAAACATGGCTATTTTTGGGTTGCGCTTTAACCAACTGCTCGACAGATAGGCGCTGCGCTTTCGCATTATCATAAAGATATAATCGCTCCCCCAATCGCTCTTGAAGCTGTTCAACAAAAGCAGCCGTATTTTGATCACGAAAACAGTAATGAAGCTCGAACTCCATACCCGTTTGCTCTAATTCATAAAGGTATGAGAGGAACGGGGTAATACCAATCCCTCCCGCAATCAAAATATGCTTACAAGAACTGTCATGTTTCAATGAAAAATAGTTTTGAGCAGGCGATAAATAAACTAAATCCCCTTCCGCTAACTGTTCATGCATATAAGCAGAGCCGCCTTTCGAGTTCTCATCGCGTAGCACAGAAATACGGTAACAATGGCAATCTTTAGGATCGCTAATTAACGAATAAGCCCGCTGTAATCCCAGCTCTTCGTTCATGTGTACCGTAATATGGCTCCCCGCACTAAACGGTTCAAGCAAGGTCTCTTTTGCAACGAACTCGAACATTTTAATGGTTGGGCTAAGTTGCTCTATGCGGCTAACATTTACGGCTATTTTTTGTTGGCTCATCACAATTCCCTCTTTTACTGATTACTGGCTAAGCGATGTCAATACACAGATATTTCACGGTCAGGTAGTCCTCTATGCCATATCGGGAACCTTCTTTGCCTAGGCCCGATTGCTTAACACCACCAAATGGAGCAACTTCATTGGAGATCAGGCCTGTATTAATCCCAACCATGCCGCTTTGCAGTTTCTCTGCCACGCGATAAACACGACCAATATCTTTTGAAAAGAAATAGGCGGCTAAACCATAAATCGTATTATTCGCTCGCTTAATAACCTCATCTTCATCACGAAAACGAATAAGTACCGCGATAGGGCCAAAAATCTCTTCGTGTACGATATCCATTGAATCATCCACATCCACTAACACTTTTGGATTGATAAAATTACCTTGCTCAGTGATTTCACTCCCCAACGTTAGCTGCTTGGCACCTTTAGCAAGTGCATCTTTAACTAATAAATTCATATTATCGATGGCTCGAGATGTAATCATAGGCCCAATATCAGTACCCTCATCCAACCCATTTCCAACACGTAACTGGCTTACTTTTGCGGTGAATTTCTCGATAAATGGCGCATAGATGGACTCATGAATATAAAAACGATTCACACAAACACAGGTTTGCCCACCATTACGAAATTTTGCCTGTATTGCACTGTTTACCGCTTTATCAATATCCGCATCATCAAACACAATAAAAGGGGCATTTCCCCCAAGCTCTAAAGCGCTTTTTTTGATCGTTGAAGCACACTGCTCATACAGTTGACGTCCAACTTGCGTAGAGCCAGTAAAAGAAAATTTACTGATCAATTCATGACGTGTGAGTAATTCCCCTAAAACACGAGATTCCCCTGTCACAATGTTCAGCACCCCAGCAGGCACGCTAGCTTGTTGCGCTAACTCAGCAAGTGCGAGAGCCGTAAACGGTGTTTCACTGGCGGGTTTGATGATCATGCTACAGCCCGCTGCTAATGCGGGAGCGGCTTTGCGCGTGATCATTGCGGCGGGGAAGTTCCATGGCGTAATGGCACTACACACACCAATCGGTTGCTTGATGGTTAAAAGACGGTTGCTAGCTACGGTTTGCGGGATCGTCTCACCATAAACTCGCTTGCCTTCCTCTGCAAACCATTCGATAAACGAGGCGGCATAACGAATTTCCCCTTTAGCCTCATTCAACGGTTTGCCCTGCTCTAATGTCATCAGCAAACCTAAGTCATCCATATTGGCTTCAATCAATGTAAACCAGCGATGTAAAATCGTAGCACGTTGTTTTGCCGTGAACTGACGCCAAGCCTCCATCGCATGATGTGCCTTCACAATCGCATCATTCACCTGCTCTGGTGAAAGGCTGGGTACAGTACCCAGCACCGATTGATCCACAGGGTTCAATACTGAAATAGTCTTCGAACTATCCACCCATTGACCATTGATATAGCAAGACTGGCGGAATAGCGCTGGGTTATTTAACCTATTCATGTGCTATTTCTCCCGTCACTCAGTGTGTGCCGTTGCAATCAGCTTATGGAAGTGTGCGACGCCATGCTCACTGATCCCACTACGTTGCCTATCAGCCATGATCCGCCCTTGCCCTCGATAGCCACGGGAACGTAACCCTTTTTGAACACTCTCAACGAGGCGTAGATCTTCTGGGCGAAATACCGTCCGATACCACTCCACTAAGTTCTTTTGGTACTCCGTCAATTCTTCGTTTAAGAAATAGATATCGTAATGCTGCAACGTTTCTCCCGCACTAACCGGAAACTCATAAATGACGGTCATAAAATCGCCACCTGGCGGCATATTAAACATGGTGCTAGGCCAAATCCAAAAGCCGAAGAAACGTGGATTGACTACTGATTCATCAAATTGATATGACGACTCTGAAGGTTTGGCTTGACCAATCTGTACCGTCCAGTTTTCATTCAACTGGTGCTCATACACATTCACATCGACCGAGCTAGCAAAACTGACATGGTTTGTTGGACAGTGATAACATTCGATATAGTTATCAACAATCGTCTTCCAGTTAGCTGGCGTATGGCTGACAAAGCGTGCCGCTAATTTCAGATCACGGATCACTGAGCAAGCTTCTTCCATTTTTGCCGCTAATCCAGGCAGTTGCTCCTCGATAGGTTGAGGCTCGCCTTCTGTCAAATTAATATAAATAAACCCTGCGTGCTCAATCACATGAAAACTGCTCAATGACATGGCATCGGCTTCAAAGTTATTTACGTTTTCGCAGTTTGTCGCATGTGCCAATTGACCATCCAATTTGAATGCCCAAGCATGATAAGGGCAAGTGATGACATTTTTCATTTTACCGCTTTCACCACTGATCAACTGATGGCCTCGATGCGGGCAGACATTATAAAAGCCCCGCAAAACATCATCTCGCCCCCTAACGATAACAAGGCTTTCGCCAATCAACTGGCGAGTGATATAGGCATTTTTCTCTTTCACCTCACTACTGTGAGCAACACAAACCCAAGAGTTAGCAAAGATATTTTCTTTTTCGAACTCAAATACGTCATCTGACGTGTAATAGCGTGCAGGAATGGTCCACGCATTATCAATATCAAGGTGATCATTAATCGAAATGACTTTTTTTGCATTGCTCATCATTATTGCCTCACTTATGTAAACTTATAGTTAACATGTTTTTTGGGAATGTTAATCTAGATCTCAATAATGATCAAACGAAATATTAAACATTATTATAACAATAATAATTTACCTATTTAAAACATATAGATAATGACATATCGTGAAATATATTTGTTAATTGCAGGTTAATTAATTGTTGACCACGCAATATTTTCATGGATATTCTCTGTAAACCAAAAGTAGCATTCCCTGCAAACCAACTCTCATTAAAAGACATAAAAATAAGTGAGCAACTGGAGAAGAGGTATGATGAATAATAAGAAATCTGTATTTTACGTATCACTCGCCTTTAGTCTGGTATTAATCAGCTTAGGCGCCTTTATACCTGACAAACTCGAAGCATTTTCAAATTACTCTCTGGGTTTTATCTATAACAATTTAGGTTGGTTTATACTCGGAGCCGTTTTTATCTTTTTTAGTTTTTGTATGTATCTCGGTTTTTCAAAGTTTGGTCATATTCGGCTTGGAGAGGACAGTGATCGCCCCGAATATCGTACCGCAACATGGGTTGGAATGTTATTTAGTGCATCGATTGGGATTAGCCTCGTGTTTTGGGGAGTTGCCGAGCCTGTTTCTTACTATATCAGCCCTCCAGTTGGTACAGGCTATACCGAACAAGCAGCAAAAACCGCCATGCAATATGTCTATTTACATTGGGGGGTCTCAGCTTGGGCCTGCTATGCCTTAGTCGGTGTATCATTAGCCTTTTTCCAATTTAGAAAGAAATTACCTTCATCGCTGAGCTCTGTGTTTTACCCACTGATCGGTGAACGTATCAAAGGCTCGATAGGGAAATGGGTCGATGTATTAGTGGTATTGTCGATCGTTATTGGTATTGCGACCTCGCTAGGCTTTGGCACACTGCAAGTTAACAGTGGCATGAATTACTTATGGGGGATCCCTGTAAGTATCTGGATCCAAATTGCGATTATTGCAGTGGTCACCATCATTTATATCATGTCGACCATCTCTGGTTTACAAGGTGCGATTAAGCATTTATCTAACTTAAATATGCTATTAGCATTCGCCTTGATGGGTTTTATTCTCTTTGCTGGCCCGACACAAACGATCCTTAAAGTTCTTTTTCAAGGTATTGGTGACTATGTACAAAACTTTGTCAGTATGTCATTCCGTACTGAACCCTATAATGATGGTGCTTGGATTGCGAACTGGACTCTCTTTTACTTCGGCTGGTGGATTGCATGGGCGCCTTTAGTAGGGAGTTTCGTGGCGCGTATTTCCAAAGGGCGTACCATTAAAGAGTTTATGATTGGCGCTGTCTTTATTCCTGTGTTCGGCTCATTCGCTTGGTTTGCCGTGATGGGAGGCTCAGCCATCCATCTTATCCAAAACATGGGACAAAAAGCACTTGCAGAAGCGGTGAAATCAGATGTGACTTCTGCTTTCTTTAAATTCTTAGACTATTTCCCTGCAAGCACCTTCTTATGCGTATTGGCCATGGTTTTAGTGATGGTTTTCTTTATTACTTCAGCAAACTCAGCCGTATTCGTATTGGGAATGGTCAGTGAAAATGGTAACCCAAATCCAACTCATACGACTAAGACCATTTGGGGAGTGGTTATCGCGGCTATTGCTATCGTATTGATCATCACAGGTGGATTATCCGGTTTACAATCTGCTTTAGTTGCCACTGCTATCCCGCTTTCCATATTAATGCTATTGATGTGTTATTCGACATACAAAGGCCTTAATGAAGAGGTCCGCACAGAAAAAGCAGAAAAGAAGTACCGCAAAAAAAGCCAAGTTGTGATCAATCCCCCTATTCTACCTGCATCTGAAAAGCTATCTAAATAACCCTCTAAAAGCCTATTAGAATAAAACCACAGTTTGGATACTGTGGTTTTTCATGCCGTCAAATAAAAAGCATCCGATTATAAGATCAAACACTAATAGATTAAGAAATCGAAAAAAAATAATATTTTTTTATTATTCCTTAATTAATGAATTAGTTTTTATTCATTAAAAATCGTTATCTAACAAATTGAATTATAGGAATAATAAAATTATGCCAGACAATAAAACCATTAATCACATTTTCCTCAGCAGTGAGATCGCCACGCTTTTACAGGAAAAGTCCTATCAATTCGCTTTAAATGGTGGGCCTCAAATATCAGGAAGTCAAAAATTAGCAGAGCAGGTTGCAACTCAGTTATACAACTTATTCAATGATGAAGATAAGAAACTACTGGATGACTATAGGAATGAAAAAATTCCTTATTTAGTTTTTGAAGGGTTTGTGGATACGGACGTTAATGGTGAACCGATTAACCTTCCGAATAAAAGCGCCTTACCGACCCTCCAAGAATTAGAAAGTGATATCGAAATTTTAAAATTGGCCTCACAAGAGCAAATTATTTTAGCATTATTAAATGAAACCACATTTGCTTATGATACTGAAAACCTAGGAAATATTATTAGAATTGTAGCTAACTTTAATGGCGGTGGTGCTGAAAAACGCCAAAATGAAGCCCCTGATGCCAGTTCCCATTCGGGCAAAGCGGTCGTACCACACACTGAAGACCCTTATTACTCCGCAATTAACATTATCGATGGGCACTCCCCTTCACCGTCATCGCTGATACTCACTGCAAGGTGGAACCCTTTATCAGAAACAACAAAAGTAGCCCCCATTAAGCGCATCATTGACCAATTATCACCTGAAGAAATCGTTGCTTTAACCACAGCCAGCTTTGATTTCCGTAAAGCGAAAACAGCCAGTGAAGGAAAAAGTATCGGTGGAAAATGTATTTCTATCCTCGAACTTGATAAGCATGGAAAATTGAATATGAATTATAATTCAGAGCGTTTTTCACTCAATCCCGCGGCTTCAGAATTCGTCCAAAAAACGTATAATAAATTTAATTCTATTGCCGAAAATATGGAATTTGATGCCGTCGATTTGCAGCCATATAGGATGATAGTGATTAATAATAAATTAAGCTTACATAGTCGGGATATTGTAAAAGATAACCGCCGTACACTGGTTCGGCTTTTTGGTTACCGAAAAGATGCTGAATATAATATGGTTAGCCAAGACCCACTCATTGTAAAAGGCTAATATGGCTTAAGTATTCGTATTAAATAATCGGCAGGCAAATTTACCACGACCCATATTCGGCCGTGGTTTAATAATCACATTATGCGTCATTAAACAGGGTTAATGCCAAAATAAGCGCATCTTCTCGCCCCTGCTTTGCAGGGTAATAATCTTTACGTACCGTCACTTGATGAAACCCTAATTTATCATACAGGTGCAGCGCCGGTGCATTCGATTCACGAACTTCAAGCCATAATGTCAAAATCCCTTTATCAACCAGATCCTTAATCAGTTGCTCCATTAACATACGCCCATACCCTTTTCCTTGATAATCGGGGTGCACGGCAATATTAAAGAGTGTTGCCTCATCAAGAACACACTGTGTTATAGCAAAACCAACGATCTGATTATTAAGAGTAATTTTGATGTTATGATACTTTTCCCCTTGGTTTCCATAAAAAACACGCTCAGTCCAAGGAAAATCATGACTTAACTTTTCGATTAAGAAAGCTGTCGCAAGATCAGACTGCTTTAGTGCTGAAATTTTCGTCATATTGATAAATCTGCTCCCAAAGTGCCCGTTTAGCGCTATTGCTGGCTGCCAGCTCATCTAATACAGGAGAAATAAAGGTTGTATTTAACCCTTCTGGATGAGATTGGCCGCCTAAGACCCAACAATTTATTGTTATTGGTGTTGGAAGCATTGCCAATTGCTCTGAATTAATACAAACCACATCCGTTGGATAAATTTTCATCGCCAGAAAAATATCTTTTAACAGACGGTTGTTTAAATCAAGGTTCTCATCAGTAATAATAATAAGCTTAGTCGAATCTGGAATTCTTACACCACGTTCACCACGTAATACAGCAGGGTTTCTCACTACCCATTGAGTGATACCCATTTGATTTAAAAGTCTGTCACGTCGTGCCATTCATTTCATTCCAGTCGCTATGTTAACAACGACATCTTATCAAAGCGGATCAATAGCGCCAACAGAGCAATGCTATTTCCCCATTTTCTGATAAAGTGTGCACAAAATAATTAGGCTTACATACATACCATAAACAATTTGCATTGTAGCTAGACGCTAAAACGCGATGGCTCGAAAGATTGAGGGTATTTTAGGAGATCAACAAAGTATGTCACTACTGACACCGGCTAGCGAAGTTATCCAACGCCACCTTGAGCATTTTACCGATCGCCATGTCATTTTAGCGGGTGACATCCAAGATGAATTAGCAGCAACCTTAGAAGCTGCGAGCGTACGTGTTCTCACTAATCAATACCATCGTTGGCAAAATTTGCACTCCTTAATGGGCGACAGTGTGAAATTTGCTGCGGTAGCAGATGCTGATTTTGTACGTCCTTGCAATACCTTGATCTATTTCTGGCCTAAAAATAAACAAGAAGCCTGCTTTCAACTGGATGATTTATGCACTCACCTGACCACAGGTAGCCAAATTTTTATTGTTGGTGAAAACCGTAGCGGTGTAAAAAGTGCCGAATCTATCATGGAAGGCATCGCGACATTGCAAAAAATTGACTCTGCAAGACGCTGTGGGCTGTATTATGGTGAGTTAGAACAACCTACGGATTTTGATATAACTCGTTGGTGGCGCCGCTATGAAGTAGAGAACGTACAGATCCAAGCCTTACCTGGCGTGTTTAGTCACAATGAATTAGATATTGGTAGTGAACTCCTACTTTCTACACTGAATGAGCCTATTACAGGTAATCTACTTGATATTGCTTGCGGTAATGGCGTTTTAGCTGCCGTCGTCGGAAGCCACAACCCTAATGTAACATTGACACTGAGTGATGTGAGCGCGGCTGCTATTGCCTCCTCTATCGCCACATTACAAGCCAATCAGTTAACTGGCAAAGTACTTGCAAGCGATGCCTACTCAGATATCAATGACACCTTTGATTGGATTATCTCTAACCCCCCTTTCCATGATGGGTTAAATACCAGCTACAGTGCGGCTGAAAATATGATTTTCCAAGCCCCGAAATACCTGAAAAAAGGTGGGCGACTCCGTATTGTGGCCAATGCTTTTTTACCTTATCCAGACATGCTTGATAAGGCATTTGGCAGCCATGAAATATTAGCAAAAACAGGTAAATTTAAGGTTTATCAAGCAATTAAACGCTAATCCATAAACCTCCATGATTTCTATCGCGGCTAACCTAGAAATGGTTGGCCGTTTTTACATCAAATAATAAAAGCATAATAAAAAAATTATTGACGCGCGGCTAAATTAGCCTAAAATCCGCTGCGTACTATCGACACAAAATAGAGTCTGATATTGCGAGGGTGGCGGAATTGGTAGACGCGCTAGCTTCAGGTGTTAGTGTCCTTCGGACGTGGGGGTTCAAGTCCCCCCTTTCGCACCATACAGACTACAATTTTTAATCACCAAGTTAAAAATTAAATCGATAGCTTTCAATGAATTGACAGTACCTGCGAGGGTGGCGGAATTGGTAGACGCGCTAGCTTCAGGTGTTAGTGCCCTTCGGGCGTGGGGGTTCAAGTCCCCCCTTTCGCACCACTGTTAACTTCCTATCTCGATCAACGAACCCTTTCCCTATAACCCGAAGATTCGCTGTAGGCGTGTAAACTACGGTTATCTTATACGCTATGTTGTGAGACTAAAGCCATTAGACTGCATAACAGTGCTATCACGGCGGGGATAATCAATAAGCGCCGAGAGCCGCGGTTGAATAACATTGCGGCGGTGGTTAGCATAGTCACTATCGTGACAGCTTTAAGGCTATTTAGCCCCATATTGCTGAGTAGATAAATCACGCTCAACAAAATAACCGCGAAAACACCCCATAACCCTGCTGTAGAGCGACGTAGATAAGTGCTTTTTGTTACGCTAGTTGGCATAGCGACCTCAACAATCTAAATGATAATGATTATCAATCATATCTTGTTTTTGGCAAAATACAATATTTTTTATTGAGGAAACCATGCCTATTTAAGAAAAAATAAAAGCTATTTATTCATTAAATAAATAAACAAAATGAATATCTTCAGGCTCTAAGGCAAATAGCTCTGGGTCTGGCTTATCCAGCAGTTCACACCCCATATACTGATAAAAATGGACTGTATTTTCAGAAGGCGTTGCTGATACATATAAGCCAGCTGCCCCTTTCTCTTTGGCTAATTCACAGCACTGATTAAATAACATGCCCCCTAAGCCCTCACCCCGATAGCGGTGGCTAACATGTAAGAATGACAATTGAAGTAAATTACGCTCTTCACCACGCCATACATTATCTAAACTTGCAGCGGCGATTAGTGTGTCATGATCAAACACGCCAATAAATACCGCTCCGTTATCATAGCTTTCGAGTAAATGTGGCGTATATGCCTCAGGTTCACCTTCCGGCCAACCTTTCATATCAAAGCGTTGCGCGGATAACACTAATTTCCCATTTTGGTGAAGATATAAATTTTCGATTAATTCTGTTCTATCAATTGACCAAACCGAAGGAACTTCATCCCTTGTTAATTCACGTATTTGTCTCATTTTCTAAACTCAATTGTTCTTTACGGCTTTCTGCTACGCCTTCTAGCGCATGATAAGCAACGGCACAAAATAATGAATTCAACCGTTTCATATCGCCTAGCAGGCTAACATGTAAGTTACTAGTATCTAGACTTTGCATATTTTGTTTGTGTAACCTTTCAACGTGCGCATAAGCAAAGCGTTGGTTAATAAGACGAAAACGGTGTTTTGCACGCCGTAGACGTTTCGCATTATCAATATCGGCCGAAACAAAAACAGACATCCCTAGATTCAAATTCGTCTGTAATCGCTCAAGTAAAGAATGTAGCTCTTTATAACCTTCATTAGAGAAGGAACGGCGATTATCAATCGATTTTTTGACTAACTCAGAAGTCATTCGGTGGATGATAGTCGATGATTGCTGCAAATTAAAAGCAGTATCAATAATTTCAGCCCAACGCCTTGAATCTTCCTCACTGAGTTCGCTTTGATGTAACTGCGCTAAATAGAGTTTAATGCTGCTATGCAGCATATCGACCTCTTCATCCAAGCGGTTAATTTCCCTTTTCTGCTCTTTATTACCGTTAAGAACATCTGTAAAACGTTGAAGCATTAATTCAAGTAGATCCCCCATACGTAATGTTTCTCGTACGGCGTTAGCGATTGCCAGTGATGGCGTCTCTAATGCACTTTTATCCAAATAACGCGGGGCAACCTCTTGCTCCATCGAAGGAACAATAGGGATTAATTTATTACATAACCTCGCCATTGGCCCAACAAAAGGCAACATGACAAGACAACGAGCTAGGTTATAAAACACGTGAAAATAGATCACGATTTCGGCTTCATTAAAGCCGTAGCCCCCAATCCATTCTGCCAGTGGTTTCACCCAAGGTAATACGACAACACAGCCGATTAGTTTAAATAGCAAACTCCCCAGAACGACTTGTCGTGAAATTTCATTTTGCCCGCGGCTACTCATCATGGCGAGTAAGCCACTACCAATGTTAGAGCCAATAACGATACTCAAGCTAATATAAAGAGGCACCAAGCCTGTTGCGCTTAATGTGGCAGTCAATAACACCGCTGCTAAGCTTGAATAACTCACCATGGCAAACAGAGCACCCACCAGCAGTGCCAAGACAACATCCCCACTTAACGAGGTAAAAATTGCCTTCACCGCATCAGCATGGGTAATCGGCTCTGCCGATGCCACAATTAACTGTAACGCTAATAAAATAAGCCCAAGCCCGATACCGACACGACCAATTTGCCCTGTGCGATTTTTCTTTTGGCTTAAAAAGGTTGAAACACCCACAAGGATCAGCAGCGGTGATAACCAAGAGAGATCAAACGTTAACACCCTCGCCATCAACGCTGTCCCGACATCGGCACCGAGCATGATAACCATGGCAGGCGTTAATGAAATCAGCCCCTGAGAAACAAAAGAGATAACCAGTAATGCCGTTGCATTACTACTTTGCACGAGCGCAGTTACCCCTACGCCGGAAAGAAATGCGCTTGTTCTCTTATTAACACTCTTTCCTAAAATACGGCGTAGATCTGCACCAAAAACCCGCATAATACCAGTACGGACAATATGTGTGCCCCAAACTAGCAATGCGACAGATGATAAAAGATGTAAAAGTGCCAGCATTGAAACCCTATGACGTTATATTTGTTATATTTAAGACAATGGTGATAAAACTGTACGAGTGATTTCAAACGGAAGGAGACCGCCTTTTTCACTCTAGCTTGATGGATGAATTAATTAGATAACTTAAAACGTTGCCGAATTAAGTGAAATCATACAATCATACATTATTTTTATTATTATTCAAAAAGTTAACAATAAACCTTAATGCGGATGGTATGAATAAGCGATTAAACTCTCCCCACTATGCCACAATACGCATCAAGCAGGCTCAATCGTCTAATCATTTTTTATACCTGAATCGCTGAGTTAACGCAAAAAAGTTAATGTAAGAGAGCGTAAATAGCGGGAGGTTAAAAAGAGGGGGCAATAAAAAATCCTCCGCAATCTCCTATCGCAGAGGATTCCACTTACAGGTTGGTTTATTGTTTCAATCCCATGGCATCGCGCATGGTAAAGAACAAATCGGTTTGGTCAGTTAACCCCATGACGTTAGCGGCATGTGGGCCATACGCTGCAACGCGTAACTGTGCGCCGGTGTGCTCTTGTGAATCTTCTTCTTCAGAGTTACCGTAGTTAACCACCATGACGGAACCATCTTTTGTGATCAATGCTTGTGTTAACCCAGTAGACTTGGTTCCTTCAGGGATAATTTGGCTGGAGTGCGCGTGGTCAGCAGTGACAATCACCAATGTATCACCGTGTTTTTTCGCAAACTCTAAGCCAACTTGTACGGCTTCATCCAAAGCTACCGTCTCACCAATTTGGCCACATGGATTAGCCATATGATCTTGTTTATCAATCGAAGCACTTTCAACTTGCAAGAAGAAACCATTCGGGTTGACTTGCAACAGATCGATTGCTTTTTGTGTCATTTGAGCCAATGTCGGTGCATTTGGATCTAGCTTAGCGTTCGGTTTGCACTCAAGCGGTGGATTATTGATATTGCCATAATGCGTTGCTTTAGGACCTTCCCAAGCAACCGCCATATTGCCATCATGGAATAGGCCTAAAACAGGTTTATCTTGGTTTGCAACAGTAACCGCATCTAAGGATTTCGCATCACGCACGATATTGAAACCACGCTCCTTTGCTTGCTCCTCTAGCGTTTTACCTTTGTACTCACCGGCTTTCGCCACTTGTTTAAAGCTTTTCGCACCACCACCTAATGTAACATCAGCACGGGTAACCAGCAGTTGCTCAGTGATTGAACCACGACCGCCATTCTCTAAGGCATTGCTCGCACATTTTGCGGAGGTTTCTTCTGGCCCATAACATTTACGCGCTGTGACATGGGAAAATTGCGCGGCTGGGGTCGCATCTTGAATTTCAGAGGTCGTCACGTTACCTGTCGCTTTACCATGGCGCTTAGCGATTTCAAGTAAGGTTTCATGGTCTTTATCAAACACATCAACACCTAAAGCACCGTTATAGGTTTTCACGCCAGAAGACCAAGCTGTCGCTGAAGCGGCTGAATCTGTTACGTAATCAGGTTTTTTCGTCTTTTTATCTAATGCGTAGTGAGTATATTGACCAGTAATAGGTAATGCGTCGATACCTTTAAAGAAACCGCCTGCCCCTTCTGCATAATTACGTGCCACCGTAATTTCAGAGTCGCCCATACCATCACCAATAAACAGAATGACGTTTTTCGCCTGCCCATTATGGAGCGCCGCTTTCATAATATCGGTTTGCTCTTGTGCTAGGCGACGAGCACCGCCAAATTTAGTGATATCACCTTGTGCTGCGCGATTTTGTGAAACCGCATCTGTCGGCGTTGCCGCATATACAGGGATAGCACTACCAAAAATCATTGTACTTACAGCAACAGCTAAAATCGATTTCATGCAATGACCTGTCATAACCATTTCCTTGCCAATAATAAAAAGAAATTAAATATGTAATTGCTTCAAATAATGACAGGCATGCTAATTGAGTCAGATGACAGTTGCATGACGCTTTTATGTCGAAAAAAAGATCATTGTCATTAAGAATAAAAAAAGCAGCCTAACGACACGGTGGCTGCTTCCATTATTGTTTTTCTTTGGGTCAATTAAATGACACTATTGTTTCGGTGGTTCCGCCATTAAGTAACGAGTTCCTGTATAGAGCGTTTCACACCAAGAGACATAATCATGTCCACTTGGTAGCTCAGTCGCTTCCACCTGATAACCTTTATGCTTCAATACATCCAATAATCGATAATGATTTTGAATGATACCGCCCCAACTACCACGTTGCTCAAATAGCCCCGCTTCAAGGTAAAAACGCAATGGTTTTTTCGACATCTGCTCTATTTCACGGATCAGCCACTCAGGCTCTTTTCCTTTAGGAGCCCACCAATAAGAGCCTGACATACTGAGTACATTGCCGAATAATTCAGGATGTGAGAGGGCGTTCCAAGTCGCGCCTAATCCTCCATAACTCGATCCGGCAATAATGGTTGACTGTGCAGGTGCTTGGATGCCTTTTGTTGCTAAGACAGGCATCAGCTCTTTTGACAGCATCTTCGGAAAATCAGGATTTGGTGGTAACTCGACGTTGCGGCGCTCGGAGCTAATGCTATCAAGGAACACTACATACATTGGTGGTATTGCGCCCTCCGACATCCACTTATCAAAAAAGTCAGCCATTTTGTATGTATGCAAGTAGGTTTGCCCATCTAATAATACCAACACCGATGGCTTACTCATTGCGACCGCAGGGCGATACAGATAAATCTGCCTATCATTATTTAACAGGTTACTGTGAAAATTAAATGATTCTAAGCGGCCTTTACGTTGGTGCCCCTCAATCTTGGCAAAGTCGCATTGACGTTTTTCTGGCGCTAATGACAATAATGAAAAGCGATTATAGCGATCCGTCGCAAATGACGGGATCCCATGCGCATTGAATGGATCGGCTTGTGCCGTCGCCAAAATCGCTTTGCGTTGCGCGAACCCACCTTCTGTCACTTTCGGCACATCAGGGGCGATTTTATATTGTGACAAAGTGTCTTTCGGAACGATAAAAGTGCGATACCAGATATCCGTATTCGGGATATGGGCCATGGTTTCATGATTCCCTGAAGGCGCACCTAAAATATAAGCATTGGCGGTTGCACCACGCCATAAAAAAGTGACCTTCTTTTGTCCTTTTTTGTACTCTTCAACTAAGGGGGTTCCCTGTGCTTTTACCTCTCGCCAAAAAGCGTCTGTCGTTTTCTCTTGTTTATGTGCATCAAGTAAAGCTTGTAATTTAGGGCTATCAATTTTATGTTCCGCTTCAATCGCTAATGGTTGATAGTCAGTTAAATTAAATTTGAGATGCCAAGGCTGCTCCGGTGCACCTTGTAAATTGAGGTAATATTGCCCCTGCTTGGGCACAATATAAGAGACAGAATGCGGCTCTGTTTGTGGTAAATGTTGTACTAACACGCGAATGGGTTGCTTATCATTCCCTGAAAGCACGGCTTCTGAAATACCATCCCCCTCTTGGCGAATGTACTGTTTATTTGAGATTTCAACCAGCAAACAGCTATGACCTTCGCTATTATGAATCCCCTCAATAGAAGGAGATAATTCATCCAAGCGAATACAATCTGGAACGGCTGCCATAGCTGCCGATGAAAGTAAGATACAGCCTAATAACGGTAACGATTTCACATCCATTTCCATTGAGAAAGAGTTTCAATAGCAAACATTACTATCAAATTAACATTTCAAACTCAATGATTACCATAATGTTTTTCCATAAATTGCTGGAATAATTGCAATGCACTTAATAGGCGGTGCCTTTGTTCTGGTGTTAAACGTAAATAACGGCGGATTGCTGGCATTCGACACACCATCTCGGAAGCGGTAAAAGGCTCTATTTCACAATGCCAAACCCCATCTTTGATCACTAAGTGAAAATAATTAAAGTCTAACTCTTCAAGTGTTTGAGCAATAATGGGGTACTCTTTCAATAAATTAACGACGGCTTGCCCTTCTTCATCCTTCGAGATGAAATGAACATGTTTTTGCTTTAAGCTCCCGCGGGTTTTCACCGTAATTTTTGCATTGATAGCTGAACCACAGCGCCCTGTCACAGAAAAACGGCTAAATACAATAAACGCCATAAATAAGGTTTTAACACGTTCAGTCACTCGAATAGTCAATGACGCCTGCGGGTGTATTAGGAGCTCCCCTGGAGCTCCCCATTCACATTGATACGGTAAAATATCACGCTCTACCCTATTCAAGGTTAACCCTTGTTGATAACCTGCTGGCAACCGTTTTTTATTTAAACGCTGCCAAATGTTGCCCTTAGGCGAGGTTGCGTAGTGGCTCAATTTTCACCCCCTTCAACTCTTCCTCAGTAAAGGTGCTTGATAGCACTTGCTCAACTGGAACAGGTTTAAATGGATTTACTTTCTGCACAAAGACAGTCCAAATTAAAGCGTAACTTGCTGTCAGACTTAACATAATAATAAAAGGAATGTAGACATCAGACTTATTCATTCCCGGCGGCGTAATATAAATAATCGCCAAGATAATGCCGACACTAGAAATAATTTGTGGAAGCGGGAAAAACGGTGAACGATAAGCGCGATGTAAATCAGGACGACGAATACGTAATAGAATAACCGAGATAGTCACCAATAAATACGCCGTTCCCCAAGAACATACTGCCGCTAAAACTAATGGAATGATCCGGTCTAAATCACCTTGGATCGCGAAAGTATGTAGGCAAGGGATCATCACCGCCACAAAAATACCAAATACTGGTGTTTTAAAACGTGGATGCAGGTAAGCAAAGATGCGAGGTAATGCGCCATCAAGAGCCATACCATAAAGGATCCGTGGCACCGCCGCCATCAATGTGTTAATCGTTGCACCACCCGCTAATAACAGCGCAATACCAATCCAATATTTACCAATATCCCCAAACACTTGCCCCGCGAAAGCAGGGATCGCCATTGGTGTTTCTAACAAGCTAACATTGTTCGCGGGATCAACAATGATGTTTTCAACTTGGTGTGTCATTGAAGCACCAAATAAGAACATACAAAAAGCCACACCACACAGCCCCGTTGCCATGGCGCGAGGAATAACTTTTGCTGAATTTTTAATTTCAGGGGCCATCGGTGTGACCAATTCACAACCGACAAACATAAACATCGCCATCCCCACAAAGCTTAACACGAGTGTTGGGTCTGAAATATTTAATCCAAGACCAAACCAGCCTTCAGCTGATGCATGGAATGGCATTAATAATCCGGCAATACCAAATATGACTAAAGTACTCCACATCGCAAACGTGAGCACCACTTCCACTTTACTGAAAGCTTCGATACCAAAGGCATTGAGTAGGCCGAATGTGATCACTAAGCCAACCCCAACCATCCAAGAAGTGTTACTGGTTTCCATCACGGTATTGAGACTTTCAAAGTTTACCAATGCCATGATACCCGACAGAATTGTCTCCGCCGTTCCTGCAAACACATGCACAATCAAATAGGCTGATAATGCCCCCGTAATTGCCCAAAAACGCCCCATACCACATGAAATATAATCATAGACAGAACCTGATGTTGGCAAAATCGCCGCTGCTTCAGAGAATGTCGTCAACTGAGCTTGCATCATGATAAAACTCAGCAGTACGGCTAACGCAAAAGTATCACCGCCGATCCCGAAACCGCTTGTCACCGTCAAGATGACAGGGCTTGCCATAATTACACCCACAGAGCTAGCTAGGGTCGTTGGAAACCCTACTTTCCCCTTTTCAATATGTGAGGTTAATTTTGAGGATATATTCATTTTGCTTCCCTCTCTTTCTCAGAACACAGTCATGATTGTGAATTTTTTGTAAAAATAGAGTGACTGCATTGCCACTATAGAAATAAGCATAATCTTGCCGCTATCGTCCTAAAGGACGATACCCATAGGGGGAGGGAATAAAGGGGATAGCCGCGAAAAGTACCGGATAAATTGCAAAAAAAAACAAATAACACATTAAAAATCAACAAATAACAGACAACTAGATTATTAATATGTTAATAAAGTAGTAACGAAAGATACAGATTGGCGAATTGAGTGAGTTGGCTTATCACCGATGAAGTTTAAATATTGTAATCAAGCTCACGTTATTAACATGTTTATTTTATGTTAACAAAAATTAGTTGCATGATAATGATTGGACCCACTACGGAAGGTAATATGATGAAGACACCCCCTTTGTGCTACCACCAGCGAACATTAATCAACTGTTGCTTGAACACAATTGCTCATATTATTCCTGTTTCGGCATCCGTTTATTACTTGGTGGATGATTTTTGGCAGCCTGATAACCATGTGCTCTATGGTATTAGCTCACGTATGCATCAAGATTATTTAAAGCATTTTTATCAGTTAGATCCGTTACACCCCGATAAATTCCGAGGTGATGATTTACGATTAGTCAGAATGGCACCTGACATGAAACAACAAAGCCAAGAGTTTTATAACGACTTTATGAGGCCAAATAATATTACAGATATGGCAGAGATTTTTATCCGTCGTAAAAACAAGATCATCGCAGGGATCTCCGTATTGCGGGATGCTCCCTTTCAACAACAAGAAGTTATGCGGCTTAACGCGATTTTACCTATTGCTGAATTAATGACTTTTGACATTTTGCCTGATTCTCTGGTTTCTTATACCCCAAAGGAGCAAGAGATCATTCACTTAGTCCGAGAAGGCGCAAGCAATAAACGTATCGCTTTGCAACTTGGGGTCTCACTGTCTACGGTGAAAACCCATTTACGCAATATTTTTACTAAGGCGAATGTCAGCAACCGCACAGAACTGGTTTCATCCGGTTTTATTATTCGCCAAGAAAAGATGCTGTGAGTGCTTAGACACAGCCCTTAATAAATTCATGGAAAAACCAATATATTTGATTCATTAACCATATAATTATTTGTTTATTTAATAATACAACTGGGAGTAAATGCATTGGCAACGCCCCTATTACATTGCTCTCCAAATAGGATTGAACACCAATGCATTTCATTCTTAAATAAATACGTTCACTATCACACTCAATGAAGTATTAGGCAAAGTCCTGTTATTCAACTAACGTAATTACATTAAGGGAAGTACTTTTCAACTAAGGCATAAATGATCGCAACCGTCTCAACATCCGCAATACCATCATAGTTTTCTGGTCTAAAGTGAAGCTGAAAAGCTCGAATTAACATTTTATAGCCATTATCTGTATTCGCTTTTGAAACGTCATACCCATAGCGTTTTAGCTTCTCTAAAATTTCTGCTTTTTCTGGTAATCCCCCGTTATATTTCTGCATATAACAAGATTTAGTCGCCTCATCATACCAAGCCCCAATTCCTGCATCATAAAGTTGTTTCCAAGGAAACGCTGCACCGGGATCACTTTTACGCCCATCAGGTGCAATATCCGCATGTCCGACAATATTGGTAGGAATAATATCAGGGTAACGTTCGATAATATTTAATGCTAATTGTTTGATTGCTTCAATTTGCACTTCATTATATGGCGGAAAAAGAAAATTCCCGTTGTTATCTTGAGCTTCATTGACAATTTCAATACCTATCGAAGTATCGTTCAAGTTAGTTCTACCAGCCCATGCACTCACGCCTGCATGCCAAGCTCTTTCATTTTCATCAACTAAATTAAAGACTCTCATCTCCTTAAACCCAGCATCTGTATACATTTTATCTGTTGGATCGGGAACTAAATAATGAGCACTTACAGCGGCATTTCCTGATAATGCATTAACTGAACCTTGAAAATTCAAAGCAGTGTAATGCATGACTAAAAACCTTACTCTACGATTAAAACCTTTTATTGAACGGTACGCATTGTAATCGACTTTTAACATTATCATGCCCTCATTGATACTGAATTAGCCTAACAAGGATAAAATTAAAACTGATTATCATCCCCTATTGTTGTCGGGATAAAACCAATATTAATTTCGCTGGAAAAAATAGTTCAATCTATCAGTGATATTCAGATGATTCATCTCAATTTATCAAATAGCTTTTTGACCATCTCTGCATTATTTAATGTAAAAAAATGCAATCGCTTGTTTTCTTTTATATACTCTCCGATGAGAAATTGAGTAAGCTGAATACCAAATACCCTATGGTTATTAATATTACTCGGTCTTATGTGTTTCTTTATCCATAATGGATAATCGATCGCATTATTTTTAAAAAACGACTCGATAAAACTAAAGTTAAGCATAGGCATCATTGATATTGTGATAGGAATATCATTCCCCAATTGCTTTTTCATATAAGAAAATGCATTTTTATTCAAACATAATTGACTAATAAGCTCTGTAACGCCTAATTGCAATTTTTTTCTTAGCCAATCAATTTCTATTTCAGGTGTGATACTCTCTTTGTGATAATCAGGATAAACACTGGATTTTATCATCACTTCAGGGTATCTCCTCCGAATAAAATCAATAAGTTCTATGCCATAATTAAATGGGAGTTCCTCATCAAAACGGTGTCTATCCCCCCTAATGACAAACAATTCTGTTATATCATTCTTCAAATACTCTTCAATAATAAAACATAACTCACATTCATCTTTATTATTAATCGCAATATGAGGAACCACATTTATATGAGTAAGGTTCTTTAATTCACAACACGTATTATAGGTATCTCGCCATTCAGTTTTACCTATCTCAGTATTCACTGTATAGAATAAGGGCGTTAGCTCTTCAGTATTTTTTAGCAAATGTTCTAATGTATTATCTATTTTAGACATAGCACTGATTTCAAAGCTCAAGGCTGTTTCCATATACATACCCTCGCTCTCTAACATTTCGCCACTAAAGCTTCACTCATTCATTAATCATAAGTAACAGCATCCCAAAAAACAAAACAATCGAACATTTAAAATAGAGGACATCTTATACCTTTAATCATTTTATTAAACGTTTATAGATGACTTGAAACACGGTTCCTCAACTCACTATTCTATAGAGAAAACACTGAATTATTTTAATTTTATATTCAATAACTTTATCCTTTTATTTAAATTATAGTTCATCATAGGAGAACAACTAAAATACTTCAACAAACAAAATACGCATAAAACGAGTGGTATTTTTCTATCAACTCAGTCATGGCGCATATTCACGAACTCATCGAACAGACAGAATCAATCAATATTTAATTGATTACGAGGTTGATATAGGAAATCAAACGATTAATTTCATTATTATTGATGCTTATTATTTTGAGAATTAAAAATGGTGATAGTGAACTCAGAAGATGAAGAGAATCATAAACCAAAGCATATATTAACACGTATAATGACTCATTATGCGTGTTAATATCAATAAAAAATGGTAAAAATCAATCCATTGATTTTCACCATCACCAAACGTAATTCAAATTAAATATACTCAAAAATTAATACACCACCACCACTCATATTACCTACCGATGCATTAGCCCTATTTTTTCCTAATGTCATACCAATATCTAATGTTTTATTTGTAATGCCTTGTAAAGTGGTAATTAACTGTTTTTTATTATCCACGGATAGCTCACCATACCAACCCGATGACGTGTTACCTAAATCTAAACTAGTACGAGTTGGATTAGCACTATCAATTGGTTTTGATGGTCGGTAAGTCACTTTAATATTGCCTGGATGAGTGCAACTAACCGTTATTGTTTTAGTCAAATTTTTACCTTCTGCTAATGACTGAGGTAATGTACCAAAATTAAAATCTAATTGAGTTTTATCGACTCGACACGTATTCACCACCGTGACATAAAAGTTTAACCTTGCTGAGTTTTTAGGCTGGATTAGCGCAACAGAACTTAACCATTTACTAGGTACCTCCGGATTCCTTACCCCAAACAAAGTTGTATCCACTTGAATAATATGCGGTGTACTTCTAATCGGTAAATTTGTATTACTAATTAAAGTTACTGCCGTTTGCCCACTAAAAGCCATCGGTGTATAAGGTACTGAATTGCACGTTGCACGCCCGACATTACCTGCACTTTGACCTATTTTTGCGTATTGAGCATTAGGATATCCCGAAATTGATCCCAAAGATTGAGGTAAAACAATTCTAAAATCAAATGCCTTCCGCGTTACAGGATCAACATATCTCACTGTATTTGGTACGATAACATACTGCACGTTAATTGAATTAGGAGAACCACCATAAGGAGCACAGGCACGAGTCCCCCAAGCATATTCTGTCATTCTCCCGCCAGAGCTACTTAAAATG
The DNA here is from genome assembly GCF_028482365.1 of Providencia sp. PROV122. Taxonomy (NCBI): domain Bacteria; kingdom Pseudomonadati; phylum Pseudomonadota; class Gammaproteobacteria; order Enterobacterales; family Morganellaceae; genus Providencia; species Providencia sp. PROV122. Next base: position 29,432 of record NZ_JAMPQI010000002.1, on the reverse strand, counting down.
GCATTCAACGTTAAGTTTACACCATTAAAATTAGCCCCTGTCCAAGTTGTATTTGCGGTAAACTGAGTGCCATTATATCCCATGACAGTCCAATCATCAGGGTCTCCAGCGGAGCTAATATTTGAAAAAGCAAATAATACGACCGGTAGTAAAGAAAAAAATTTTTTCATCATAAGACCTAATTCAGATTATAAATAACTCATCAAAATAGCCACCGTACTGTCAAAGCTACCTTCAGTTAATAGTGATTTATCAGGTGTAATTAAAGATGCACGAAGAATAAATGAGCCTTCTAGCTCATTACTCCCAAAAGGGATCCACTTATTTAAATCAAGATTAGTGTTTTCTTTTGTCAACGAAATTCCTAATCCCTCCTTTGATGTGCGTAATACATTATTACCTACCTGTGTATAAATGCCATATTTTGTCGGATATAAATATAAGCTCATCACTTTGTTAGCGGGTACTGAACTACCAGCGCAGTTATATTTAAGTTGAATATCTTGATAAGCAGTTCCACTCTCTACGTCAGAAAAATCAATGTTATCAAAGTTCACAAACAAGGGGGATTGATTATTATTGCCTAAAACGGTACAGACCGGAGCAACAATCGTTGCACTAATATTTATTCTGACATCTGCACGACCGCTATTAAAATCAGCGGCAAGACTCCAATTGGATAGAAACAATAATAATAAGAGTAACTGTCTTGTCTTTATCATATTATTTCCTCTTATTAATTATAATTAACCATAACACTTGCTGTGCCATGAATAGTGCCAGGTTTAGCGAAATCACCTTTAGTTAAAAATGCATTTAAAACTAATTCTGCTTTACTATCATTAGTAACCTGTACTTCTAAAGGTTGATTAAATGATATAGGCTCCCCACTCATGCTTTCTAGGCCGACAATGAGACCGGTTCCACCTTGCGTTTTCAAATAATCAACGCCATTTCGCCTATATACATTAGTAGAGTCTAATGAAATTTTTATAATCTTATTCATCAGTGTCGGCGTACAATTTTGAAATTCAATTGCAAATGATTTTTTATCCGAGATATTGCCACCGATTTCAATATAGCCTAATGAATAAGGTATGAATTGAACTGTTATATCTGATTGTTTAATTTCACACTTTTTATCAACTAAATTACCATTAAAATTAATAACCAATTCACTGGCAAAAGCGGGAGATACCATCAAGCTAAGTAATATGACCAGTATTTTTTTAATCATAATCTAGCTCCATAATCACTGCTCTACCCTTAATTTTTTTAGTCTGTAGATAAACATTATTTCTACCTGAGAATAGCTTCTGAGATGCCATCACTTGCTGATTACCTTCAAACACTTTCGCTTTTGCCTGTAATGGAATTTTTATATTATTATCATTAAACAAGCATTTATCTAACTCAATAAAAAAGAAACTTCCAACATATTCATTAGCTAAAATGACACACGGAGAGTACATTAAACTTATTTTAAAATTCAGTTTTCCACTTAATTCATTCATCTTCATTGCAGATGTCACATCATTCGAAGGAAAATAATTATTTTCCTCATACTGAGTGGCCATGCTACTAAATGAAATAAATAAAGTGTAAAACACTAAATAAAAATACTTCATTGCACTCTCACTTTGTTAGCTCTGAAATTTATTGTTTATCTGCTTTACAGACGGATGCATCACAGTTAAATGAAACTGTTGGCCTTCCGCCATAGTCGTTAATATAAGTAAGATAAGGCTTTTGAAAATGAGCAGTCTTGACTTGATAAGAACCAAAAGGTTCGATCATAAACGAATCAAAGGCACCATTTTCTGACTTATTTCTATCACCGGCTAAGCCTATCACGGTCAAATAAAAAGGTGATGTATTTTTAACCACATAACCATTACTGACAGATTGTAATTCTAAATCTAAAGCCCAATTGGTTTTTGCCTTATCTAAAATCGCCTCTGGGCGATAGAATAATTTAATTCTTGACTGTAATGCGACCTGCATAACATTCGGTTTATCACTTTTAGGCGGGATCTCTCTTAAATTAAAGTAATAAACAGACTCTCTATCTTTCGGTAACTGAGATACATCCGTCGTCGAGATTCGAATCATACTTTTTACGTTTGGTTCCAAACGTTGAACCAATGGTGTTGCAATTAACGGCCCTGTTGTTAATTTATTACCATCTTTATCATCAATCCAAGCCTGAGCTAAATAGGGCAAAGTATCACTTTGATTCTCAATATTAATAATAACTGGATTAGAGCTCCCTTCTACTATCGCTCTTGTTCTATCAAGAGAAACCGCGGCCATGCTGTTATGTGCTATAAATAATAGTGGAATTAACAATAATTTATATTTCATAAAAACTCTCTATTTCTCACAAATTAAAATAATTTGATTTACATTATCTAAGGTTGGTAAGGTCGTACTGCATTGTATTTTATTAGACCAGTTGATATTTAACTTTTCTTCTGATTGAACCGCTGTTAACCAAACTAATCCATTATCGCTTACAATCCCGACCTCTCGTCCTTTTTCATTTAATACCTGAGAACCAAATGGTGGTGACCCTGAGTTATCAGACATTTTAATCGTTGCAAATAATTTAAAACCTTTATCTGCACTTATTTTTCTATATCCAATAGCGCCTTCTGTTAAGGCGATATCATAAATTGTATTTGATGATTCAATATTATCTGGTAATTTACTCATATCCACATTGTAACTATTTTTATAATAGTTAGTCATGTTAGGAATAACGCCAATACCTAATCCATTCGTCACGGTTGTACCATTATTTAAAGGAACATCCGCGATATTATTTGTGTCTATCATTAACCTTGAGGCAGAAGAATATGATGAACTGTGTAAAGCTACACCATGTTGCGTCAATGTCACCCCACCATTGAGTCCTAAGCCTAAACTACTATCCCCTTTATCCGAGATAGACATATTACTATTGATAGATGCATAGCGTGTCGGTAAATCATACATTCCAGCAAGTGTACTTTGTTTTTTGGCATCTTTACCGTAGCTTGTCGATGCACTTATATTATAGTAGTCATTATCATCTGTTAAATTAGACACTGAAACACGCGAATTATAAGTATCGTTATATTTCATTGTATCAAAAGTATAAAACTGCTTACCAAATGGCACAGAAAGCATTAAGCTAATTTGGTCATCATATTTATTTTGATAATAACTTCTATTTGCTGATAATGTAATGCTTCCTCCCTGTAGTTTTAAGTAAGGAAGATTGATACTTTTACCTATATTAAGACCATATTGATGAGTTTGACCTCTATCCCAATATTGTTGCAATTGATAATTTAAGTTTATATTAAACTCACCTAAGCGCTTAGAAAGCGTTATTTGATAACGTTCTTTTTCGCTATCAACAACCCTATCATCTCTTAAATCTAAATATTGGGATAATGTATAGTATTTTCTATCAGTAAATCGATACCCTGCAAAAGTTAAGTCCATATCGTAGTCATCGAATGTTTTCGAGTAATTAACACTGTATGAGTTACCTGAAGGACTATCATGATCTAATTGTGCGAACGAACGCGTAATGTTCACAGAAAGTGCACCAAACCGATTCATAAAACGACCAACACCTAATGAAACCTGTTGATAGCCTTGGCTAATATCTGTTGCACCGTTTAACGACCAATTGTTATTTAAACCGTGAGAAGCCTCTGCTCTAAAAAAGAACACACCACGATATACCGAATGATCCACTTTTGTCGGTTGCCCCGCAGATACGTTATATCGCGTGGTGCCCGGACGCGTTAAATACGGAACATTCGAACTACTCACTGTAAATTGTTGTTCAGTACCATCCTGCTCAATAATTTTTACGTTAAGCTCACCACGAGTTCCACTGTTTAATGATTGAATCTTAAATGGTCCAGCAGGTACATTTCCATCGTGCAATACACGTCCGAGTTGTGTAATGACAACTCGCGCATTCGTTTTAGCTATACCTGTTATCTCTGGTGCATATCCACGTAACCTTGGTGGTAACATGGAATCATTAGTGAATAATGATAATCCTGTAAATTTAATTGGCTCTAAAATTTGTGAGGGGGTTGTACTCTCACCAATCACTAATTTAGAATCTAGCGCTTTTATATTTCTATATAAATAAATGGCATTAAATAAAAAATTACGTATTGTCGATGTTTTACCATTGGAATTTTGTCTTTGATAATTACCATAGTATTCACTACGTAGGCGCCATGCTCCCATATTGGCGCCAAGATATCCACTAATGGAAGCAATCTGATTCTTTAAGCTATCCCGATCACTATATTGATAGTTTGCATTATAGTCTAATAACAACCCACTGATACCTTCATCCCACAATGATTTCGGTAACCAGTTATTATCCATATATTCGAGATATAATTGTGGTATATTTAGCGTCACAGTGCCTTCGGATAAATTAGGGACAACACTGCCCCCTTTTAATGCCGAAAAATCAATACACGCCCCATCATTCCAATAGGTTAATTGGTCAATATACTTTTCTTTAATACCTAAGCTATTAATGTATGACTTATCAATGCACACATCACTGACAGAGGCATCTGTACTATCACCAATAATTTGAATAGGAACTGTAGACTGCGTCAATTGAGTACTATTTATAATGATGTTAAAGAAATAAGTTCCCGGTAGAATGAAATTAGGATTTTTAAATCTTGAGACGTCAATGTTAGCTTTATCTTCGCTATCAAGTATATCGGTATTAAACTCTACAGCGTAAGACACTTTAGTCAAACAAAGCATCGATACCATGAATATCGTTATTTTTTCTTTTGTTGATAACATCATAAATACTCATTAGATTAATAGTAATCGATATCAAATGTAATGATACTTGAGAATTCTCCTAATTGAGGCTTTAGCTTATCAACAACAATAACCTCAGATAAAAAGTCTAATTGCTGTTCATTAATCGATTTTGTTTTCCCAGATATTCTTTTTAATTTATAAATTGGGTAGTATTGATTAGGTTTAACAACATCGTTTCCACTTAATATATAAATAGCTAAACCATCGGCATCATTAAATTTAAAGCCATTAAAATTATTTGTTGCTGGACCTGTAAACTTTATTCGTACAGGCGATTTTTCATCATTGAAGTAAGAATTTGATAATTGGCAATTATTTAAAATTATTTTAAATGGTTTCTTTATCTTATTTTCTTCTAACTTGCTTAAGGCATAGGCACCAAAATCAATAATTTGGTCTTTACTCGTCAATTGAATTGAGCAACCAGAAGCGAGTACCTCTCCTTTTACTGTTGCCTGTCCCCAATTCATTGCAGCAAAGACTGGCATACTGAAAATAGGTGAGAATAACAGAGTAATAATCAGCAAGCTTTTCATAGTATTAATTTTTCAAATTATAGGCTCCTTCGCCTAATAGTGAAGGAGCCTGTATAACTTACTGGTATGCGATTTCGAAAGTAGAGATCGTTGAGAAATCACCTGCTGTTACAGCATTAGCACCCACCTTCTTAACGAAAGCAGAATAAGTCAATGTATTATCACCATCACGTAGGTTCAGTGCCGCAGGGGTTCCAAAAGTAATATCTTGGATACCAACTGCAACGTTTGCTGCGCTACCTGATGTTGCTAAAAGATTTTGACCTGCAATTTTGCTAACACCATCAAAAGTAATCGTTGCGGTCTTAGTAACTGTGACTGGGTTTTGTGGATCTGTATCGTCAATAGAAGTCAAAGAACAATTTTTCAGGTTCAATTCAAAATTTTTGTATTTTGAATCGCCCGCATTTAATTGGCTTAGAGATAGCTGACCAAAATCAACAACCGTTGCCGTACCGCCTTGACCCGCATCTAGGTTACAAGGAGTATCACGAACTTCACCTTTGAAAGTCACGGTGCCTGAGTTAACGTCTGCAAGTGAAGCGAAAGATGTGGTTAACATAGCCGCTGCTAATACAGCCATAGCTTTATTTAATTTCATACTATTTCCTATCAATGTTTTAAGTTTAATTATAAATTGAATAATAAAATTAAGACTATTTAATTACTCAACACAGATAAATATATCTGTATTAGAAAGCATTTTAGATAAAACACTTTCTAATACATAAAAATTCACGAAGTCCATCCCCATTAGCTATAAAGCTAAAAGGTTAATTTAATATATTAGAAAGACAATACAGCTAAAACTAGTTTAACTTTTATCTATACTATAAAGATTCTTTAAACAGAAATAGGTTATCATTTCATAACATGTAGTCTTTTGGCGTTATATGGCAATCATCAGACTTAAAGAATGACGAATATGAAATAAAGTCTAAAAATGACACATTCATCACTGATAGTATAAATGTAAAATCTGATAATGAGAGTGTATGATAACCTCTTTCATACCGTGAAATTTGCTGTTGACTTACACCTATTAATTTACCAAGCTCAGCTCCCGTTAACCCTTTTTTTATTCTAATCATTCTTATAAATTCACCAATTTCAGAGTTAATCACATCAAAATGTTCTTTTTCTTGTGAAACCATAAAACAATCTCTCTAGTGCAAGTATTTATCAGAATAAAAAAAATGAAAAACCAAATAGAAATAAATTATTAGATAATTAAATACTCTTTATTTGCATGTAATCTAACTCTTATCTATATTCGATTAAAGAAGTTTATTTCGATCGAACAAACCACTTACGATAGGTGAGGCCTATCAAGTGACGTAAATTGTTCGATGAATTAAATAATAATATAAATACAACTACTGGATTTTCACAACTAACCAAATGATTAAAAAGACTTTTTGAATAATACACTTTAAATGATTACTTTATATTTTAATAATCCCATTAAATTAATATACGTATATTTACCCATTATTATTAATAATAAATTTTTACATATGAAAACATTAAAAAATACGTATACCCATTTATCATGTTTTTCGCTAAAATAATTTTTTAGACAAAAACAAACTTAATAACATTATCGTAAATAAAATAACCAAAAGCAAAAACAACTAAAATGAGTTTCATTATTTTTTATAATATTTAAAATTAAAAAATAAACATTTTAATTGTCTTTATGATTATTTACCCCTACCATCAAAGCATTATCTACTAAATTATCTTGTATCTCACTCATCGATTTTTGTAAATTCAAGTAAACTCCCTTTTCGTGTTAATTTTTAATATGTTCCCCAAAAACCAACACAAAACCATATCGAGAATTTGTCGTTTGAGAGTTAATAGTGAATGCCGTTACAAATAACCTTCAAATCGGTTACCTGTACATTGATAACTCGCTCTTGCTAGGTGGCTTTTGAACGTGACACTGAAACTGAAATGAGTTTACGGCGATTTGATATCTATCTTTAGACTAAAAATAATTAATGGATAAGCGGTATCCTGCATCGTCTCACAATCAATATCAGAAAACGTTCTAACCTATCTAAAGGGCATTCTGTGCCCTACCTAACACTGGGTTATGTACGTAGTTAAGGCACTCTCTTCGAAGATTGTGATACCGACGTTACCAAGAGGAAAAAGATAACAAAAGCTCAGGGAGCACGGGTTTTCATGAGTGACCTCCACTGATAATTTTCTCCAGCCGAGTCTCAACGTTCCTTTAAGGCTAATGTTAGAAAAGCTGCTCCTGACTTTTTGGAGATAAAAAAAACCCAGCGTTAGCTGGGCAACCACTATAAAATTGACTCAAAAAATACTCGATACAACACGTCCAAATACAACTACTGGCAACACTGCATTGGAGGCATGCTGAATACAACAACATTAACAATTAATAACGAACCATGACCGACTTCAGTTCTGTGTAATGTTCAATAAACGCACTGCCGAATTCACGACCGATACCCGAGGATTTAATCCCGCCAAAAGGTACGGCAGGGTCAAGGAATGTGTGCATATTGACCCAAACGGTTCCTGCCTCGATACGTGAAATCATACGCATCGCCTTACTCAGATCGTTAGTCCAAAGGCTCGCGGCCAAACCAAATGGCGTACTGTTCATCTGTTCGATCAACTCTTCTTCATCATCGTAACTTAAGAAAGTACCCACTGGACCGAATGTTTCTTCTTTCATTAACGCATCATCTGGGCTGTTCGCACGGATAATGGTTGGCGGTACGAAATAACCCGCACCAGCTATCGGCTGACCACCGTAGACAATTTCATTGCCTTCTTTACGCGCTTTCTCAAATAACCCTAAAATCTTTTCATAATGGGCTTTATTCGCCAATGGCCCCATTTCGGTTGTTTCATCCAACGGAGAACCAATTTTCAAGGTAGATAAACGCTGTTTAAGCTGAGCTAATACTTCATCCATCAAAGAAGATGGGATATAGAAACGCTCCGCTGCCGCACAAATCTGGCCTTGATTGAGGTAACCCGCTTCAATAATGCCATCAACAATTTTTTCAACAGGCAGGTCAGCCAAGAAAGCCGCCCCATTCTTACCGCCTAATTCGAGAGTTACACGGGTGAGTTTCCCTTCCATTGCAGCTCGGCCTACGGCAAGTCCTGTGGGTACTGACCCCGTAAAGGTCACTTTCGAACATAATGGGTGACTAATTAACGCTGGGCCAACTTCACGACCACCGCCGTTAACAATATTAATAACACCATCAGGGATCCCAGCTTCTTTGGCTAATTCAACCACTCTCAGCATAGTTAACGGTGTAAATTCGCTCGGTTTTAAAACAATAGTACAGCCACAAGTCAGCGCCGCTGCCAACTTCCAAATGGAAATCATAATTGAGAAGTTCCACGGAATAATGCCGGCAACAACCCCTACTGGTTCACGCTGGGTAAAGGCTGAATACTGTTCACCTTTAAATGATGGTAGAGAGACATTCAGTGTTTCACCGCTAATTTTTGTCGCCCAACCTGCAAAATAACGTAAGAACTGAGCAGCAGAGCCAACTTCAAGAAAACGCGATAATTGGATGGTTTTCCCTGAACATAAGGTTTCTAACTGCGCCAGCTCTTCAAGATGTTTTTCGAGCAAGTCCGCTAAGCGATTGAGGCAGTTACCTCTCTCCATCGGCGTTGTTTTTGCCCAAGCACCACGAAAAGCGGTGTAAGCAGCCTGCATAGCAGCATCCACTTCGGCCTTAGTGCCTTCTTTCACTTTCGCGATAACTTGCTCTGTGGCAGGGTTAACGACTTCAAAGAAGGCATCCCCCTCACCGGAAACTGGCTGGCCGTTGATAAAATGTCCATGTTGACGTTGCAAAAACGCACTAACTTCCGGCAATAGGGCTAATTGATTCATCGTTATCACTCCACTTTTAAAAATAAATTATGCGTTTACACAAGCAAGATAATGCTTAACAAAACGCTCAGCGGTGATCTCCCATAGGACTTCAGTGCCTTTAGCAGCAAACCAAGTGTCACCTTTATGATATTCAACAGTCTTACCTGTTTTGACATCAGTCAGTTTGACTGAGCCTTCGTATACTGTCGCCATTTCATCAAATGGGTAAACCATTTTAAACTTACCTTTAGTACAGGCAAAAATACCACACGTTAGGTTATCTGTTGGCTCACCATGGATCATCGCAACGCTAGCTTGTGGGTCACCTTCAACAACCTCTGATCCTAAATTGGTTACACTACCAATATTCAGTAAATCAGGAAGTGGTTTGTTTAACAGTAGTGGACTAATCATGACTTCACCTTTTTATTTATTAACACGATGGTACAAAATAGTTGAGTTAGCGGCGCCCCTGCCAGTAACCCGATGTTTGGTGCATAATTTTTGCCAGTGATACGATGACATTACGCAGTTTGTCCTTACCAATGATGTTGGCATGAGGAATAGAACTCATTAAGTCATAACGGCTTGACCCTTCGACCATACCTTCTGCAAGCACTTTGCACACGATCTGGCTCGGCGTCACACCAAAACCGGAATAGCCTTGTACATAAAATACATTTTTATGTTGTGGCAATGTTCCTATTTGCGGGAATAGGTTCGCACTACATGCCATCGGTCCGCCCCATGCTAATTCGATTTTGACATCTTTTAGATAGGGGAAAACTTTTAGCATCAAATTACGGTTCCAAGCTTTTAGATCAGACGGGATATACTCAAGAAAATGCGTTGAGCTACCAAACAGCAGCCTGTTTTCTTTTGTCACTCGGTAATAATCAATGACAGGGCGAATATCACTGTAAGCACCACGAATAGGGCTAATTTGCTCAATGAGTTCTTCAGGTAACTCTTCTGTCATTAATTGATAAGCGTAGGTATTAATGGTTTTTGGGTAAATTGTGGGTTCAAGACCATTCAGGAATGAGTCACAAGCCCATAGCATTTTTTGCGCTCGCACAGATCCCATTGCCGTACGCACTGTGATGGTATTACCGTATTCCACATTGACGACTTGGCTGTTTTCGAAAATTTTCGCACCATAGACTTCGCTAATAGCTTTTGCTTCACCCAAGAGTAAATTCAAGGAGTGAACATGACCGCCGCCCATATGTTTGATGCCACAGGTATATGCATCCGAACCAATGATCTGTTTAAGATCAGAGCCTGAGTAAAACTCAATTTCCTCATCTGGATCGACGGCTTTAAAATCATTCAACCAACTGCGTAACGTTTTTTCTTGGCGTTTGTTACTCCCTAAGTAGGCGTAACCACGACAAAAATCGGCATCAATATTATATTTAGCAATACGGTCGCGCATGATCCCCGCCCCCATGTTGCTAAGCTTAAAAATAGTTTCTAAACCTTCCTTGCCAACATATTTTTTAATGGCGTCAATATCATGACCGATTCCCGCCATGACTTGTCCACCGTTACGCCCTGAACCGCCATATCCCAGATAACGCCCTTCTAAAATCGCGATATTGGTGATGCCTTTTTCACATAATTCAAGCGCCGTATGGATACCGGAAAAGCCACCACCAATGATCACAACGTCAACATCTAAGTCTTCTCTCAATGTTGGAAAACGTAGGTCATACTTTTTAGTAGCAGCGTAATAAGTTAATGATTCTACTTGGTTATTCATAATGGATACCCTATTTAGTATCTTTCGATAACCTCGATTATCTTAACCTTGCTTTAACATTTACATAGCCCTTTAGGGATATTTGAAACATTGATTTAACATTTGTGACACAGGTAGAATATTTCGATATAAACAACTAATTTAAAAATAGAACAAAAACAAATTAAATCATAATATTATGTATTATTTTTATATTAATAATCACAATTTTAAAGTCATGCTTGATGTTAGAAATTTCAACACAAACAGCGACGATAAGAAGGGTGGTTTCGATGATTCATTAATAAGTTAAACAATTCTGCTTGAGAATTAATATCCAACTTTTGATAGATATTCTTACGATGGTTTTTTACTGTGCCTAAACTAATAAAGAGAGACTGCGCAATCTGCGGAGAGCCTTTACCTTCAAGGATCAGTTCCACTATTTCACACTCTCTTGGCGTTAAACCGAAACGAGTCTGCATATCTGCTAAGCGATAGTGGCTAGAAACATCATTTGGAGAAATTTCTTTATGCAGTTTTGCCATGCTACGAATAATTTCAAATGCTTCTTTTAAAGGTGCCTGTGTTGATTTTTCAGATAAAAACGGTTCATCTTCATTACCAAAAAAGATCCCTAACTGCCTATCTGCGGTGATTTCCAGTAGCAGCCCCGCTTCATCACACCAACCTGTTTTCCGGTAAAAATTGAGATAGTAATCCGTGTGATAAAAACCTTTTGGTGCTAGTTCTCTCAATGTCAGCACCTGGGAGCCTCCCCCTTTTTGTAACTCTTGGTAGAAAGGATCCATAAGGTAAGCCCCGCGTTGATAAATGCGGTTCACACTGTCACTGTTGCGCTTTTCAACTTTCGATAAAAAGCGTGGTGGGGCATCTTTTTCAAATGAATAAACAATGGCATTATCAAATGCAATAAATGATGATAGCCATGATAATAAATTAGGATAAAATTGGTTGGTTGCAACAGAATCAATCACATCAGGTAGTTTATCCAGATAGTTTTCCATTCTGCCTCCAAAGTCATTAACTTATTAATAAGCTATTTTCTCTCAGCGATAAAATCAGCTGCCAAAAGCTTATAAAAACCACATTATCCTAAGCAACTCAATCCAATTGTTATTAATATGTTAATCAAATCACACTCTCGTCCAAAAGTATTAATAATTTGTTACCAACTATTTATCACCATCCATATAAATCCGAGATGTATCACAGGAAATGTACACGCAATTTTTTAACCTTAATAACACGCTTAGATAGACTCAATTAGCAATGGATCCTATGGTTAAGCTCATTCCTTAATACATTCATGCTTAACCATTTTCCTGCCAACTTTAGGAGAGAAAAATGCCACAAAAGAAAATCATTTTAGACTGCGACCCCGGCCATGATGATGCAATGGCAATTCTATTGGCATTAGGGCATCCTGATATCGATGTGCTAGCAATTACTACTGTCGTCGGTAATCAAACGTTAGATAAAGTCACCCACAACGCTCAAGCCATCACTGAATTCGCTGGTGGAAAACAAATCCCTATTGCAGCAGGCTGTCCTCGCCCACTAATACGTAACATCCAAAATGCGGCAGAAGTACATGGTATAAGTGGCCTTGATGGCACCCATCTTCCTTCCCCTACACAGCCACTCGATAAGCGCCATGCCATTGATCTCATCATCGATACCCTAAAATCCCATCCACCTAAAACGGTCACACTCGTTCCTACTGCGGGGCTAACTAATATTGCCCTTGCTGTAAGAAAAGCGCCTGAGATCGTCGATTTAGTTAAAGAAGTGGTTTTAATGGGAGGAGGCTACCACACCGGAAATCGTTCTGCGGTCGCCGAATTCAATATTGCTATCGACCCAGAAGCTGCTCATATTGTGTTTAATGAACGCTGGCCACTCACCATGGTAGGCCTCGATTTAACACACCAAGCAAGGCCGACAGACAAAATTATGGCCGATATCGCCGCACTCAATACACCGATAAGCCAGTTTGTCGTGGACTCATTAAGTTACTACACTGCGGGATATCGCCAACGTAATGGAACCAATGAGCACGCCCCTGTGCATGACCCTTGCGCTGTTGCTTATGTTATTGATCCAACATTAATCACAACCCAAAAAGCGCCGGTAAATATTGAATTACAAGGGGCACTGACCACAGGGATGACTGTCACTGATTTCCGGCATCCGCCAGTTAGCGACTGCCATACGCAAGTTGCGACTCGATTGGATAATGCTAGATTGTGGGAATTGTTTATTGATTCATTGAAAAGATTACCTAATTAGGCCTTTTCAAAACAAGGGTAGCCAATGTTTCCATTCGCTACCCTTTAGCGATTATTTAGCGATAGCTTTCAACTTAGTGTAACGACGGATCAAACGCCATTTTAACTTGATCGTCGTCGCATGAGACCAGATCACATCCCAATAACCTTTCTCAAAAAACATGCGGGCGACATCTCGCTGTGTTTCCGGTGATTTAATGGCAAGTATGGCTTGAGTAATCCCAAGCCCTTCTTTACCGACCTGCCATAAACACGCTGGCGCCTGTTCAACCTGTTTCGGATAGCGCTTATAGATATCCAACAGCATATCAATGATTTTCAAATAGGTATTTATCTTACGAATAGACCGTTCATCCCCTTGCAAGGAGTGGGAAACCGACTGATTATGGATCAGATAATCGTAATATTGCTCATTAATAAATTGAACTCGCTTCGCCACCAGCAGTAATTCCGTAGTCCATGGAATATCTTGATGGTGCAATTTAGGTTCAAAGGAAAAGTTATGCTGGCGAATTAAATCCAAACGATAAAGATTCAACCAAGTCACATGTAAAAATTTACGTGAACTTAAACCAATTTCCAGCCATTCAGGGCCACTAATCACACCTGTTGATGGTACTTTATTGGGTGGAAAAATCGCTTTTGGTGCATCACCATTAGTGTAAATATATGTTCCGTTACAGGTGGCTACATCCAAATCTCCCGCCAACGCAATTTCTAACAAGCGACCATACATTTTAGGACTAATTTCGTCATCAATATCAGGGAAAGTGATATATTTCCCTCGCGCTTCTGCCATGCCGGTATTACGTGCGACAGAAACCCCCTGATTGTCTTGCGTTAATAATGTAAAGTGACTGAATTTATCTTGATACTGGCGGATCACCGCCTCACTGTTATCTTTTGAACCATCGTTTACGACGATTAATTCCCAATTACTCAGATTTTGCGCTAATAAGCTATCAAAAAAATGAGGAAGAAACTTTTCACCATTATAAACGGCAACGACAATACTCAAAACAGGTGCAGGAGACATGTATTAACCTTATTAAACCATTCATTCGAAAGCCACCTTCCTTGGTCACTTTCTGCTATTATTTTGTTCAAACGATACTTTTTAAAACTCATCTAAACACGGTAATTTAGATGATTAGAGAGAAAATATATATATTGGTTCCACTGTCATAAAAAATTCACAATTAAAAAGTGGAGCCTCCATCTCTTGGCTTACAGACATAGATTCCTTCTAAATCGGATTTATTTACCTACCGAAAGGTGAACTAATTATCGCAATATCAGCCTAATTAACATTAAACACACCTTAAATTAGACAAAAAGGATCACTCTGTGGCAGGAAGTAGCTTACTTGCTTTACTTGATGACATTGCAGCCGTATTAGATGACGTTTCTGTAATGACAAAAATGGCCGCGAAAAAAACCTCCGGTGTATTAGGTGACGATCTCGCCTTAAATGCCCAACAAGTCACAGGGGTTCGAGCAGAACGAGAAATCCCTGTGGTATGGGCCGTAGCAAAAGGCTCTTTTATCAATAAACTGATATTGGTTCCGCTCGCCTTATTGATCAGTGCCTTCATACCTTGGGCCGTGACGCCTTTACTGATGATTGGTGGGGCTTACCTGTGTTTTGAGGGCGCAGAAAAATTAATGCACAAATATCTCCATTCCGCCCAAGAACACCATGAAAAAAGGGAACAAAAAGCCGTCATGTCGCCGGAAGAGCTGGCGGCATTTGAGAAAAGCAAAATCAAAGGAGCAGTACGTACGGATTTTGTGTTATCCGCTGAAATTATTGCGATCACACTCGGTATCGTTTCTGCAACAACCTTTATGAACCAAGTTATTGTTCTTTCCATTATTGCGATTGTTATGACAATTGGGGTTTATGGGCTAGTGGCAGGTATTGTCAAACTGGATGATCTCGGATTCTATTTACAGAAAAAGGCTTCTGCTTGGTTAAGCAAATTAGGTACATGGCTTATTTACGCCACGCCTTACCTAATGAAAACCTTATCCGTTGTCGGCACAGCTGCCATGTTTATGGTCGGAGGCGGTATTCTGACTCATGGTATAACAACAGTCTATTATTGGATAGAAGAGTTAGCCCTAGCGCTATCATTAACACCTGCAATTGGTAAGGTAATGCAATTCATTACGCCTTCATTGGCAAACCTTATTTTTGGGTTAATCGTGGGCATTATACTCGTTTTGCTTATCACTTTAGCCAAACAAGTCAAAACACGTTTAAGCGCCTAAAGAAGCAAAAAACCCCATATCGATGATATGGGGTTGCTACATTAGCAATATTTGTTGTTTACACAAGAACACGAGCTGACCTTGCCTTCATTTGCAAGGCCATATTTTTAGTGACGATTTCTCACTAGCTGGTAACGGCGCGTAATATACTCTATTGGCGCACTCCAGATATGCACTAAACGGCAGAATGGGAATAACAAAAATAGCGTCATTCCTAAAACAAGGTGTAACTTAAAGACAATTCCAACTCCTTCGAGGTATTGTGACGCCCCCCAATGGAAGGTGACAACCGATTGTGCCCACCCTACCAATTTCAACATTTCACTACCATCCATATGCTGAGCAGAGAATGGAATAGTCAGTAACCCTAAACAGACCTGTATTACCAGTAAGGTTAAGATCATAATATCGCCAAAGGATGAAGTAGCTCTGACACGCGGATTCGTTAAGCGGCGCTTTAATAACATCGCTCCACCTATCAGTACCATTAGCCCACATACGCCCCCACCAATCATCGCCATCAATTGCTTAATATGCATTGGCAAGAAAGACTCATATACCCAATGCGGGGTTAACATACCGAAAAAATGCCCCAAAAAGACACCAATGATCCCGACATGGAACAAATTGGACGCTAAGCGCATATTCTTTTTATCAAGCATTTGGCTTGAACCAGCTCGCCAGCTATATTGCCCATAGTCATAACGTAACCAGCTACCGACAATAAACACAGTACCGGCAATGTAGGGGTAAATATCGAAGAAGAATTGATTGATAAAATTCATTTTTGAACTCCCGCATTATAGCCCGCATCAAGATCCAAATATTGAGGCACAACCGCGTTTGCAAAGCGATGTTGATGAGCCGTCACTTCACTCGCGCAACTTTTTTCATCGGTAAAGAATTTCACTTGCTCCTCTTCCCAAACAGCATCCAATGCCTCTGGCGTATCATCTCGTGCTTCCGCTGCGACTTGCCCACTCAATTGGCTAGTTTCGATAGCAGTCGCCGATAGCGTCAAAAGAAGGTCAAATAACACACCGAATCGGCTTTGGCGTTGTTTCAATCTTTCACCCAATAGCGCCAAAATTGGCGCAATATCGCTTAAGCCTTCACGGG
The DNA here is from genome assembly GCF_028482365.1 of Providencia sp. PROV122. Classification (NCBI taxonomy): domain Bacteria; kingdom Pseudomonadati; phylum Pseudomonadota; class Gammaproteobacteria; order Enterobacterales; family Morganellaceae; genus Providencia; species Providencia sp. PROV122. The sequence continues at coordinate 12,689 of NZ_JAMPQI010000002.1, read as the reverse complement.
TTTGGTCGGGGGTTAATACCGTTAAATATTCCAAATAAATCGGTAAATAGTCCGGTAATTCGCGGCAATCAATCTGCAATCCTTGCTGTTGATACTGCGCCATCAAATCAACCATTGCTTGCCCTCTATCACGAGACTCCCCATGCACATGTTCAAATAGCAACAAGGAAGTTGCGCGTCCTCTATCAAATAGCTCGCAATATTGTGCTTGCATGTCTAACAGATCTTCATCAAGGTATTCGCGCACAAACATCATCAGTTGAACGGCTTGGGTAAATGGCAACTCATTCGCTTGCTCTAGCGCCTCGATAAGCTCATCACGATGCTGCCATAACGCTTCACTTGGGTAGTCAAGTAAGCGCGAAATCACTTTCAACGACATCATAATGTTTTCTCCTGCGATGTTTTTGGTGTCACATCTATCGCATCGATACGGCGACTATTAAACAAATTCACCTTGCTATCGCTGCCATGACAGCCATCGCCAAAGCTAAAGCCACACGCTTTCGCTTCTGGGAAAGCTTCTCGCGCTAACTCACGATGGCTTGATGGGATCACAAAGCGGTCTTCGTAGTTCGCTATTGCCAAATAACGATACATCTCTTGTGCCTGAGCTTCTGTTAGACCAACTTGTTCTAGTGCACTGGTATCACATTGATTTTCTACTGTTTCAGCCCGTTTATAGTGACGCATCGCTAACATACGTTTTAGTGCAAGCAATACTGGCTCGACATCTCCAGCGGTTAATAAATTCGCTAGGTACTGTACTGGGATACGTAAACTTTCAACATCAGGTAAGACACCATTGCTCGCCAACATACCTGCATCCGCAACGGATTGGATGGGTGACAAAGGCGGCACATACCACACCATCGGTAAAGTTCGATACTCTGGGTGCAATGGCAATGCAAGCTTCCACTCCATCGCCATTTTATAAACAGGAGACTTTTGAGCAGCGTCGATCACACTCAGAGGGATCCCTTGTTTTTGTGCTTCTTCTATCACATGTGGATCATGTGGGTTAAGGAATACATCAAGTTGGCTTTGATATAGGTCGGTTTCTTTTTCTACACTCGCCGCTTGCTCAATCTTATCGGCATCGTATAGCAGCACGCCTAAATAACGGATGCGCCCAACACAGGTTTCAGAGCACACTGTCGGCATACCAGACTCAATGCGTGGATAGCAGAAAATACATTTTTCTGATTTACCACTTTTCCAATTGAAGTAAATTTTCTTGTATGGACAGCCTGTTAAGCACATCCGCCAACCACGACACTTATCTTGGTCAATCAAGACAATGCCATCTTCTGAACGTTTATAGATAGCACCACTCGGGCAAGTCGCTACACAAGCTGGGTTCAAACAGTGCTCACATAAGCGCGGCAAATACATCATGAATGTATTTTCAAATTGCCCATACATCTCTTTTTGAATATGCTCAAAGTTCTTATCGTGCGCGCGTTTGCTAAATTCGCCACCAAGATCATCTTCCCAATTTGGCCCCATATTGACATTGCTCATACGCTGCCCAGTAATTAATGAGCGTGGGCGAGCCGTTGGCACATGTTGCCCTTCTTTAGCATTTTTTAAATGACTGTAGTCATAATCAAATGGTTCATAGTAATCATCTAGAGCAGGAACATCTGGGTTAGCGAAGATCTTTGAAAGTACCCCGACTCGGTTGCCCATACGCGGCACTAATTTACCTTTGATATTACGGATCCAGCCGCCCTTCCATTTTTCCTGATCTTCCCAATTATGGGGATAACCGATACCTGGTTTCGTTTCGACGTTATTAAACCAAGCATATTCAACGCCTTCACGGCTGGTCCAGACATTCTTACAGGTCACTGAACAGGTATGACAACCAATACATTTGTCGAGGTTCAATACCATGCCGACTTGAGAACGAATTTTCATTATGCTTTCTCCTTTCCGCTCAGCGCCTGCTGATAGCCATCTTGCTCACCATCAAGCCAATCGACCTGCTTCATTTTACGTACCACCACAAATTCATCGCGGTTAGAGCCCACGGTGCCATAGTAGTTGAAGCTATATGCTAAATGCCCATAACCACCAATCATGTGGGTCGGTTTAGGGCAGACGCGGGTCACTGAGTTATGGATCCCGCCGCGCTGCGCCGTAATTTCGGAGCCTGGCAAATTAATCAAGCGTTCTTGCGCGTGATACATCATGATCATGCCATCAGGAATACGCTGGCTCACCACGGCTTTCGCGGTCAACGCCCCGTTGCTGTTGAAGGCTTCTACCCAATCGTTGTCTTCAATACCTAACTGGCGGGCATCTTCTTCACTTAACCAGACAATCGGTCCGCCTCGACCCAGCGTTAGCATCAGTAAATTGTCACTATATGTGGAGTGGATCCCCCATTTTTGATGCGGCGTTAAGAAGTTAAGCGCCTTTTCAGGGAAACCATTTGGCTTTTTCCCCATCAACGGTTGGGCCGCACGGGTATCAATAGGAGGACGATAAACCACAAGGCTTTCACCAAAAGCTCTCATCCACTCATGATCCTGATATAACTGTTGACGACCACTTAAGGTACGCCAAGGGATCATTTCATGAACATTGGTATAACAGGCATTGTAAGACACATGCTCATCTTCCAAGCCTGACCATGTGGGGCTAGAGATGATTTTACGTGGCTGCGCAACAATGTCGCGGAAACGGATTTTTTCATCCTCTTTATAGCGTGCTAAATGGGTATGATCACGGCCTGTGACTTTACCTAAAGCATCCCACGCTTTCACTGCCACCTGCCCGTTGGTTTCTGGTGCTAACGTTAAGATAACTTCCGCAGCATCAATAGCAGTTTCAATCTTCGGCCGTCCTTGGTTAACGCCACTAGGTTGGGTTTTATTCAGTTTTTTCAGGAAGTCTATTTCATCTTGCGTATTCCAACTGATCCCTTTACCGCCATTACCGAGCTTATCCATCAAAGGACCAAGTGAGGTATAACGTGCATAGGTCGATGGATAATCACGCTCAACCGTCATAATGTGCGGTGCCGTTTTCCCTGGGATCAGTTCACATTGGCCTTTTTTCCAATCACGCACATCGAAAGGTTGCCCCATTTCAGCGGCACTGTCGTGCTGGATTGGCAGCGTAACAACGTCGGTTTCTTTCCCGAGGTGACCTACGCTGACTTCTGAGAATGCTTTAGCAATCCCTTTATAAATTTCCCAATCGCTTTTCGATTCCCAAGCAGGATCAACCGCCGCAGACAATGGATGAATAAATGGATGCATATCCGAAGTATTCATATCGTCTTTTTCATACCACGTTGCGGTTGGTAGAACCACGTCCGAGAACAAACAGGTACTCGACATTCTAAAGTCGAGGGTTACGACTAAGTCGACTTTTCCTTCTGCCGCTTTATCTGCCCATTCAACCTCTTCAGGCTTCACTTCTCCTTGTTGTCCTAAATCAAGCCCCTGAATACCATTTTCAGTACCTAATAGGTATTTCAATAAATATTCATGGCCTTTACCGGCTGAGCCAAGTAGGTTCGAACGCCAAATAAATAGGTTACGCGGAAAGTTTTGTGGGCTATCGGGTTGCTCCGCAGCAAAGCGAATATTCCCTTCTTTCAATTGGTTAACCGTGTAATCTACCGCCGACATACCTGCACTTTCGGCTTGTTTAGCAATCGTAATAGGGTTAACGTTTAATTGTGGTGCGGAAGGTAACCATCCCATGCGCTCTGCGCGCACATTCATATCAATAAGAGAGCCGCTAAATGCTTTTTTATCGGCTAATGGGGATAATAGCTCTTCCGTCTTGACTGTTTCATAGCGCCATTGGCTTGAATGATTGTAGAAAAATGAGGTGCTATTCATATGGCGCGGTGGACGTTGCCAATCTAAGCCAAAAGCAAGAGGCAGCCAACCCGTTTGTGGACGTAATTTTTCTTGTCCGACATAGTGTGACCAACCACCACCACTTTGTCCTATACAGCCACAGAACACTAACATATTAATAATAGCGCGATAGGTCATATCCATGTGATACCAGTGGTTGATACCTGCACCAACAATCACCATAGAGCGTCCATGCGTTTTTTCTGCCGTATCCGCAAATTCCCGTGCAATCCGGATGATATTTTGACGGCTAACCCCCGTCACTTTCTCCGCCCATGCGGGGGAGTATGCCTTCATATCATCGTAATCTGCGGCACAATTCTCATCGCCTAAACCACGTTCAATACCATAGTTCGCGAGTATCAAATCATAAACAGTGGTCACCAAAGCGTCGCTACCATCCGCCAATTGAATACGTTTTACGGGCAGTTTATGTAACAGCACGTCTTTAAGCTCAACATTTTGGAAATGTTCGCTTTCTAAGCCGCCAAAGTAAGGGAAACCAACCTCGACAACCTCATCGCATCCATCCAAGAGGCTAAGCTGCATTTTGAACTCTTGCCCATCATCCGCTTTACGAGGCTCGAGGTTCCATTTGCGACTATTATCCCAGCGGAACCCCATTGAACCTTGAGGAACACATAACGCCCCTGTTGCTTCATCAATAGCAATGGTTTTCCACTCAGCATTTTTCTCTTCGCCCAGAGAATCAACCAAATCGGCGGCTCGTAACATTCTACCGCCAGCATATGTTCCGTCTTCACGTTTATCCAACATAACCAACATTGGCATATCGGAGTAAGTACGTACATACTCACGAAAATACTCAGCTTGGCGTTCGATATGGAATTCTTTAAGGATCACATGCCCCATCGCCATCGCCATTGCACTGTCTGTACCCTGTTTAGGATTCAACCAGTGGTCACACAATTTAGCTATTTCGGCATAATCAGGTGTGACTGCGACCGTTTTCGTACCTTTGTAACGTACTTCAGCAAAGAAATGCGCATCCGGAGTACGCGTTTGAGGCACATTAGAACCCCATGCAATGATATAGGAGGAGTTATACCAATCCGCCGATTCTGGTACATCCGTTTGTTCACCCCAAGTCATCGGTGAAGATGGCGGTAAATCACAATACCAATCGTAGAAACTGAGGCAAACACCACCAATCAGCGATAAATATCTTGCTCCTGAAGCATAAGAAACCATCGACATTGCGGGTATTGGAGAGAAACCAATAATACGGTCAGGGCCAAACTCTTTAATCGTTGTGACATTAGCTGCGGCTATCAGCTCATTTACTTCCTGCCAGCTTGAGCGTACAAAGCCGCCGCGCCCACGAGCTTGCTTATAGCTTTGTGCTTTTTGTGGATCATTGATAATAGAAAACCAAGCCTTTACAGGATCTTGATGTTCTGCTTTCGCTTCACGCCATAATTTTAGTAAGCGCTTACGAACCATTGGATATTTCACCCGATTAGCGCTGTAAAGATACCATGAGTAACTCGCTCCACGCGGGCAGCCTCTTGGTTCATGATCAGGTAGGTCAGGGCGTGTACGTGGGTAATCTGTTTGTTGCGTTTCCCATGTTACCAAACCATTTTTGACATATATCTTCCAACTACATGACCCTGTACAGTTTACGCCATGTGTCGAGCGCACAATTTTATCGTGCTGCCAACGGCTACGATAACCATTTTCCCAATCACGATTGACGTTCAACTCTTGTCCGTGATCGCCTGAAAAAGTCTCGCCAAGCTGTTTGAAATAACGAAATCGGTCTAAAAATTTGCTCATTCGGATTGCCTCCAAAGAGACGCCGACAGGCGTCATACATTGCTTAAATCGTATTTATTGGTTGTTATTATTTGTGCTTACGCCCATAAACTAACCATGTGATAAACACACAAGAGACATAGAACACGAAGAAAACTTTCATCGCACCAGCGGGTGAACCTGTCAGTGTTAAAGAGGTTCCAAATGCTTTTGGAATAAAAAACCCACCGATTGCCCCAATAGCGGAAATAAAACCTAATGCTGCCGCGCTCTCTGTCACCGCTTGTTTTTGTGCATCTTGTTCTGAAGCCCCAAGAGACAAGGCGCGATCAATAGTTAGCTTGCGAAAAACAACTGCGATCATTTGGAATGTTGAGCCACTACCTAATCCCGCCGTTAAAAACAGCACCATAAATACCGCGTAAAACGCGATGAAGGAACCGCCTTGACCTTGAGTTGGTAGTGTGAAGAACAGCAATCCAGAGAAAATAGCCATCACAATAAAGTTAATCATCGTCACTTTTACGCCGCCAAAGCGATCAGACAGCATGCCTCCGGCAGGGCGGGCAAGTGCGCCGAGTAATGGCCCAAAAAAGGCGAACTTTAAGATGATGACGTCAGGAAATTGCGTCTTAGACAGCATCGCAAACCCTGCAGAAAAGCCAATGAAAGACCCAAAGGTCGCAAGATAAAGAAAACTTAAGATCCAAAGATGGGCTCTTTTGAGTACAGGAAGTTGTGCTGTTAACGATGCTCTGTTAGCTGCCAAATCATTCATGCCAAACCAAGCCATCACGGTGAAAAATAATAAGAAAGGTACCCAAATCCATGCAGCATTTTCTAGCCATAACACAGAGCCATCAGCCTGTGGTGTGCCAGCTCCCCCCATAAAAGAGAATACGCCAACACCAACAATAAATGGCGCAACTAACTGCATTACGCTCACCCCTAAATTACCAAGGCCACCATTTAGCCCAAGCGCTCCTCCTTGACGTGATTTAGGGAAGAAGAAACTGATATTTGCCATACTGGACGCAAAATTGGCCCCAGCGAAACCACATAGCAACGAAATAATGACAAAAACACTATAAGGTGTTGTTGGATTTTGAACAGCAAACCCTAACCAAATACAGGGAATAACAAGAAAAACAGTACTAATTGCAGTCCAACGACGGCCACCAAAAATAGGAATAACAAATGAATACGGTACTCGTAAAAGTGCACCCGAAACTGAGGGTAGCGCTGTTAATAAAAATAGTTGGTCAGTTGTGAAATTAAATCCTACTTTATTTAAATTAACGGCAACTGCACTAAATAACATCCAGACACAGAATGCGAGTAACAAACATGGTACAGAGATCCACAAATTGCGATTTGCAATGCGCTGCCCTGTTGTTTGCCAAAACTGAGTATCTTCAGGGCGCCAATCCTGAATAATCGCTCCAGATTGTTTTGTCCGTGTATTTAAACTTTCTCGTTGAGACATAACTCACCCCAATAAATAGCATTTATGAGGTCAGTTTGTGTTCATTTAGGAACAACTAGCCTGATCTAAATCAAGAGATATTCAAGTTAGGTTTTGCACACTATATAAACAACCTACTAGAGGGGTACAAGGGGTATATTTAGCTAACCCTATAAATATTCAAAATAAAAATAGATTTATTTAAATTACTTTTATCCTGATATTTACGCTATCCTATAGATAAGAAATTTAGGGTTAACCCTGAAGTAGTATATTTAAATTTAAGCAATCTCTGAACAATATAACCATCATAAAAAAGAAAAAGTAGATTGCGAGGTCATTTTGAAGGAAATGAATATGCCGGTATTTCACCGTCGATTTTCAATTATTAATCAAGTTATCGGATTGATGTTGCTTATAGCCATCCTTGGTATTATCGGAATGACGATTTCAAATCGTATGATAATCAGTGTGCAAGGTAACGCTCATGCGATTAATAAATCCGGTTCACTTCGAATGCAAAGCTACCGGCTGCTTTCTTTAATTCCTTTAAATGACCATACCAAAGAGTACCTTGATATACTAGAAAATGATTTATCCAGCCTAGAATTAACTCAAGTTGTTAAAGCTGAAGATCTCACTGAAAAATTCTCCGAATTACACACATTTTGGTTAAAAACCTTACGCCCTGCACTCTCTGAAGCCAATTCTGCCAGCGATGCGCGGTATGAAGTGATCTCTTTTGTCAATATGTTGGATGAACTCGTTCATGATATTGACGAAAAAACAGAACGAAAAATCGCATATGTCGCCATGACACAAATGATCTTTATTGGCTTAGTCTTTTTGTTATTAATGGTCACGATTTGGCACCTTAGACGTAAAATTTATTATCCATGGATGAAACTCCTCTCTATGGCTCATGCGATTGGGCAAAAAGATTTTAGCCAACGATACCCTAATAATAACAAACAAGATGAGTTAAATACTTTAGGGCTAACCTTGAATCAAATGTCTGATGAGTTAGCACAAAGTTATCATCAGCTCGAATCGAGAGTAGCGGAAAAAACGGCCGATCTTCGCAACAAGAACCGTGTACTTTCTTATCTTTATCAATCAAATCAGATACTACATTCAACTGAGCCGCTCGATTTACGATTACAAAAAGTCCTTGGCGAACTCAAAAATATCACAAGTTTAAAAAACTTGAGTTTAAAGCTCTACGAAGATAGCAATGAAAAATACTTTCATGAAATTTGTTGTACTTCAAATGATCCGCTATCCGAAGATCCGTCATTTATTCCCAAAGATATTGTTCATCATCCCAAAACATTATTATGGGAGCTATCCGATAATATGCACCGTTATGGTGTCATTTCTGCGGAAATTGAGAACAATGAAGATATTTCTGAGGAACAAAATAACTTGGTTCTTATGCTAGTAAAACAAATTTCAGGCATGCTAGCGATGGAACATCAAATAGAGCAACAGCAACAATTACTCATTATGGATGAACGCTCTGCTATCGCAAGAGAGCTACACGATTCGATCGCCCAATCGCTGTCTTGTCTAAAAATGCAAATTAGCTATTTACAAATGCAACCAGAATCTTTGCCAGATAAACACCAACAATTGCTCAGTGAAATGCGAGGTGAAATTAACACTGCCTATAGTCAGCTTAGAGAGTTACTCACCACGTTTCGATTAAAGTTAATGGAGCCTGGACTACTTCCGTCATTGGAAAGCACAATTAACGAATTTAGTCAGAAGATGGGATTTAAGATTTTATTGAATTACCATATTCCAGCGAAAAGCATTTCACCCCATCAATCGATTCATATCATACAGATAATCCGAGAAGCGCTGAGCAATATTCTGAAGCATGCTCACGCCAATTGGGCACAAGTTACTCTTCAACAAGATTCCGGTGTTGTCACAATTACAATCGAAGATAATGGCGAAGGTATTGCCCCTACACCAAGCAAACAAAACCACTATGGTTTAATTATTATGAGAGAGCGAGCGCTTAGCCTTAATGGTGAGTGTGAAATCATTCCGAGAGCGCAAGGTGGAACAAAAGTGCAAGTCACCTTTTCTTTACCTGTTACTTAATCATTTTGGAGCAAAGCAATTCATGGGAAACACAAATATAATGAGCGAAAAATCCACGATTTTATTGATTGATGATCATCCGATGCTAAGAAATGGCGTCAAACAATTAATCAGTCTTGAGCCATCATTACTCGTGATAGGTGAAGCCGGTGATGGCGCTACAGGTATAAAAATTGCTGAAGAACAAGATCCAGACCTTATCCTTCTTGATCTCAATATGCCAGGTATGAATGGTTTTGAAACCCTAGATGAGCTTAGAAAACGGGAATTATCTGGCAGGATCATTCTTTTCACCGTTTCTAATTACGGTGAAGACCTTGTTAGCGCCCTCAAACGCGGAGCGGATGGTTATCTATTGAAAGATATGGAGCCAGAAGAGCTGATTGTCGCTCTTAAAGAAGCCGCCAGTGGCAAAATGGTGGTTAGCCCAGCGTTGACTTCCGTGTTGGCAGAATCACTGAGAGACAATCGACCACAAACCGAAAATAATCTTCTATCTTTAACGCCTAGAGAAACCAATATCTTAGAGCTTATTGCACAAGGGCTATCAAATAAAATGATTGCTCGCAAACTCGATATCGCAGAAAGTACAGTCAAAGTTCATGTGAAGCACCTCTTGAAAAAATTGAATCTAAAATCTCGTGTCGAGGCCGCTGTATGGGTGCTACAACAAAAATAGTCGCTATTTAATGTGCATAACAACGTACCTACGTTCCCCATAATTGCTAAGCAAACCAATTGAGTCTAAAAAATCCCCCTAGTCACATAGCTAATATGTGATTAGGGTCGTTATAAATAGCGTTTATCAATGAAAAAGCTCAAATCTACAAGTAACACGAATTGAACTATAATATGATAAACTAATGAAATAATTAATACGGAAGATTAAATCAAATGGAAGAAAAGATCATTCTTGTTGATAGACAAGATAACCCTATAGGCACTATGCCTAAACTATTAGCCCATCAACAGGGAAGATTACACCGCGCATTCTCGGTTTTTATTTTTAATACCAAGGGAGAATTACTTATTCAACAGCGTGCTGCTCATAAATACCACTCTGCGGGTCAATGGGCAAATAGCTGCTGTAGCCATCCTCGCCCTAACGAAGATACATTAGCGGCAGCTAAACGTCGATTAATGGAAGAGCTTGGTTTTACTACCGAAATTTCATTAGTTGGCCACTTTGTTTATCATGCAGAAGTCAATGGCGGCTTAATTGAACATGAATATGACCACCTCTTTATTGGTTATTATGATGGCGCCGTAACCCCTAATCGTGATGAAGTTTCTGCCATTCGCTGGGTATTACCTTCAGACTTACAAACAGAAATCAAAAATACCCCTGACCAATTTACGCCTTGGTTTAAATTAATTATTAATAAATATCCGTTACTGCAATTTAAGTAATTTATATTTAATTATATATAAATTTTATTTCTAATGAGTAATAAATTTATCTGCTATCAATCCCCCTCAGTTTATTTTTTATTAGCATTAATAAATTCTATAATAAAGAACTGGGGCTGATAACGTTTATTTAATTGGCTTACTGATTTTAATCTTAGCTCTATCTTTTAAAGGGCATAGAGTAATAAAAATGAATACAGATATAATATTTCCCTCATCATCTATCCGTACGTAATTGGGATTGATTGGCGCTAGCGTCAGGCTGAGTGGATATTGCATACCGCTGGGAATAGTCTAAGTGAGTAGCGATAAGGCATTTTTTAATATTCTCAGTACCTACAGAGCCGTCTAAGTAACAGGAGGGTTACTTTAATATCTTCAATAACCATAGAAACAGCCTAAGTAACAATAGGTTTGCTTTAATATCCTCAATAACCATAGAAACAGCCTAAGTAACAAGAAGTTACTTTAATACATCAATAACCACAGAAACAGCCTAAGTAACAATGGGTTACTTTAACATCCTCAATAACCACAGAAACAGCCTAAGTAACAAGAAGTTACTTTAATACATCAATAACCACAGAAACAGCCTAAGTAACAAGGGAGTGCTTTAATATCCTCAATAACCATAGAAACAGCCTAAGTAACAAGAAGTTACTTTAATACATCAATAACCACAGAAACAGCTTAAGTAACAATGGGTTACTTTAACATCCTCAATAACCATAGAAACAGCTTAAGTAACAACGGGTTACTTTAACATCCTCAATAACACAAAAATAATCTAAATTATAAGATATGTATTACAGATCTTAGATACATTCAAAAGAATAAAAGCAGAACGTTACTCAAGCGCCTCGCTCATTAGTATAATTAAAGCTTAGTAATAAGGTTGATACTCTCAATACCGGACCACACAAACCTGTGAGCTGTTACTTACTACTTTATATCCACTCAACCTATTCGCCCTATCAATGCTCAGCAAAGAGATTAGTGAGTTATAAACCCCTTGCTAATAATTCATTAACTCATCGAAATAAATAGCTTAGTAACTAACCTGATATCCTGATTAATACCGAAACACATAAACCTGTGAGCTGTTACTCACTACTTTATATTTGCCAAACCTATTCACCTTATCAATACCCAGCAAAGAGATTAGTGAGTTATAAATCCCTTACTAATAATTCATTAACTCATTGAAATAAATAGTTTAGCAACTAACTTGATATCCTGATTAATACCGAAACACATAAACCTGTGAGCTGTTACTTACTACTTTATATTTGCCAAACCTATTCGCTTTATCAATACCCATAAAAAGAAGCAGTAAGTGATAAGTTTTTACTAATCCCCCCTAATCCATTGGGATAGATAATAATTAATAACAAATTTGATACCCTCAATACCTGAACACACAAACCTGTGAGCTGTTACTCACTACTTTATATTTACTCAATCTATTCAATGACCAAATAATTTTGTTTAAAGCAGGGCATTATCACTGAAGCTTTAATTCCCCCCTTTAATTAACGCATCAATCATCCTATCAATAACGGTTCATGTAGTGTGCCAAACTCGGTATAGCTGTGCTGTAGAGGGAGAATAACAACCATATTTATGGTTATAGCTAATCAGGGGGAGATATGCGCTGAGATAAAAAGTGGTTAATAAAGTATGAGATGGGGTTTGGGGTTTGGGGTTTGGGGTTTGGGGTTTGGGGTTTGGGGTTTGGGGTTTGGGGTTTGGGGTTTGGGGTTTGGGGTTTGGGGTTTAATTTTATAATATCGATAATAACGACCATCAAAACAATGTATCAGCCACCATACCGTGTTTTATGGGATGCGGTGATTTAAATCGTGTGTGGCTGCCTATTCTTGCTAGGCTAAACTTCCCCCCACTATGTAAACAAAACTAAAAGTACAGGCGACTGAATTTGCCAAAAGCAGTAAAACTGAAGGGGGGCGTGATGTTCGCAACGGCCTCTCACCGTGAGGCCGCTACCACAAAGTAAGAGATTAAACTTTATCTTCTCC